>NZ_FO538765.1:0-303125 GCF_000968135.1 Magnetospira sp. QH-2 | reverse complement strand
TCATCCATGTCCATCCCGAAGTACCGAGCCGCCAGTTCCGCGGCGACATCGCTTTGTGCCTGGTCGCGAACCTTTTTGATGGGATCGCGATCCGGGCGGCGGGCGAGCCAGGCTTTTTGTAGGGCAAAGGCCCGAGGATCGATGACCGCCATGGGGACCGGTAGCCCGTCTTCACCGACGGCAACCTGTTCGAATTTTGGAACACTCAGCAACCAATCCAGACCCAAGACCGGCGTCGCGACAAGATCGTCATCGACAATCCGGTCCGCTGGATTGGTGGCGACTTCGTGGCGCGATTCGGGGCGGATCAGATCGACGTAAAAGCCGTCGTTGTTGGAGGCCCGGTAGCCCTGGCCCGTGAAGCTGCGATCGACCCGTTGCAGGATACGCAACAGGCCTTCCTGCCGGAGCTCTTCGGAACAGAATCGCAGCCCTCGGCGCGCATCAAACAGCAAATCAACATCGCCGGTGGCCAGGTGTCCGGCCCGGATTTGGACCCCGGCATGGGCTTCGTAGGCATAGAGTGCATTTGTCCCGACGACGATCAGGTCACGGCCCAGAACGCCGTCGCGCGCAAGCCTGCGCAGGATCTTCGCGGTAATCACGGGGACCCTACCGAGGTTCGAGGCCCGGAGGATGGGAGCGGCCTGATCGAGTTGTTTCTTTAGGCGGGCCTCCCGGGCCTTGGCTTCATCCCGCCCATCGCGGAATAATCGATCGGCCTCTTCCGTTTTCAGGGATCGTGGGCCGAGAGACTTTTCCGAGGCCTTGAATTTCCGGTAGAGATAGTCCGTCCCATTGCGGGATACCCATCGCATGGAGCCCGCGAACCGATGATCAAGGTCGGCACGCACATGAGCCAGAGCGTCATGGATCTGTGTCATGTCAACGATACGGCGGCGACCATCCAGATCTATCTCATTGAAGTCCATAACTTTGCCACTCTCATGTGCGAATTCATATATAATAGTGGCAAAATCAAAAATATCAAAGAACTAGGATTTGAGGCGGTATGGTGTGGGTTCGCGTGACCCGGGATCAACGGCTCCTCACCGCGCCCCCGACAACCCCTCCGCCCGTAGCCGTGCCTTGAAGCCCTTCATCACCGGCAGCCATCTTGCATTTGCCGTCGATGGTCTTGAGCATCACGGCGAGGACCCAGTCCACCGCCACCGGAGAGAGGTCGCGGTCCCGGGCCCAAAGGGCGGCGTGAGTGGTCATGGCTGAATTCCTTTCGTCGCTGGATCAGTCTCCCCCGGTCGCGGCGAACCTCAAGCTTGGCCGCATTTCCCCTTGACCCGGCGCCGACCGGCGGGCACCTTCCGGCCCCATGCGTATCTTTCGGCATTACGAAGGCCTGCCGCCGGAACTAAAGGGCGGGGCCGTGGCGGTCGGCAACTTCGACGGCGTTCACCTGGGCCACCGGGCGGTGATCGGCGAGGCGGGATTGATCGCGCGCGCCGGCGATCCTTCGGTGCCGTGGGGTGTATTGACCTTCGAGCCTCATCCCCGGCTGCTGTTCAAACCGGATCAAGAACCGTTCCGGCTGTCTCCGTTCCGCATCAAGTCGCGCCATATCGAGGAGATGGGCGTCGATTTCATGGTGGTGCTGCATTTCGACATGGCTCTAGCCAAGCATCCGGCGGAATCCTTTGTCGACGAGATCGTCGTGGGCGCCTTGGGGGCCAGTCATGTGATCGCCGGATACGATTTCCAGTTCGGCGCCAAGCGGCGCGGAAACTGCCAGATGCTGCTGGCCATGGGCCAGGAACATGGCTACGGCTTTACCTGTGTTCCGGCGGTGACCGACGACGGCGGCGAACCCTATTCCTCCACCCGGGTGCGCGACTATCTGCAAAGTGGCGACCCGCGTGGCGCGGCGGCGGTGCTCGGGCGCCCGTTCGAGATCGAGGGCCGGGTGGAACATGGCGACAAACGCGGGCGGACCATCGGCTTTCCCACCGCCAACGTCCATCTGGGCGAGTATATCCATCCCTCTTTCGGAGTGTATGCGGTGCGGGCCGGGGTCGACCAGGGTGGCGAAACCCATTGGATCGACGGCGTGGCCAACCTGGGCATGCGCCCCACTTACGAAACCCAGGGCGTGACCCTGGAAGTGCATCTGTTCGATTTCGACGAGGACCTGTACGGCAAGCATCTACGGGTCGCGCTGATCGAACACCTGCGGCCAGAACGCAAGTTCAACGGTCTGACCGAATTGCAAACCCAGATCGGCAAAGACAGCGCTCAGGCTCGAGAGATCTTAGCACAATAACGTCGCTAACCCTTGCCCCCCGGGCGGCGGGACCGTATAGTCCGCGCCCATGAGCGCCTGCATGCACCAAGCCGCGCCGTCCCCGGCCTTCCGGGAGATCGGGCGAATTATCTGACCCGCGCCCTGGGGGCCGCGATACGGCTCGCGCGCGGGTTTGTCCGTCCTTCGCCCACCGTTCCCCGCTTTTCGAGAGCAAATCCATGAGCGTCGACTACAAAGACACCCTCTTCCTGCCGAAGACCGATTTTCCCATGCGCGCCGGCCTGGCCAAAAAAGAGCCGGAGATCCTGGCACGCTGGAAACAGACCGAGCTGTTCAAAAAGCTGCGCGCCGATGCCCGTGGCCGCGAGAAATTCGTGCTGCATGACGGCCCGCCCTATGCCAACGGCCATCTGCATATCGGCCATGCCCTGAACAAGATCCTCAAGGACGTGATCAACCGGTCGCAGCAGATGATGGGCAAGGACGCCTATTACATCCCCGGCTGGGACTGCCACGGCCTGCCCATTGAATGGAAAATCGAGGAAAAATACCGCGACGCCGGGAAGGACAAGGACGCCGTGCCGGTGCCCGAGTTCCGTCAGGAATGCCGCGACTTCGCCGGATCGTGGATCGGTATTCAGGCCGAGGAGTTCCAGCGCCTAGGGGTCGAAGGCCATTTCGATGCCCCTTATACCACCATGTCTTTCGAGGCCGAGGCCAAGATCGTCGGTGAACTGGGCAAGTTCGTCATGAACGGCGGACTCTATAAGGGCGCCAAGCCGGTCATGTGGTCCTGTGTCGAAAAGACCGCCCTGGCCGAAGCCGAGGTGGAATACTACGACCATACCTCGACCACCATCTATGTGCGCTTTCCGGTGGCCACGCCATCGGTGCCCGAGGTCGATGGCGCCTCGGTGATCATCTGGACCACCACCCCCTGGACCATCCCCGGCAACCGCGCCGTGGCCTATGGCGAGGGCATCGATTATGTGGTCTTGGAAGTCACCGGTGCGGGCGAGAAATCAGGCGCCCAGCCAGGGCACAAGATCATCGTTGCCGAGGCCCTGGTGGGCGAAGTCTGTGCCACCGCCGGGATCGAAAGCCACGAGATCGTCCATCGCCTGACGGGCTCGGACCTGGCCGGGACCATCTGCCGCCACCCGCTGCACGAGGGCGGCTACGACTTCGACATCCGTCTGCTGCCCGCCGGATTTGTCGAGGTGGATACGGGCACCGGCTTCGTGCATATCGCCCCTGGCCATGGCCAGGATGACTGGGAGTTGGGCATCGCCAACGGTGTGGCCGTGCCCGACACGGTGGGCCCGGATGGCGCCTTTTTCGATCATGTGCCGCTGTTCGCCGGGATCAAGGTGTTGGAGGTCAAGGGACCGCGCAAGTTCGACTTTCCCGGCAACTGGGCGGTGATGCGCGAGCTGGCCAAGGCGGAAAACCTGCTGGCCAAGGGCAAGCTGGTGCATAGCTATCCCCATTCCTGGCGCTCCAAGGCACCGCTGATCTTCCGCAATACGCCGCAGTGGTTCATCTCCATGGACACCAACGACCTGCGCGACAAGGCGTTGAAGGCCATCGACGAGACCCGCTTCGTGCCCGCCGGAGGTCAGACCCGGCTGCGGTCCATGATCGAAAGCCGCCCGGACTGGTGTGTCTCGCGGCAGCGCGCCTGGGGCGTACCCATCGCCGTGTTCGTCGACAAGAAAACCGGCGAGCCGCTGCGCGATCAGGGAGTCAACGACCGCATCGTCGATGCCTTCCGCGAGGGCGGCGCCGACGTCTGGTTCAATCGCGACGGACAGGATTTCCTCGGCAATAGCTACAAGATCGAAGACTATGATCAGGTCACCGATATCCTAGACGTCTGGTTTGATTCCGGCTGTACCCATAGCTTCGTGCTGGAACCCAACGAGGACCTCAAATGGCCTGCTTCCCTGTATTTGGAAGGCTCGGATCAGCATCGTGGCTGGTTCCATTCGTCGTTGCTGGAATCCTGCGGCACCCGGGGCGTGGCCCCCTATGAAGCGGTGCTGACCCATGGCTTCGTCATGGCCGAAGACGGTCAGAAAATGTCCAAGTCCCTGGGCAACATCGTCTCTCCGCAGGACGTCTACAATAATCAGGGCGCCGATATCCTGCGTCTGTGGGTGTTGGGCTCGGACTATTCCGAAGACCTGCGCATCGGCCCGGAGATCCTCAAGCAGCATGCGGATGTCTATCGCCGTCTGCGCAACACCTTCCGTTTCCTGCTCGGCAATCTGAATGGCTGGAGCGAGGGCGAACGCCTCCCCATGGAGCAGATGCCGGAACTGGAACGCTGGGTGCTGCACCGGCTGTGGGAAATGGATCAGGAGGTGCGCCAGGGCTGCAACGACTTCTTGTTCCATCCGCTGTTCGAGAAGCTGCATAACTTCTGTGCCGGGGAACTGTCGGCCTTCTATTTGGATATCCGCAAGGACAGCCTCTATTGCGATGGGGCCAATTCGATCCGGCGCCGGGCGGCGCGGACGGTCTGCGATATCCTGTTCGATACCCTGACGGCCTGGCTGGCACCCTATATCTGCTTCACGGCGGAAGAGGCTTGGCTGGCCCGCAACCCGTCGGAGGATGGCTCGGTGCATCTGCGGCAGTTCCCCGAAATCCCCGAGTCCTGGCGCGACGATGCGCTGGCGGAGAAATGGGCGACCGTGCGGGAGGTGCGCCGCGTGGTGACTGGGGCGTTGGAGGTCAAGCGGGCCGACAAGACTATCGGTGCCAGCCTGCAGGCCCATCCGACGGTCACCGTCACCACCGACCAAATGATGGCCCTGGATGGACTGGATCTGGCGGAAATCGCCATCACCTCGGAGATCACCGTCGAGGCGGGCGAGGTGCCCGAGGGCGCCTTCACCGACGAGACGGTGGCCGGAATCGGTGTCATGGTCAATCTGGCCGAGGGCGAGAAGTGCCAACGCTGCTGGCAGGTGCTGCCCGACGTGGGCGACCATGGCCACGAGGGAATCTGCGGTCGCTGCGCGGAGGCCATTTCGGATTGACCATGTCAGATCTGCGCATCCGATTGATTCCCGGCCTGTCCCTGGCTTTGCTGGTGCTGATCCTTGATCAGCTCAGCAAGTGGTGGATTGTCGAACGCGTCATGGCGCCGCCGCAGGTCATCGAAGTCACGTCTTTTTTCAATTTGGTCATGGTCTGGAATCGCGGTGTCAGTTTCGGCCTGTTCGATTCGGGCGGTGACTATTCGGTCTGGATCCTCTCCGGACTGGCCATGGTGATTGTCATGGTGCTCGCTGTCTGGATGGGTCGATCAGAGCGCGGGGGCTTGAATTTATTGCTGGGTTTGATCATCGGCGGCGCCATCGGCAATGTGATTGACCGCTTCCGCTATGGCGCCGTGGCGGACTTTCTCGATGTCCATATGGGGGGGCTGCATTGGCCCGCCTTCAATGTGGCGGACTCCGCCATTACCGTTGGCGCGATCCTGTTGGTCGCGGATAGCTTGTTCGGCGGCGAGGAAAGTCTTACAAATAAGGACGAGACAGGGAGCGATCGGTCATGAGACGCATCACAACGGCATTGGTCATCGTCCTCGGCTTGAGCCTGGGCGGTTGCAGCGACACCAAGGAAATCCTCGGCATCGGCACGAAACAGGCGCCGGACGAGTTCACCGTCTATTCCCGTGCCCCCTTGAGCATGCCACCGGACTTCGGGCTGCGGCCTCCGGCACCGGGCACGGCGCGCCCCGAGGTGACCGACCCCGCGACCACCGCGCGGCGAGCCATGCTGGCCGGACGGACCGCACGAAACTCCAAGCCTCCGCAGGCCACAGCCGGGACCGAGGCCTTGTTGCGCAACGCAGGCGCCATCGGTATTGACCCGGCCATCCGCGAAGAGGTCAATCGGGAGACCTCGGCTTTGGTGCGCGAAGACGAAGGCTTTACCGACAGCCTGTTGTTCTGGCAGAAAAAAGATCCCACCGGAGAGATCATCGATCCGAAGAAGGAAAGCGAACGGATCAAGAGCAATCAGGCGCTGGGCGAACCGGTCACCACCGGTGAGACTCCGGTGATCGAGCGCAAGGAAAAGGGCTGGCTCGAAGGCATTTTTGATTGAGGCCCTTGCGGTCTCTCCGATTGCGATCCATGTTCCATACAGGATCAAACGGTTCGACGGTGCCATGAGACTGCTTCCCTTTCTTAGCCTATTCGCGTTGTTGATTTCCGTCACGGACTCCGTGGCGGGGATTTTCAATCCGCAAACCGATACCCTTGAGAACGGCCTTCAGGTCGTCGTGGTGCCCAATCATCGGGCGCCCGTGGTTACCCACATGGTTTGGTATCGGGTCGGGCGGGCCGATGAACCGCCGGGCAAGGGTGGCCTGTCGCATCTGCTGGAACACCTGATGTTCAAGGGCACGGAGAACTACGCGCCCAATGAGATGTCGCAGATCGTCGCCCGCAATGGCGGACGGGAGAATGCCTTCACCTCCTATGACTACACCGCCTATTATCAAACCGTGGCCAGCGACCGGCTGGGGCTGATGATGGCCATGGAAGCCGATCGCATGGGCGGACTGACGCTCAGCGCTCCGATCATTGAACCGGAACGCCAGGTGGTGCTGGAAGAGCGGCGCCAGCGGGTCGGCAATAGACCCAGCGCCCAGTTGCACGAAGCCGCCTCGCCTGCCTTTTACATCAACCATCCCTATGGCCAGCCGATCATTGGATGGGAGCAGGAAATCGAGAGCATCACTCTCCAAGACATCATGAGCCACTACGAGCGCTGGTACTGCCCGGCCAATGCCATTTTGATCGTGGCCGGTGACGTGACCATGGATGACGTTCTTCCGCTGGCTGAAAAGCATTACGGGCCCAAGGCCTGCACCGCGCCGCCGCCCGAGCGGGTACGCCCGCCGTCGCCGGTGCTGGAGGCCGAACGTCGGATCATCCTGCGAGATGCCAACGCTGGTCAGACCCGTTGGTCGCGCACCTATCCGGCGCCATCCTTCGCCACGGGAGAGGTCATCCGAACTCATGCCTTGAGCGTGCTCGATGAACTGCTCAGCGGCGGCGCCACGAGTCGGCTATATCGTAGCTTGGTGATGGAGAAATCACTGGCGACCTCCGTGAGCAGCCATTACGATGGCGATTCCCTGGACCGCACGGGGTTCGCCCTATCCGCCCAGCTCAATCGCGGTACCGACCCCGACAGGTTGGAAGCCGCTTTTCAAGAACAGATCTCCAAACTGCTGAATGATGGCGTCACCGACGAAGAAGTGGCCCGGGCCAAACAGCGCATGCTGGATTCCGCCATCTATGCCCGCGAGTCCCTGCGCACCGCCGCGCATATGTTCGGCGTCGCCCTGACCACCGGCCAGACCATCGAAGACGTGGAATCCTGGCCCAAGCGCATTGCCGAGGTCACCCGCCAAGACGTGGAAGAGGCCGCCCAAGCAGTGTTTGACCAACCTGGTCACGTGACCGCCATCTTGCTCGACATGGAAGAATAAGGAACAAGCCCCCGTGGTACGCCTGCTCTTGATTATCCTTGCGGTGGGGCTGGCCTTTCCCGCCGCCGCCGTACCCAAGGTTCAGACGGTCACCGCCGCCAACGGCGTGACGGCCTGGCTGATCGAAGACCATACCCATCCTATCTTGCATGTGTCATTTGGGTTCAAGGGCGGCGCGGCACTGGAACCGGAGGGCAAGGAAGGCCTGGCCTATATGGTCTCCACGTTGCTCGACGAGGGGGCCGGGAATTTGGATTCCCAAGCTTTTCAGCGCAAGCTTGAAGACCTTTCCGTCGACCTGTCGTTTTCTTCCGGGCGCGACCGCTTTACCGGAACTCTGACGACCCTGACCCGCAATTTGAAGGAGGCGGAAGACCTGCTCTCTCTAGCCCTCGCCGCGCCGCGCTTCGATGAGGAGCCGGTGGCCCGCATGCGGGCATTGCTCCTCGCAGGGCGCCATCGTGCCGTCGAGAATCCGAATAGTATCGCCTCTCGCCGCTTCATGAAGTCCCTATTCCCCAATCATCCCTATGGCCGCTCGATCCGGGGAACGGTGCAGACCATTACCGATTTGACCATTGCCGATATCAAGGGTTTCGTGCAGCGCCATTTCGCCCGTGACCGGTTGGTGGTCGGGCTCTATGGGGATATCACGCCAGAGCGGGCCAAGGCCTTTCTGGATCGATCGTTCACGAATTTACCCCTATCGGGTGGCAAGATTGATCTGCCCGAAACCGAGCCGACTCTCAGTGGCCAGGTCCAGGTCATCAACGAGGATGTGGAGCAAAGCATCATCATGTTCGGGCAACAAGGATTGTCCCGCCGGGACCCAGATTATTATGGTGCCTTGGTGCTGGACTACATCCTCGGCGGCGGCAGCTTATCCTCGCGGCTGTATGAGGAAGTGCGTGACAAACGGGGACTGGCCTATTCGGTGGGCACGGATCTGTGGCCGCTGGACCGGGCCGCCCTCTACATTGGCGAGGCCGGGACCGCCAATGCCCGCGCGGCCGAGACCATCGCCGTGGTCCGCGAGCAGTGGAACCTGATGCGCGACACTGGCCCCACCGATGAAGAGGTCCGCGATGCTAAGACTTATCTCACCGGCTCCTATCCTTTGCGTTTCACGTCCGGCAGCGCCTTGGCGGCGACCCTGATGGGCATGCAAATTCATGATCTGGGTCTGGACTATCTGGACCGCCGCAACGGGTTTATCGAGTCCATCACCCCCGAAGACGTGCGCCGCATCGCCAAACGCCTGCTCACGCCGGACCGGCTGACCTTCGTGGTGGTCGGGCAGCCAGAGGGGATGTAGCCCATGGCTGGGCGCTGGTCGGCATTGGCCCTGGTGACACTGGTGCTCGGTGCCTGTGCCCCCGGCGATTGGCGCACCGCCAGCCGGGATTCGGCAGGGATCGCGCCCGATCCGCAACAAGTGACCGAAGCCCTGGTACAGGTCTATGCGGCGCGGGCCTGGAGCTGGCGCGGCTGGTTCGGGGTGCATACCTGGATCGCCGCCAAACCGACCAACGCCGAGGCTTTCACCGTTTACGAAGTGATCGGCTGGCGGGCCTATCATGGCATGTCAGCGGTCTCGGTGTCGCAACGCCCCGCCGACGGACGCTGGTTCGGGGCCGAGCCGAAAGTGATTGCCGAATTGCGCGGACCGGGCACCGATGCGGTGATCCAACGCATCGACCAGGTGGCGCGCGCTTATCCCTATCCCGACGAATACACGGTCTGGCCCGGCCCCAACTCCAACACCTTCACTGCCTGGGTTGGGCGCCATGTGCCTGAGCTGCGATTGGATCTGCCGCCGACAGCCATTGGCAAGGACTACCTGCCCCATGGCGACTTTGCCGCCCCCAGCCCCAGTGGCAGCGGGTGGCAGGTCTCCCTGTTCGGCCTGGCCGGATTGACAGTTGGCAAGGAAGAGGGCCTGGAGATCAACCTATTGGGATTGGTCTTCGGGATCGATCCGCTGGGCCCGGCCGTTAAGCTGCCGCTCGTGGGCCGGGTCGGGGCTTAAGGGCTTCAACGGGCTACTGAAAAAGTGTTGTCCTGCGGACCGCCTCGCCCTTCGACAAGCTCTGGGTGAGGCTAATATGTTGAAAGTTCAAAGGCCCTCATGCTGAGCTTGTCGAAGCATGTGTCGCCACGCACTCGAAATCGGACTTTTTCAGCAAGCTGTTAACGGATCTTCCCCACCGCCCGCTCGTAATCATCGATCAAGGTGCGGGTGATGTCGCCCGGGGTGAAGGTCAAGGCATCGATCTTGCCCACCGGGGTGACTTCCGCCGCCGAACCGGTCAGAAAAATCTCCGTCGCCTTGGGCAGTTCATCGGGCATGATCACCCGCTCGATGACCTCGTAGCCCCGCTCCTTGGCCAGGCCGATGACCGTGCGCCGGGTGATGCCGTCGAGAAAGCAGTCGGGGATCGGCGTGTGCAGCTTGCCATCGCCCATGACCATGAAGATATTGGCCCCGGTGGCCTCGGAAATCTGGCCGCGCCAATCCAGCAACAGAGCATCGGTATAGCCCGCCGCCTCGGCATGGTGCTTGGACAAAGTGGCGATCATATAGAGACCCGCCGCCTTGGCATGGACCGGCGCGCATTCCGGCGACGGACGCTTCCAGGGCGAGGTCTTCAGGCTGATGCCTTTCTCGCGCAGCTCGGGGCTGAAATAAGACGGCCAGGGCCAGGTGGCGATGGCCACATGGATCTTGGTCTGCTGCGCCGAAACCGCCATCATTTCGCTGCCGCGCCAGGCGACCGGACGGATATAGCCATCGACAATGTTGTTGGCCTTGCAGGTCTCGATACAGGCGGCATCGATCTCGTCGGCGCTAAAAGGAATTTCGAATCCGAGAATGCGCCCGGACTCGATCAGCCGGTCGGTATGCTCGCGCAGCTTGAAGATCTCACCGTTGTAGGAGCGCTCTCCCTCGAACACGCAGGATCCATAGTGCAGCCCGTGAGACAACACATGCAAAGTGCTCTCGCGCCAGGGAACCAGCTTGCCGTTGTACCAGATCAGGCCATCACGGTCGTCGAAGGGAATGAGGTCAGCCATGAAACAATCGTCCGAAATCAAGGTGGGTGTCGAAAGGATGTTGCTGGAAGTAGCATTGGTCGGGTAATATGTCAACAACACTGACATATTTGAGTCGCATGGCAGCCTTGCCCAACCGGAAGGGAAAATCCAGACCCTTGGAAAACAATGATTTCGCCACCGAGGCCGAACTTCGTCGGACCATGGAACTGCTGTTCTTTGCCTATCGGGACTTCACCGGCGAGGCCGATGCAATCCTTGATGAGATCGGCTTCGGCCGGGCCCATCACCGGGCACTTTACTTTATCGGCGCCCATCCGGGCAGCACGGTCAGCGACCTTCTGGATATCCTCAAGATCACGAAACAAAGCCTGGCCCGGGTGCTGAGCCAACTGGTTCGGGAAGACTATGTGCGCCAGGAACCCGGCCCTACAGACCGTCGGCAAAGACTGCTTTACCTGACAGACCAGGGCCAAACCCTTGAGCGTCGGTTGGCCGAAGCCCAGTGGGCGCGCATTCTTCGGGCCTATGGAGATACCGGTGAAGAAGCCGTCTCCGGGTTTCGGGCCGTGCTGCGGCAACTGATCGAGGAAACCGACCGACCTCGGGTGGATGGCCCCCGCGCTCCCGGATAGGCAGGAACGTTTGCTTCGGCTATAGTTCGCTCATGGAGGATCAACCCCATATTCTGGTGGTCGATGACGATGACCGGTTGCGCGACCTGCTGAAGCGGTATCTGGGCGACAATGGTTTTCTGGTCACTGCCGCCAGCGATGCCGCCGACGCCCGGGCGCGTCTGGCCGCCATGGCTTTTGATCTGATCGTGCTTGATGTGATGATGCCCGGCGAGACCGGGTTGGAATTGGTGACCGACCTGCATCGCACCATGGACGTGCCGGTCTTGTTGCTCACCGCCATGGGCGAACCGGAAGACCGCATTTCAGGGCTGGAAGCGGGGGCCGATGACTATCTGAGCAAACCCTTTGATCCCCGCGAACTGGTCTTGCGGATCAACAGCATCCTGCGTCGGGTGGTCCCCAAGACCGAGACCGTGACCGAGTCGGTCCGCTTTGGCGATATTCATTATGATACGGACCGGGAAGAACTCAGCCGCGAAGGGGAGCCTATCCGCCTGACCTCGTTCGAAGCCCAGATGCTTCGGATCCTGGTGGAGCGCGCCGGTGAAGTGCTCAGCCGGGAAGACCTGACCCGCTTGAGCGGGGCTGCCGGCGGAGAGCGTAGCGTCGATGTTCAGGTTACGCGCCTGCGCCGCAAGATCGAGACTGACCCCCGATCACCGCGCTACCTACAGACCGTGCGCGGGCGCGGCTACCTGCTGCGACCGGACTAAGCGACCATGCCCAGCATCAAGAAATTCCTGCCTCGGAGTTTGCTCGGTCGATCCTTGATGATCATCGTGACACCCATCGTTTTGGTACAGGTGGTCTCGGCCTTCATCTTTTTCGAAACCCATTGGGAGACCGTCTCCCTGCGCATGGCGCGCGGCGTGGCGGGGGAGATCGCCTCGCTGATCCGTCTGATGGATGCCTCCAATGATGATCGGGCCATCGAACATTTGTTGGCGGTGGCCGAGGATCATATGCAGTTGCAGGTCTCTTTGCTCGAAGGCGAAATCCTGCCCAACACGGCGGCGCCTCCCATCGAAAGTATTCTTGACCGCACCATGCGGCGGGCCTTACGGGAATACCTGCATCGACCGGCACAGGTTGATTCCCAAAGCCTGGAAAGACAGGTCATCATTACCGTGCAGCTGTCCAACGGAGTGCTGCGCGTCCTTGCCCCCACGAAGCGGCTGTTCAGTTCCACCACCTATGTCTTCGTGCTCTGGTCGGCGGGATTGTCCTTGTTGCTGTTCGGCGTGGCGGTGATCTTCATGCGCAATCAGGTCCGGCCCATTCGTCGCCTGGCCCGGGCCGCCGATGCCTTTGGCAAGGCTCGGGATGTCCCCGAATTCAAACCCGAAGGGGCCCGGGAAGTACGGCAGGCGGCCACCGCCTTCATCCGTATGCGCGACCGTATCCAGCGACAGATTGCCCAACGGACTGACATGTTGTCCGGTGTCTCCCATGATCTCCGGACCCCGCTGACCCGCATGCGGCTGCAACTGGCCATGCTTGGGGATAGCGATGGGGTAAAGGAACTGGAAGAGGATGTCTCCGAAATGGAGCATATGCTCGAAGGCTATCTGGCCTTCGCCCGCGGTGAGGGACGCGAAGCGCCCGTTGCAACGGAGCTCGATATCCTCTTGGAAGACGTCAT
Source organism: Magnetospira sp. QH-2 (assembly GCF_000968135.1). Classification (NCBI taxonomy): domain Bacteria; kingdom Pseudomonadati; phylum Pseudomonadota; class Alphaproteobacteria; order Rhodospirillales; family Thalassospiraceae; genus Magnetospira; species Magnetospira sp. QH-2. The sequence continues at coordinate 290,016 of NZ_FO538765.1, read as the reverse complement.
CGGCCGGGCGCGCCGCAAAGGAACAGCCGTGGATCTGCATGTGGAGCAGACTCTGACCCTGCCGCTTCGCCCTCATGCTTTTCGCCGCGCCCTGACCAATCTGGTGGAAAACGCCGGGCGCTATGGAGATCATGTTTTCGTGCGGGCCGGCATACGCGGCAAGGCCATGGAAATCGTCGTCGATGACGACGGTCCGGGAATTCCCGAGGATAAGCGGGAAGAGGTGTTCAAACCTTTTGTCCGGGTGGAGCAATCCCGCAATCCGGGGACTGGAGGGGTCGGTCTGGGCCTGACCATTACCCGCGATGTTCTGCGCGCCCATGGGGGCGACGTGGAACTGGGACAATCACCGCAAGGCGGCCTGCGGGCCAAATTACGCATCCCCCTTTGAGCATGGAAAAAGGGGCATACAAGATGCCCCTTTTTCCTTCTTCCGCGCCGAGGCAGAAACTACTTCTTGATGGCCAGCAGTTGCTGCTTCACTTCGTCCATGCTTTCGGTGAAACGCTTGTTGATAGCGTCGGCCGCTTCGGCATTGGACTTGGCCGACATTTCAGCCAGCTCGCGGGCATTGGTCAGCGCCTTTTCAAAGGCTCCCTTGACCTGCTCGACCTGCTTGGCGGCGGCTTCCTGCGGCGTTCCGCCGGCGGCCAGCCCGGACAGGGTGCTGGTCATTTCGTCCATGGTCTGCTGCAGGATCTCGGCCTGACGGCGTACCACGGCCTGCATGCCTTCCAACGCCACTTTGTTGGCACTGGTCAGGGCTTCGAAGTTCTTGCGTTGGGTTTCCATCATGGCTTCGGGATCAAGCCCCGGCACCTTGATATCGCCAAAGTTCTTGGTGAATTCGCTCATCATCTTGGTGGGATCGAACTCCGCCATCACTTTGGTCATGTCGAAATTAAAGAAGGGATTGGTCTGTTTGGTCATTGCCTCATCCTCCGACCGTTATACGCAAAACCAAAGTGATTTTGCAGTGCACAATTCGGCCCGAGTATGCGCAATATTATCCGGTTCGTCAACGCAAATGTTGCGGCGCACAATAAATTTTTTGAGGTTACGGATTGCTCAAGCGGGCGCCCCGGTGCGGTCGTCGTCAACGACCGATTGACGAGCCCCACCTTCCCAAGGACACCATGCCGCCAGGGTCTCCAAATGCCCCAAATGCTTATCCAGGGCAGCCATGGTTTTTGATTGATCGGTCGTTTCATCTTCGAGCCAAATCCGGGCTGTGGCCAGCCACAGGGTACTTAAGGCCTTGACTCGAACACGGCCGCGCCATCCCTGGGGCGACAGGTCGGCCGCTTCGAGCATCCATCCCATGGAACCGGCCAGGGTCGGGGCCAGAACCAAAGCCGAAACGGGATCGCACGTCAGGCTCCGGGTGACAGCCCGCAAGCCTTCCTTGTAAGGGGCCAAGGCATCGAAGCGGCGCATGAGAATATCGAACAGTCTGTCATGGGTGGTTTCTCCGTCAGCGGGCCCCTGCTCCAAAACCACGCGGTCGATGCGCTCGACAAAGGCCCTCAAGAGGGATTCGCGGGACCGGAATTCACCTCGGATCGCAGCCAGACTCAAGCCCGTGGCCTCGGCAAGGGACCGAAAGTCGACGGCTTGCCATCCTTGTTCGGCGGCAAGGCTCAAGGCGCTATCGATAAGACGGTCGTGGTCGGAGATGTTTTTTTTGCGGACCATGGCGGACCTCCCGGCTTCGGTGAACAGACAACATGTTTTATCTTGAAAATGTGTTGTCACCGTGGCGTCGGTTCAAGGTGATACGGGATTCCGGATCAATCCGCCAACTCCCGCCCCCGTCTTTCCGCGGCGGCAACCGCCTTGGTCATGAGGTCGGTCATGCCTTTTTCGGCCATCAGCACATCGAGCGCGGCGGCGGTGGTACCGCCGGGGGAGGTTACGTTAATGCGCAATTGCGCGGCATCCTCTTCCGACCGGCGCAGCAATTCACCGGCACCGGACACCGTGGCCCGGGCTAATTGCGCCGCGGTTCGTGGAGGCAATCCCGCTTTGACCCCGGCCTCGGCCATAGCCTCGGCCAACAAGAAGACATAGGCCGGACCGGACCCTGAGACGGCAGTCACCGCGTCCATCAGGGATTCATCATCGATCCAGACCGTCTCGCCCACCGCCGACAGGAGCTGGGTGCAAAGGGCGCATCCAGCGGCATCCACCCGTTCATTGGCACAAAGGGCGGTGATCCCCCGTCCGACCGCCGCGGGGGTGTTGGGCATGGTCCGGACAACGGCGGTCCCCTGCCCCAACCGATCGATAAAAAATCCGATCGGCTTGCCTGCGGCAATGGAGAGGAACAAGGATTGTCCGGCAAAGGGGACATAGGCGGGCAAAACCTGATCCATCATCTGCGGCTTGACGGCCAACATGATCAGACCGGGTTTGAATGTGTCCGGTAGATCGCTGAGGGCGGCATGAACCGCGACGCCATGGGACTCGGTGATGCGGGTGGCCAAATCGGCGTTGGGTTCGATGACCCGGACCCGGTCGGCGCTCAGGCCCCGGTCCATCCATCCGGCAAGCAGGGCGCCTCCCATCTTGCCGCCGCCCACCAGCAACAGCGGCGGAGTTTCAAAGACACCCATGGAAAATCAGGCCTCGCCGACGGTCTCGATCATCGCCGCGGCGATGGCGTCCGGCGCCGTCTTGCCGCCCCAGATGACATATTGAAAGGCCGGATAAAAACGTTCGCATTCGGCGACCGCGATTTCCACCATATCTTCCATCTGTCCCTGGCTGGCCCCATCGGCACCGCGCAGCAGCACCGCGTGACGGAACATGGGCAGACCTTCGTCATCCCAGATTCCGAAATGGCCAAGCCACATCTTTTCATTGACCGCCGCCAGCAGGGTATGGACTTCCTGGCGACGTTTGGCCGGGACGCGCATGTCGAAGGCGCAGGTGAAATGCAGAGCGCTGACTTCCTCGCACCAGGCAAAAAACAGGCTGTAGTCGCACCATTGCCCAGGGACCTGAACTGCCATTTCCTCTTCGTTTCGACGGTCGAAAGACCAGTCGTAGGCGCTGACCACTTGTTCGACGATGTCCAGGGGGTTGGCGGGGAGGGTACTGTCGGTATGCAGGCTCAACATGGCAGGACGAGACCTCCTTGTGGCGGTTGTATGAACCGTCGGCGGCGCAAGGTCGGCTCGGCCCTATTACACTTTCGTGGCAACTCCACCATATGTGGGGGAGCATGCGAAATGTGGTGGAAGGCCGACCCTCCCTACACAAGCTGTAGCCTGCCAGAAGCCGACTCGGGGTGCAAGGCCCTGTGTGTGACAAGGGTGCGAAATTTTCAGAAGGCTGGGGAAAAATCGATCTATTTTACAGAATGACTCTGTAATGACACCTTAATCGGTGCTTTTCGCCGCACTCGGTTTCTTGCGCGGGGCCGCTTTCGGCTTACTGGCAGCCTCCAGCGCGGCCAAGCGTTTTTCCAGCGCCTCGTTTTCCATGCGCGCCTTGGCGGCCATGGTTTGAACCGCCTCGAATTCCTCACGCGTGACCAGATCCATGCCGGCCAACAGATCCCCGAGACGCTGACGGATCATCGCATCCACTTCGTCCTTCATGCCGGTCAGGGTGCTCATGGCGCCATTGGCCAGACGGGCCATGTCGTCGAACAGGGGATTGCGGGTCTGCATGGTCATATTCTCCGATGATGGATCGAGCGGCATTATGCGCCGGGGCGTCGTCCCCTGCAACCGCCCGTTCCGGCACTTGTCGCGGCGCCCGGGGAAGCCTATAAACGCGAGACCTATATATAAGGTGTCTGCAATATACGAAAGAGGGTCCCATGATCGTGGTCACGGGGGGTGCCGGGTTCATCGGCTCCAATATTCTGGCGGCTTTGGAGGAACGGGGAAATCGTAGCCTGGTGGTTTGCGATCGTTTGCGCTCCAACGACAAGTGGCGCAACATCGGCAAGCGCGAGCTGATCGACGTGGTGCATCCCGACCGTCTGTTCGACTACCTGGACGGCAAGGCCGTGGAGATCGAAGCGATCATCCACATGGGCGCCATATCGGCGACCACCGAATTCGACGCCGACAAGGTCTTCGAGAATAATTTCCGGCTGACCATGGATCTTTGGCGCTGGTGCACCTTGCACCGGGTACGCTTTATCTATGCCTCTTCGGCCGCCACTTACGGGGACGGCGCCCAGGGTTTCAACGATGACCGGGAGCCGGGCCACCTGGCCAAGCTGCGACCAATGAATCCCTATGGCTGGAGCAAGCACCTGTTCGACCGGGCCGCGGTCCGGCGGATCATTGACGGCGACCCGATGCCGCCGCAATGGGTCGGGTTGAAGTTCTTCAACGTTTATGGTCCCAACGAGTATCACAAGGGTGGCCAGCAAAGCGTGGTCGCCCATGTCTATCCCAAGGCCAAGGCTGGCGAAACAGCGCCGCTGTTCCAGTCCCACCATCCCGACTATGAAGACGGCGGGCAGATGCGGGACTTCATCTGGGTCGGGGATTGCGTCGATGTGATCCTGTGGCTGCTCGATAATCCGCAGGTCAGCGGGATCTATAACGTGGGAACCGGCACGGCGCGTCCCTTCAAGGATCTGGCTTCGGCGGTCTATCGGGCCTTGGGAAAGGAGCCGGACCTGCGCTACATCCCGACCCCGGAATCCATCCGCGACAAGTACCAGTATTTCACCGAGGCCGACATGGGTCGTCTGCGCGCGGCGGGGTATGACAAACCGTTTACGTCGCTGGAAGACGGGGTCACGGCCTATGTGCGGGACTATCTGGACGCCGACGATCCCTATCGCTAAGGAGCCCTTGGGCGCATGAGCTTCGTCATTCCCTTCCCGCAGATCGACCCGGTGCTGATTGCGTTCGGCCCGCTGGTCATCCGCTGGTATGCCTTGGCCTACATCGCCGGGCTGCTGGGCGGCTGGGCGTTGATCCGCCGGTTCGGGGCGCGCTCGCCATTGCGCATCGATCCGGTGGCGGTGGATGATTTCATGGTCTGGGCGACCCTCGGCGTGATCCTCGGCGGACGGATCGGGTTCGTGCTGTTTTACAATCTGCCGTTCTATTTGCAGAACCCGTTGCAGATCCTGCAGGTCTGGCAGGGCGGCATGTCGTTCCACGGCGGCCTGCTCGGCGTGACTATCGCCATGTTCCTGTTTACCCGCAAACGGGGCCTGTCGTTTCTGGCCTTCACCGACGTGGTGGCCTGCGTCACCCCCATCGGTCTGTTTTTCGGGCGCATCGCCAATTTCATCAATGGGGAGCTCTGGGGCCGGGTGACGGACGTCCCTTGGGCCATGGTGTTTCCGCGCGGCGGATCAATGCCGCGCCACCCCAGCCAGCTTTACGAAGCGGCGCTGGAAGGCATTGTTCTATTCATCATTGTTAATCTGGTGGCCCGCTCCCACCCGTGGCGTCACCGCCCCGGACTGGTGACCGGCGTCTTCTTGTTTGGCTATGGCTTGGCCCGGGGGTCGGTGGAATTTGTCCGCCAGTACGATATACAGGTGGGCCTGCTGTGGGACGTGATAACCATGGGGCAACTTCTGTCCATTCCCATGATGATGCTCGGACTGTATCTTATCTGGCGATCCAAGCCCGTTGCCGAAAAACCCGTTGACCACAAACCCGAAGGAACTGCCGCGTGAGCGAGATTGCCGCCATTCTGAATGAACGCATTGCCGAGGACGGTCCCCTTTCCGTGGCCGACTTCATGGGCATCGCCCTGACCCATCACCAGGGTGGCTATTACATGACCCGCGATCCGTTCGGCGAGGGCGGGGATTTTGTCACTGCTCCGGAAATCAGCCAGATGTTCGGCGAGCTGGTCGGCCTGTGGTGCGCCGTTGCCTGGCAGTCCATGGGCATGCCGGAACAGGTCAACCTGGTGGAGCTGGGACCGGGACGCGGCACGTTGATGGCCGACGCGCTGCGCGCCGCAAGAGCCGTGCCGCCCTATCGCGATGCGCTGCGCCCCCATCTGGTGGAAATCAGCCCGACCCTGACGGCACGGCAGCGGGAAACCCTGGGCGCCTTGGATCTGCCCCATGCGCCCACCTGGAGCGAGACCATCGAAGGCATCCCCGATGGACCCGTGATCATCATCGCCAATGAATTCTTCGATGCCTTGCCGATCCGTCAGTACGAGCGCACCGAGGATGGCTGGTTCGAGCGGCTGGTGGATGCCGACCCGGCGGGAGGCTTCTGTTTTACTCTGTCTCGCAAGGAAACCGAGCGCCTTGGCCCGGCTCCCGAAGGGGCCATCCGGGAATCCTGCCCCGAAGCCTTGAGAGTCGCAAAAGTGATCGGCAGCCGTCTGGCCAAGGACGGCGGGGCCGCCCTGTTCATTGATTACGGTCATGCGGAAAGTGCCGATGGGGAAACCCTTCAGGCGGTGCGTAGCCAGGAGTATACCGAGGTGCTGGCCGATCCAGGCAATGCGGACCTGACAGCCCATGTGGACTTCGAGGCTCTGGCCGATGCGGCGGAATTGGGCGGTGGTCGTTGTTTTGGCCCCATCGCCCAAGGGCACTTCCTCATGGCCCTGGGCATCGAGATGCGGGCTCAGGCCTTGCTCGATAGCGCCGACGAGACCCAACGCCAGGAGATCATGGCCGCCCATCACCGGCTGGTGCATCCCGATGAGATGGGATTACTGTTCAAGGCCTTGGCCGTAACCGCGCCGGGCATGCCCGCACCGCCGGGGTTCGAACCGCTATGATGCTGACCGTTGCCTCCCTCAACGCCGTGTCCCGCGTGCGCCATGCTTTTTTCACCCGCCAGGGCGGCGTGAGCGAGGGGATCTATGCTTCGCTCAATTGCGGGCCGGGATCGGATGACGATGCCAAGCGGGTAGTCGCCAATCGGGCCAAGGCCATGCAGTTGATCGATCGCCCGGCGGAGTCCCTTGTCACCGTGCATCAGATTCATTCGGCCCGCGTGGTCCCGGTCACGGGACCCTGGTCCGGCCCGTCGCCCGAGGCCGATGCCATGGTCACCACCGAGCCCGGGGTCGCCTTGGGAATCCTCACCGCCGACTGTGCCCCCGTTCTGTTGGCCGACGGTCAAGCCCGGGTCATCGCCGCCGCCCATGCCGGCTGGCGGGGAGCCGTGGGCGGAGTGCTGGATGCCACGGTCGCCGCCATGGTCGAACAGGGTGCCAAGGCCTCCAACATCGTCGCCGCCGTTGGGCCTTGTATTCAGCAGCGGTCCTATGAAGTCGGGCCGGACATGGTGGCCGACCTGATCGAGGCCGATCCCCACAACGAGAATTATCTGCTACCCGCGCGCCGGGAAGGTCACCATATGTTTGATCTGGCGGCCTGTGTCATGCACCGGCTGCAATTGGCCGGATTGCGCAATATCATCGGCACGCCTTGCGATACCTATGCCGAACCCGACCGCTTTTTCAGCTTCCGGCGGTCCACCCACAACAATGAACCGGACTACGGTCGCCAGCTTTCCGCCATCACCTTGGAACCATAGAAACCGATGCCGCACATCTTATTCCTGATGATGATTACGGTTCTCGGCCTGATGGTCGGCTGCGTGGTGATGATATGACCATGCGCCGGATGCTGCCCCTTTTGATGATCCTGTGGATGGCGGCGGCCTGTGCGCCCACGCCTCCCCCCTCGAGCGCGGCTCCCGCAGGGCCACCGACTTGTTATCTGCCCGATCTGGAAGGCGCGCCAGCGGTGGTACGCTGGTCCTTGATGAGCGGTCTGACGACGGCTTTGCAGCAACGAGGCTGGACCATCACCCGAGATCCCACCGAAGCCCATGACCTGGTACTGCGCGGACGCATGGTCGATGATCCAGCCGTGATTTCCGGACCCTATGCGGCAGTCCTTGATTGGATGCTGGAAGATTCCCGGGGCATCGGACTGGCTCTCTTTCGCCAACGATTGGGCGGATCGACGACCCAATGGCTAAGGGCGGACCCGCGGGTCATCCGGGCCCTGATCGACGATGCAGCCCCCCGCGTGGTCGGTCTGCCCCGATCGCCGAACGAGCGGCGGTCGTTGAAAGGTGTCACCGGAATGGTCGATGTGTTCGTACCCGTCACCCCGGTCCATGGGGATATCAAGCGGGTCTCGTCGGTGGAATTGCTGCTGCCCAAGCTACCGCTGCCTTGGGTGCCACCGGTCCAACCGGCTCCGGCCAAGACCCTGGTCGCGCCCGCCGCACCAGCCCCCGTGGCGCCGACCGCGGCCGAGCCCCCCCCGGCGGCACCCTCCCAATCCGCGCCGGTCACCCGCAGACGTCCGTCCGCCTCCGGCCCGGTGGTGTTGGTGGGTCCGGTGGAAGGTGCTCCGGGCGATGGGGCCGATTCCCTGGCTTTGGCTTTGGAACGGACATTGGCCCGGACCGGTGTACCGGTGACCACCGATCCCACCCGCGCGACCCACGTGGTACGAGCAACCGTTGATGTGGTACCCGGTGGCGGCGCCCGACCCACCGTGAATATTTCCTGGTCCTTGTACGAATCCAGCGGGCGTCGTCTGGGCACCATTGATCAGCAAAACCGGATTCGCGCGCCCATTTTGTACGATCGCTGGGGGGCAACGGCGGTGGGCGCGGCCAACGGCGCGGCCCAGGGAGTGGTGGAATTGCTGGTGCGTTGGCGAGAAATGTTAAATCAGCCCCCTTCTGGCCCGGAAGGGCGTTTACAGAAATAGGTCGGCTTGATACATTCCGCACGCGCTAAGGGGGGCCGTCGGGCAGTCTGTCTTTCGATGAGCGCAGGGGTGGGCCGAAAAGGGCACGAGGCGATCATGAGGATTCTTTCCTGCAACAGCAATCGGCCCTTGGCCGAGGCCGTTTCCGCGTATCTTAGCCTACCGCTGACCAAGGCCAGCGTGCGGCGTTTTTCCGACATGGAAGTGTTCGTGGAAGTGGAGGAAAACGTCCGCGGCGCCGACGTTTTTGTCATCCAGTCCACTTCGTTTCCCGCCAACGACAATTTGATGGAATTGCTGGTCACCCTGGATGCCCTACGGCGCGGGTCGGCCCGACGGATCACGGCGGTGATGCCCTATTTCGGCTATGCCCGTCAGGACCGCAAGTCCGGTCCCCGCACGCCCATCTCGGCCAAGCTGGTGGCCAACCTGATCACCGTCGCGGGCGCCGACCGGGTCCTGACCTGCGACCTGCATGCCGGACAGATCCAGGGCTTTTTCGATATTCCGCTGGATAACCTCTATGGCGCGCCGGTTTTCGTGCAGCATATCCAGGAAAAGTTCAACGGCGAGGATATCATGATGGTGTCGCCGGATGTGGGCGGCGTGGTGCGTGCCCGTTCCCTGGCCAAACGACTGGACGCCGATTTGGCGATCATCGATAAACGCCGCGAGCGGGCCGGAGTCTCCGAAGTGATGAACATCATCGGTGACGTCCAGGGCCGCCATTGCATTCTGGTCGACGACATTGTCGATTCCGCGGGCACCATCTGCAACGCCGCCGTGGCCCTGAACGAAGCTGGCGCCGCCAGCGTTCATACCTATGTGACCCATGGCGTGCTGTCCGGTGGCGCGGTGGCGCGGGTGACTTCATCGCCGTTGGAATCCATGGTCATCACCGATAGTATTCAGGCCACCGAGGCCGTGCGCTTGGCCGGCAATGTGGAGCAACTGAGCTTGGCGCCGCTGCTCGCCGAGGCCATTCACAGGATCGCCGAGGAAAAATCGGTTTCCAGCCTGTTCATTTGAGGCTATAACACCGCCGCCGTCCCCCGAAAGCGGGACGGCAGACCTGTTTGGGCGCCGGCACCCCTGGAGGCCGGCGTCATTTATTGAGCTTAAGGAGTATGACGATGAGTGACATCGTGAACATGGACGCCGAAGTGCGAGAGCGGGCCGGTAAGGGGGCAGCCCGAGCAACGCGCCGCGCTGGACGCGTCCCCGCCGTGGTATACGGCGGAAAATCCGAACCTGTTATGATTTCCCTGGACCCCATTCAGTTGCACAAGCAGTTGCATTCCACCGGCTTCTTCTCCCACGTGGTCGAGTTGAAAGTCGGCAAGGATGCCCACCGGGTCCTGCCCCGGGACGTTCAGTTCCATCCGGTGACCGACGTGCCGCTGCACGTGGACTTCCTGCGAGTCACCAAGGATTCGGTGATCGAAGTGGCGGTTGTCGTGGAATTCATCAACGATTTGGCCTCGCCGGGTCTGAAGCGTGGCGGTGTGTTGAACATCGTGCGCCACGACGTGGAGCTGGTCTGCTCGCCGGATGATATCCCCGAGAAGCTGGTGGCCGATCTGACCGGTCTCAACATCGGCGACTCGGTGCATATTTCCAGCATTGAACTGCCCGAAGGCGTGCGCCCGTCCATCACCGATCGTGACTTCACCATCGCCACCTTGGCGGCCCCGTCCAGCATGAAGAGCGAGGACGAAGAAGAAGAGGGCGCCGAGACCGAGGGCGAAGGCGAAGAAGCGACCGAAGAGTAAGGCATGTTGCTTCTGGTGGGACTGGGCAACCCGGGATCGGGCTATGTCAAGAACCGCCACAACATTGGGTTTATGGCGGCGGACGAGATTGTTCGCCGCCATTCCTTTGGGCCCTGGCGCAACAAGTTTCAGGCCGAGATTTGTGACGGGATGATCGCTGGGACCAAGGCCTATGTCTTGAAACCGCTGACATTCATGAACGAATCCGGTCGCGCCGTTGGCGCCTGTGCCCAGTTCTATAAGATCCCGGTGAGCCAAATCATCGTTTTGCACGACGAGCTGGATCTGCCGGCGGGCAAGCTCCGGGTCAAGACCGGCGGCGGCCATGGGGGACATAATGGCCTGCGCAGCATCGATGCCCATCTGGGTGCCAAGGATTACCGCCGGATACGGCTCGGGATCGGCCACCCGGGCGACAAGGCACAAGTACACGGCCATGTGTTGTCGGACTTCGCCAAGGCCGATGGAACCTGGCTGACTCCGCTGCTCGACGCGGTGGCTGATCACATCGGATTGCTGGTCCGTGGCGATGACGGTGGCTTCATGAACAAGGTCACGCTGGCCACCCGCCCCCCGAAGAACAACAAGGACGACTGACATGGGTTTCAATTGCGGTATCGTCGGCCTGCCCAACGTGGGCAAGTCCACCCTGTTCAATGCCCTGACCGCCACGGCGGCGGCGGAGGCGGCCAATTTCCCTTTTTGTACCATCGAGCCTAACTCGGGCCGGGTGGCGGTGCCCGACGCGCGACTCGATACCATTGCCACCATCGGCAAATCGGCGCGTATCGTGCCGACGCAACTGGAATTCGTTGATATCGCCGGGCTGGTACGCGGCGCGTCCAAGGGCGAGGGCCTGGGCAACCAGTTCCTGGCCAACATACGCGAGGTGGATGCGGTCATCCATATGGTGCGCTGCTTCGAAGACGGCAACGTCACCCATGTGGACGGCGGTGTCGATCCCCAGCGCGATATCGAAACCATCGAAACCGAGCTGATGCTCGCCGATTTGGAGAGCCTGGAGAAACGCGAGACCGCTTTGGTTAAGAAGGCCCGCGGCGGCGACAAAGAGGCCAAGTTGCAATTGGACCTCATCGCCCGCGCCCTGGAGCTTCTCCGCGAAGGGCAGCCGGCACGTTTGGTGGAGGTGGCCAGCGACGAGAAAAAAGCCTTTGACATGCTGCAACTGCTGACCGCCAAGCCTGTGGTCTATGTATGCAATGTGGATGAGGACTCGGCCGCCGACGGCAACGCGTTTTCAGAAATCGTCGCCAAACGCGCACAGGAGGAAGACGCGGTCAGCGTGGTCATCTCGGCGGCCATCGAAGAGGAAATCTCCCAACTGGGAGGGGACGAGGAAAAGGCCGAGTTCCTGGAAAGTCTGGGGCTGAGTGAGACCGGTCTGGCCCGGGTCATCCGGGCCGGATACGAACTGCTGCACCTGATCACTTTCTTTACCGTCGGGCCGAAGGAAGCGCGGGCCTGGACCGTGCGCGCCGGAGCGACCGCGCCCAATGCCGCCGGAGCCATCCATACCGATTTCGAACGGGGCTTCATCAAGGCGGAGACGATCTCCTATGATGACTTTGTCGCCTGCGACGGCGAACAAGGCGCCAAGGACGCGGGCAAGATGCGCCAGGAAGGCAAGGCCTATGTCACCCAAGACGGCGATATCATGCTGTTCCGCTTCAATGTGTAAGATCGAGCCGAGATCTACCCGAGAAAGCACAATGTCTTGTCCTGCCCGCTGTTGAACGACGGGGCCTTTTCTCTGTCAGAGCCCCGCCGATTCAGGCGGTGATTTCCTTGCTCGGAGGCCGTCCCATTGAACAGGGCTCTCCGATGACCAGAACGCATATCAGCTGCGCCTAATTAACGGGTTCCTTTTTTGAACCACCGTCTATAGTGGCGGTCTTCCATGATTTTCGGATGGCGCGGAGCGACCCTATCGGGGCGCGAACGCGCTTTTTCTCGTACCAAGAAAACCAAGATCGAGCGCGCGCCCATGACCGTTCCCCGTCTCACCTGGCAGTCGTTTCTGCCGTTTCTCGCCTGGCTGCCGCTGGTCACCCGCCAGACTCTGCGCGCTGATCTGATGGCCGGATTGACCGGGGCGGTGATCGTCTTGCCGCAAGGCGTGGCCTTTGCCATCATCGCCGGCATGCCGCCAGAGTATGGCCTTTACACCGCCATGGTCACGCCCATTGTCGCGGCGCTATTCGGGTCGTCGCTGCATCTGATATCCGGTCCGACGACGGCAATTTCCATTGTCATTTTTTCCACTGTCAGTTCTCACGCCACACCCGGCAGCGCGGAGTTCGTCACCCTGGCCCTGACCGTTACCTTCCTCGCCGGGATCTATCAATTGGCATTCGGTTTGGCGCGATTGGGAATCCTGGTCAATTTCGTCTCCCATACGGTGGTGGTCGGATTCACCGCTGGGGCGGCGATTCTGATCGCCACCAGTCAGGCTAAGAATGTATTGGGGGTGCATGTGCCCCGGGGAGAATCGTTTCTCCATACCTGGGCCGATATCTGGCAGCAGATTGATCAGACCAATCAGGCCATCTTGATTGTTGCCCTGAGCACCCTGGTGGTGGCCGTAGCAATCAAGAAGTTGCTGCCCAAGCTGCCCAATCTTTTAATCGCGCTGGTGGTCGGGGCGTTGGTGGCCATCGCCTTGGGCGGACCCGAGGCGGGCATCGCCACGGTGGGCGAGATCCCGGCCGGATTGCCGCCCCTGTCGTTGCCCGATCTGTCCATCTCGACCATCAAGCTGTTGGCCCCGGAGGCGTTTGCCGTGGCCCTTTTGGGATTGATCGAGGCGGTGTCCATCAGCCGGGCCATTGCCGCCAAATCCCATCAACGCATCGACGGCAATCAGGAATTCATCGGCCAGGGCGCCTCCAACCTGGTTGGCAGTTTCTTTTCCTCCTATGCCGGGTCCGGCTCCTTTACCCGCTCGGGCGTCAACTATTCGGCCGGGGCGCAAACGCCTCTGTCGGCCATTTTTGCTGCCCTGTTTTTGCTGCTGATCCTTTTGTTGGTCGCGCCACTGGCGGCTTATCTACCGATGGGAGCCATGGCTGGAGTGATCCTGGTCGTGGCTTTCAACCTGATCGATACCAAGCAAATCTGGCATGTGATCGAGTCGAGCAAATCGGAAACGGCGATCCTGGTGGCGACCCTGGGCGCGACCTTGTTCCTGGACCTGGAATTCGCCATTTATTTGGGCGTGTTCTTGTCCTTGATGATCTTCCTGGCGCGCACGGCCCATCCGGAGATCGTCACCCTGGCGCCGGACTACGACCCGGTGTTCGACAAGAAGAAACTGACGGACGTGGGATCCAAGCCGCTGACCGAATGCCCGGAGATGAAAATCCTGCGCATTGATATGTCGATCTACTTCGGCTCCATCAATCAGGTCCAGACAGCCATTCAACAGGTCTCCGAGAAGGAAGACATTTACCATGTGCTGATCATCGGTACCGGCATCAACCTGATCGACCTCAGCGGCAGCGAGGTGCTACAGCAAGAAGCCGCCCATCTGGAAAAAATGGGCGGCGGTCTGTATTTCGCCCAGCTGAATCGCAACGTCTATAACACCGTCAGCCGCACCCACTTGGTCAAGGCCATGGGCAACAACCACTTTTTCGACGAAAAGCAACAGGCCATCCGGACCCTGCAACGGCTGCTGCGCAAGCAGGGAAAATGCGATACCTGCCCGGCTCGGGTCTTCGAGGAATGCCGCAAGGAACAGGCGCAGGCAATTTCAGTCGAGGCCGCTTAGATCGTGATAGACATAGGCGCCGCCGTCGGGGGTGACAGCGGCGGCGGGTATGGATCCATCGCGGCACCAGATTTCCACGGCCTCGCGCTTGCCCTCGCCGCTGACAAGGAAGATGACCTCGGCGGCTCGGCTGAGACGGTTGGCGCTCAAGGACACCCGGTCCGGAGGCGGCTTCGGGGCATCATGCACCGCCAGCGCGTCAGGGGCACTGGGTTCGGTGCCCCATTCCTGCCCCGGAAACAGGCTCGCCGTATGGCCATCCTCGCCCAGACCCAACAGCACCACATCGAAGTCTCCCAAGCCGTCCAAGACCTTTGAATAGGCCTCTGCGGCTTCCTCGGCGCCCCGCTCGGCGGGCATGGGGTGGCGCTGATCGGGCGGAATGGGCACATGGTCCAACCAGCTCTCGGCGGCCATGCGGCTGTTGCGCTCCGCGTGGTCCGGGGCTAGGCAGCGTTCGTCGCCGAAGTAGATATGCCAACCGGACCAGTCGCACGCGCTTGCGGCCAACCTTTGGTAAATCCTTTTGGGCGTGCCACCGCCCGCCAGCACCATATGGAATGCACCATGATCGGCCAGGGCTTGGTCCGCCAACTTGACAATGCGGTCGGTCACGGCCTGGGCCAAATGATCGGCATCCGCATGGGCATGCCAGTGGGGCGTGAGATGGGCTTGAGTCATATCAAAATCCGGCGCATCATCCGTGGAGAATCGCAAAAACTTAACGTATTTCGATGACTATGTACCAACTGAATTTGCGGAAACGATAAAAGCGTTCCGCTTGGGAGAGAGGATAGCACCATGCGTATGGCAATGATCGGCTTGGGTAAGATGGGCGGCAACATGGCGCGCAGGCTGCGCCGGGGCGGCATCGAGGTGGTGGGCTTCGACCGGGATACGGCGGTGGTTACCGGCCTCGCCAGTGAAGCGGGCATGATCGCCGCGGACTCGGTGGCCGATGCGGTCAGCAAACTCAGCGCCCCGCGCATCGTCTGGGTAATGTTGCCCAGCGGCGATATCACCGAAGGCCAGATCAAGGATTTGATGTCCATGCTGGAACCCGGTGACATCGTCATCGATGGCGGCAACTCCAACTACAAGGACAGCCAACGGCGCGGCGCGATGCTGGCCGCGCAGGGCATCGGCTTTATGGATGCGGGCACCTCGGGCGGTGTCTGGGGGCTGGACAACGGCTATTGCTTGATGGTCGGCGCCTCCGACCCGGTGGCCGCCACCATGACCCCGATCCTACAGGCCTTGGCCCCGGCGGCTGATACCGGCTGGTCCCATGTGGGGCCGGTGGGCTCGGGCCATTTCACCAAGATGATCCACAACGGCATCGAATACGGCATGATGCAGGCCATGGCCGAGGGGCTCGATCTGCTCAAGGGCAAGGAGGAATTCAATCTGAACCTGGCCGAGATCACCGAGCTTTGGCGCCATGGATCAGTGGTGCGGTCCTGGCTGCTCGATCTGACCGCCGAGGCCTTGAACGAGGATGAGGAATTGGCCAACGTCGCGCCCTATGTATCGGACTCCGGCGAAGGCCGTTGGACGGTGGTGGAATCCGTGGAACAGGGCGTGGCAGCGCCGGTGCTGAGCCTGGCCTTGCAGATGCGTTTCGCCAGCCAAGACGAGACCGGCTACTCCTACAAACTGCTGTCGATGATGCGCAACGCCTTTGGCGGCCATGCCGTCAAGAGCAAGTAAGGGGAGTTCAGAGCATGTCCCTCCCTCCTTGTACGATCATGATCTTTGGCGCCGGAGGCAACCTGTCGCGGATCAAGCTCATGCCCGCCCTGTTCCGCCTGGATCTGGCCGGACGGCTGCCCGACAACATGGCCATTCTGGCGTCCAGTTTGGAAGAATGGACCCGGGAGCAATGGATCGAACAGGTGGTCGACATGCTCGACGCCAAGTATCCCGAAGGCTACGACAAGAAGGCTTTCGCCCGGTTCAGCGAGCGGCTGCATTACCATCCCAATCCCATCGGGGACGAGACGGCCTATCCGAAGCTCAAGGAAAAGCTGGAGGATACCTCGACCTTCCCACCCAACATCGCCTTTTACATGTCGGTACGGCCCTCGGAGTTCCCCAACATCATCGAAAAGCTGGGTAACGAAGGGCTGCTCAAGGAGACCAGCGGGTTCCGCCGGGTGGTGATCGAAAAGCCTTTCGGCTACGACCTGCTCAGCGCCCAGACCCTGCAACGGGGACTCTACAAGCATCTCAACGAGCCACAGATCTATCGCATCGACCACTATGTGGGCAAAGGCACGGTGCAGAATGTCATGGTGTTCCGCTTCGCCAACATCTTGTTGGAGCCCTTGTGGAACCGCCACTACATCGATCATATCCAGATCACCCATTCCGAGACCCTGGGGATCGGGGGGCGGGCCGACTATTACGAAGGCTCGGGCGCCCTGCGTGACATGATCCAAAGTCACCTGCTTCAACTGATGGCGCTGGTGGCCATGGAGCCGCCGGTGTCCATGGCCGCCGAGCACCTGCGTGACGAGAAGGTCAAGGTGCTGAAAGCCATCCGGCCCATCACCCAAAGTGCTGTCCATGCCCATGCCTTCCGCGGCCAGTATGCCAGCGGCGCCATTGATGGCGAACCGGTGCCCGGCTATCTGGAAGAGGCGGGCGTATCCGAAGACAGCACCACCGAGACCTATGCCGCCATGAAGCTGTTTATCGACAACTGGCGTTGGATGGGGGTGCCGTTCTTCCTGCGCACGGGCAAGCGCATGGCCGAAGGGGCCTCGGCCATTTCCATCCGTTTCAAGACCCCGCCGCAGGACCTGCTGCGCAAGGTCCGCACAGAGCCGCCGAAGCCCAACTGGCTGATGCTGGGCATCCAGCCCGACGACTGCATGAAGTTGGAAATGCAGGTCAAGGTGCCGGGGCTCGAACTATCGTCTCGCACCATGAGCCTGGACGCCACCTATCACAAGGAAGACGAAGAAAACTTCGATGCCTACGAAGGCCTGTTGCTCGATGTATTGGAAGGGGACCAGTCCTTGTTCCTGCGCATCGATGAGGTGGAATGGGCCTGGCGGGTGGTCGACCCGGTGCTCAAGGTCTGGTCCATGGAGCGCGAGTTCATCAATACCTATCCGGCCGGATCCTGGGGCCCACGCGGCACCTACCGCCTGTTCGAACGAGAGGACCAGTTCTGGCGCCACTCGCTGGAACTGGATGGGTCGGAGTTGAAGGCTTATTGACCGAGGCCGTCGGAAGCGCGGTCAGTAGCAGGAAACGCTGTAGTAGTCACCGAAGCTATGGCTTGCCGAGCAGTTCCAGGTTCGCGTTGACGACATGTAGTTGTTGTACATCATCTGATTGTTGAGGCTGTTGATCTGCATTTGGGTCTGGAGTTGGTTGAACTCGGCCATGGCTTTCTCCTGCCCCATTTTCTTGCCAACCTCGAAGCTTTCATCCGCAGAGGCCTGGAACTGGGCCTCTTTGCGCAGGGATTGCGCGATACCGTAATTGTAAACCCCAAATGGGATCTCCCCTTTGAACAGGCCATAGCGGAGCTTGGCCCGGCGGCTTTCCATTATGTCCTCGGTGGCGCTGGTCCGCAGGCCGGCGGCGGTTCGCAATCGCTTGCAGGTTTCCTTGGCCTGTTGAAGACGCTGGACCGCATCCATTTCCTCTTGAGTTAGTGGGGCATTGATCAACAGCATGTCTTTGGTCGGGACCGCATCATGCCGATAGGACATTTTGCCACTGAGAATGCTCAAATTTGCCTTTCCTATGGCTTCCATGCATTGGGCTTCGACTTTGTCATTGGAGCGCGATTGGTGAGCGAACTGGGTGGCCCTTACACAGCCCGATGCAACCAACGCACCGGCAATGATGGCAAGGGTGGGGAGGAAAACTGACCGATGGAACAACATGGGGACCTCAACAGTTTCTTAGCCGTGTCAGGAGGGTATATCTTTATCATATGCTATTGTTAAATGCATTTCGAATCACTAGAATTATCACAATATATTTGTATCTATGGGGGATGATGATGAGTAAGGCCTATACTTTTATTGCTATGTTGTCGCTATCTGCAATGCTGAGTGGATGCCTCAAATACCACATTGGTGGGGAGTTCGAGTCCACAGGACAGCAGTTTTTCGGATCCGTCACGGTTACCATGGACCACGGATCCATTGATGTCGCTACCGCCGATGGGTCCGTCACCTGCTCAGGATCCAGCGGCGTCACGAGCCGCCCTAGTTTGTATGTCAATACCGGGGCAACCGGGGAAGCCGAAGCGACCTGCTCCGACGGACGGACGTTCAAAGTGGACTTTGTACAGACTTCCGAAGCTGGGGGCCACGGCCAAGGAATCGACAACGAAGGCAACGTGGTTTGGGTGATATTCTCCCGGTCGGCAAATTCGGTCGAATCCAAAGTCCGCCAACGGCAGTTGGACAAGCTGGTCAAGTAGTCCGGACCATCAAAGAAAGTCACTGACGATCCGGATCACGCGGCTACGCACGCCTTCGGTGATTTCACGCTGTTTCACGTTGCGCCCCCCGGCATAGACGGCAAGATGGGTGCCGTAGGTGCGTTTGAACCCCCCGAGGATCTGCCGCTCGTCTTCGTCAGGATCATCCAGATTTTTGATTTTGGTACTGCGGCTGAATGTCACGCGGCGTTTTGACACCGTGCGTTTCTTGACCACGCCGAAGGTCACGTTGGCGATGATCATATAGGTATCGTCGGCGATATTTTCACCAATGATGGCGCCAAGAGCGGCCCCACCGACGGCGCCAAGATTGGATGCATCCCTGGCTTGTCCACGAACGGTGGCCAAGCGCCCCATCGCCGCGCCGAGAAAGGCGTACTCATAGGTATGGCGGTGCTGAATGTGGCCGCTGTGGACCACGTTGACATCAAGGATCAAGCCGAAATCGTTTCCCTGCGTCGGCTCGTACCCCTTGGTGATCATGGCTGTCTCCAACCTGTTGGCCAGATCGTTCAGATCGAAAGCCAGATCCCCCGACGTGTTGCGCGTGCGAATCTTGATCTTGTTGTTGCGGTAGAAGGCGGCATCTGTGACCAAGCTTTTCTCGATGGTGGAGCCATACATCAGGCCACTGCCTTCGGGGGTCTCGATCATGCCGAGCCTGGGCTCCGGCGACCCCAAGAGACATCCCGCCAGGACCAAGGCGGGCAACAGGCTCACGAAGAGACGAAAACAAAGTGTTTGGAACATGATCAAGATCTCCCGGACGGATCCACGCGGAATCCCGCCAGATGCTCGTTGAGGTATTCGAGGATTTCGGCGTAATGCACGGCAAAACCAAGGCCGTCACCGCCCAGATAGCCCCAGGTGTTCATGCCGATCACCCGGTTGCCGTGGAACAGCGGTCCACCGGAGTTGCCACCATTGATCGGGGCGTCGGTCTGGACAAACAGAACCTTGTCTCCGGCTCCCGGGGGCAAGCTGATGCTGGGCTCCTTGCGGATGGCGCTGACGATCCCTCGTGTGATGCTGAACAGATGCCGATACGGGTGGCCGATCACATCCGCCTCCATGCCGGGCTTCAGGGTTCGACCGGTATAGAAGGATACCGGTCGTCCCCGGTCCTGGACTTTGACGAGAGCGATATCCAAGCGCACGTCCTTGGCCAGAACCCGCCCGTATGTTTCCCGCCCGTCATACCGTTTCATTTCGACGATCTTTTGGTTTTCAACCACATGCCAGTTGGTCAGGACAATATCTGGTGCCACGTAAAAACCGCTGCCCATGCCCCGTTTGCCGGTATAGACCGCGACCACGGAATCGAAGCGGGGATCATTCAGCGGTCGGGCATCGAAGGCGTTGGCCTTGTAATTGGCCAGGGCCATATTGCGGTCGCGCTGCAAGGTTCGGCGCAAGGACCCGAGATCGGCCAAACGGGCGGTGGCCCCCATGTTGGCTCGATAATGATCGGCCAACTGGCTGAGTTTGATCGCCACGGGATCCTTTTCATAGTCGTCGATATCCCGTTCCGTATCGTAATCCTGCTTCAAAAGATTGCGTTTGGGGTCCAACCAATGAACATTGTACGGAACCGAATAGCGTTGCTCTTCGAACACGTCGAAAGTGGACTTGAAAAAGGTCCGCTTCTTGCGGTCGAGGATGTAGTAGTTGACGGTGGTATTCTTCCGCGACCGGATATTGGCGACGCTGAAATGGTAACGGTAGGCCACCGGTTCCCCCACCGCCTTGCGTTCGGCGATACCATAATGCTCAAGGGCCAAAGGGTTGACCGGCGTGGTTTGCTGGCCTGACACAGGGTTATGGCCCTCTTCCACCACTTGCCCGCCCGCGGTCATGACACTGCTGCCATATTGGTTGCCGACGAAAATCACGGACGGCACCTCCTTGAGATTCATGACCCGCCGGGTGACCTTGGCCAGAGCGACCTCGAAGAGGATCACATGGCGCGGCGCCTCCCCCCGATAGGGGGCCAGGGCATCGTCGAGATCCATTTTCTCGGATCGGACCGGCAGATCCAGGTCGATGGATGCCGGGAAATCGATCTGCCGCTCCCGCAACAGGGTTTTGCTGGTGGCCTCGGCAAAGCCGAGGGTGGGCGCATCGATCTCTTCGGCCTCGAATCCCGCCGCTTCGGCTTTCCGTAACCGGTCGAGCAGATTGTCCAGACTACCGCTTTGCTCTTTGCCGGTCGCGGAGATGAACCGCGCGGCCAAGTCACGACGATGGATGTCGCCGGTGGCGGACCGGGGATAGTTGGAAGTGAATCGTCTCAATTGCTCCGGCGAGGCGCGGTCCAACAGTTTGGCAATCTCGGGCCACCGAGAATCCATCAGCGACGGGGCATCCAGATCGACCGGATAGATCTCGAAAAAGGGTGGCCCATCCATCAGGTCATGACGGGCGAACAAAGCCGGAGCCGCTTGCTTTATCCGGGTTTTCAATTCGTTCAATCGAAGACGTTGCGCGGTCTTCTCAGGGGAGTCCGCAAGAGGCTGAAGATCGCTTCCGATGCGCGCAAGGGTGGCGCGCAGGTCGGACCAGGTTTCCATGGGGGCGGGCCAGGTCAGACCGTCAAGGCGCGATTCCACCCGCGCCAAAGCTTCCTTCTCCCCCACGGTGCTGGGCGCCGGATCGGGGGCGGTGGATTGGATGGGCAGTCCGATGGAACGCAGGCCTTGCTGCAATTCGGATACGGTTTGGCAGCCCCCCAACCAAAGGCCCATCATAAGTGTTATGGCGACGATTCGAATTTCAGGCATTGGTACCGAGACCTCAAGCCTCTCCTTAAGGGTGTGCAAAACATTATACTTCTCGCATCGAATTGTCGAGGTCTATTCAGCGTTTACCCGTTGGAAGCGGTTGGTCATACTGTTTTTCATTGAAGGTCGAAGGGAGTCCATTCAATGAGTCGCCACATCCTACTGACCACTGCCGACGGCCACACCTGCGATGCCTACCTCGCCACCCCCAATGGCGAGACCCGGGGCGCCTTGGTGGTGGTCCAAGAGATCTTCGGGGTCAATGGCCATATCCGTGATGTCTGCGACCGGCTGGCCGATCAAGGCTGGACCGCTATCGCCCCGGCCTTGCAGGACCGGATAAAGCCGGGTACCGAACTGGACTACGACGAGGCCGGAATCGCGACGGGTCGGGAGATGGTCGAACAACTGGGCTGGGACGGCCCCATGCTCGATATCGCGGCGGCGGCCGAGGCCGTTTCACCGGGAAAAAAAGTTGGTGTAACCGGATTCTGCTGGGGCGGGTCGGTGACGTTCCTATCGGCCTGCCGGGTCCCTGCCGTGGGCGCGGCGGTCGGTTGGTACGGCCGCCATATCCCGCAGTTTGTCGATACCGATTCCCCTCAATGCCCGGTGATGATGCATTTCGGCATGGACGATCCGCTGATCCCCGCCGACAACCGCGAGGCCGTTGCAGCGGCTTTTCCAGATATCACCCTGCATCAATATGAAGGGGCCGGGCACGGATTCAATTGTGATCGTCGCCCGGACTATCGCGAGCAGGCCTCGCGGTTGGCCTGGGAGCGCAGCTTGGCCTTTTTCGCCGAGCACTTGTGAAAGGCCTCTTAGCCCTTCCAGAAGTGCCGGGTAAACAGGATCAAGATGGTGAACAGCTCCAGTCGGCCCAACAACATGCCCCCGCTCATCAACCACTTGGCGGCATCGGGCAAGGTCTGAAAATTACCCGCTGGACCGACGATGGGACCCAATCCCGGACCCACATTGGCGATGGCCGTGGCGGCACTGGACACCGCGGTGATGAAGTCCAACCCCAGCATGGCCAGGGCGATGGACAGCAACGCGAAACAGACCCCGAAGACAAAGAAGAAGCTGAGGACCGAGGTGATGACCTCGTCGGGAATGGGGCGTCGGTTGTAGTAGGGTATGAATACGCCGTGGGGGTGGACCAGATGATGGAACTGGGTTCGTGCTGCCGCGAACAGCACCTGGAAGCGGAAGATCTTGATGCCGCAGCTGGTCGATCCGGCACAGCCCCCGACAAACATCAGGAAGTAAAACATCGGATTGGCAAAGGCGCCCCAC
Organism: Magnetospira sp. QH-2; assembly: GCF_000968135.1. Classification (NCBI taxonomy): domain Bacteria; kingdom Pseudomonadati; phylum Pseudomonadota; class Alphaproteobacteria; order Rhodospirillales; family Thalassospiraceae; genus Magnetospira; species Magnetospira sp. QH-2. Next base: position 267,203 of record NZ_FO538765.1, on the reverse strand, counting down.
AGGCCGTAGTCGGTGGTGGCATAGCCGGTGCCGGTCATGATGGAAATCACGTTGAAGCTGCCATAGCGCAGGGCCTGGACGGGATCCAATCCCTGATTGATCCACAGTAATATGGACGCGATGATCACGGCCGCGCCGCCAATGGCCAAGAACCAGCGCACCTGCTCGTCCCGCGCCAGGGAGACCACATCCCCTTGCAACGCTTTCAGGTACAGCAAAAAGGGCAGGCTCCCGGCAACCATTCCGCCCACGGCGATAAAATCGATAAGCATGCTGTCGAAATGGGCCATGGAGGCATCGGAGGTGGAATAGCCGCCCGTGGCGATGGTGGTCATGGCATGGATCACTGCCTCGAACCCGTCCATGCCCGCGCCCCAATAGGCCACCGTGCAGGCGGCGGTAAAAAGGATGTAAATACCGGTGATGCCCAAGGCGATCTGATAGGCCCGAGGCATGGCTTTTTCCGATGCATCCGCGGATTCCATCTGAAACAACTGCATACCACCGACCCGCAGCATCGGCAGGATGGCGATGGCCATGACGATGATGCCGACCCCCCCCAGCCATTGCAGGAGGCCGCGCCAGAGTAAAATTCCCGGTGGCGCATTATCCAAGCCGACAATCACCGTCGAACCGGTGGTGGTGATCCCCGACATGGATTCGAAAAAGGCATCGGTGATGCTCAGTTCCAGTTCACAGAATGCGAACGGCAAGGCGGCAAAGGTGGTCAGCACCGTCCAGGCCACGGTGGTCATGATAAAGGCCTGACGCACATTCATGTCCGTGCCGCCGACCCCGAAGGCCAACACCAGCGAAATACCAACAAACAGGGTTACCGCCGCCGAAACGGCGAAAACCTGCCAATCCGGATGCCCCAGCGCTGCATCCACCACCGCAGGCACACACATGCCCAGGGCAAGGATCGACAAGAGAATCCCCGTGGTCAGAAAAATAGGCCGAAAATCGATCACCGCGCGCCGCCGTTTTTTATTCCGTTCGCCGGGGATGAGAACCCGCCCGGGGCATCCGGGTCAAGGGCGAAGGCGCTTCCTTATTGGGAAACCACCCGATTGCGTCCCTGGTCCTTGGCGCGATAGAGGCATTTATCGGCGCGGGCAAACAAGGTGGCGGTGGTGTCGTCGCCGGTCATGGTCGCCACACCGGCACTGACCGTCAGGCGGCCGATGGTCGGAAAGTCGTGGGATTCAACCCGTTGAAGCAAGTTCTCGGCAGAGCAGATCGCGCCTTCCAGGTTGGTGTTTTGGCACAAGATGACAAACTCCTCACCGCCATAGCGCATCAACAGGTCGCCCTTGCGCGACGTGCCACGAATCAAGGTGACCAGATTCCGCAGAGCCTCGTCTCCCGCCGCATGACCATGGGTGTCGTTGACCTTTTTGAAATGGTCGATGTCGATGATGATCAAGGACAGGTCCAGACCGTTGTCCCGCGCCTCGCCCACCGCCAGACGGGTCACCTGATCGAATTTGCGTCGGTTGAAGGCACCGGTCAGCGCATCCTTCTCCGACAGATGAAGGATTTCCTCCACCTGTCTTTGCGCCTTGGCGGTGGCGAAAGTGCTCACCAGATTGCTGAACACCAGGGTGAACTTATAGACTTCCAGCAGATTGACGAATAGGGACAGGGCCTCCGTGTAGCTTTTCCGTCCGAGGAAGAAGAATATGTTGCGCACATGGATCAGCACCCGGTCATAGATGCTGATCACCGACTCGCTGCGGTTGATCCAAAAGGCCTTTTCCGTTTCCGGCAAGCGTTCGGATACGAAACCGCGGATCTCCTGCACGCCGCCATCGAGCACCGGGACCTGGCTGACGTCTTCACGCTTGATGGCTTCGAACAGGCTCATCAGCCAGTCATAGTGCTTGAGCAGCAAGGAACGGTGATAACCCACCTCGGTCAATTGCACCGCCGCCTTGATCTGTTCCAGGTCATCGATATTGGAGTCCACGAAGGCATCCATATAGCCCTTGGCCAAGGCTTCGGAAGTGCTTTCAAAGAAATGATTGAGGGCCAAATAGGTATCAGCGTCGTGATGCTGAGACATCATGGCTTCCAGAAAGCCCCGATTGAGCATCTTCGATCCGGCCAGAAAGGCCTCGAACGGAATGCTTTTTTCATAGTGGAGAATGCCCAATCGGTAATACCGGTCGAACAAGGCCTGCTCATCGTCATCAAGAGAGGCGATGAAGTTGCGTTTTTGAACGGCCAGAAGCTTCCCCACCTGCTCCGGGCCCGAGAAATGCTGGGCGAAGATCTCGCTGGACAACAGCGAGTCATAGAACGTGGTGAAGACCCCCGATACATGGGGTACCAGAGGTTTGAGCAACAATGACGACATGGACCCTTCCAGGAAAGATGCGGCGACAACGATACGATGACCACCTATTCAAATATAGGCATCGCTGATCAGGCGCAAGCGGCAACCCCATACAAAGGAATTACGCACAGCCGCCGCTGGAAGGATTGCCGATCATCGACAAGAACTCTCGCCGAGTGGTGGGATTCTCTCGGAAAATACCTAACATGGTACTGGTTACCATGGTCACGCCTGGTTTATTGACACCCCGAGTGGTCATGCATTGATGAGCCGCCTCGATGACCACCGCGACCCCTTGGGGCTGCAAGACGCCATTGATGGCATTGGCGATCTGAGCGGTCATTTTTTCCTGAATCTGCAAGCGTTTGGCATAGACTTCCACGACCCGCGCCAACTTGGATATGCCCACAACCCGCTTATGGGGCATATAGGCCACATGGGCGCGGCCGATAATCGGCACCATGTGGTGCTCGCAATGGGATTCGATACGGATATCCTTGAGCAACACCATCTCATCGTAGCCGTCGGTTTCCTCGAACGTTCGTTCAAGAATCTCCACGGGGTCCTGTTCGTATCCGGCAAAGAATTCCTCATAGGCGCGCACGACCCGCTTCGGCGTGTCCAGCAGCCCTTCGCGGGTCGGATCATCGCCAGCCCAGCGCAATAGGGTCCGCACCGCCTGTTCCGCTTCATCACGGCTCGGTTTCGGCAGATCGACGCCATGGATTTCGCGGGGCAGGTTTTTGCCAGTTGAAACGTTCACCTCGGGTTCCTTTCAGTCATTCCGTATCCCAATTCATGTGGAGACGGAACCAGGACTTTCAACCACGGCTCAGTTGATGGTGACCTGTTCATGGGGGCTGTCGAGGGAAAAGGCCGGCACATCGGCATGAAATATTTCGCCGTTCTCGCTTTCCATTTCATAGCTGCCGACCATCAACCCCGAGGCCGTGGGCAGGGGTGTGCCACTGGTATATTCAAAGCTGTCGCCGGGCTCCAGCACCGGCTGTTCGCCAACCACGCCGGAGCCTCGCACTTCCTGGCTGCGACCCAAAGCATCGGTGATTTTCCAGTGCCGGTTCAGCAGTTGCACCGTCTGTAGGCCATTGTTTTCGATGCGGATGTGATAGGCCCAGACAAAGTGGCTTTCCTCCGGCGAGGACTGGTCCTCCAGGTAATAGGATTCCACTTCGATGGTAATGTCGTGCGTGGTGCGGCTGTACATGCAGGGGGCCCCGGCCCGTTGTTGTTCCGTTGTCGCTTTTTGCGATATTAGGGCCGTGGAACGGTTTGTCCAGCCATAGCCCCTATTCCACGGAACACGATCCGCCACCGAGCACGCAGAATTTGGCGCAATGGGGATGGTTTAGACGCACCGCCCGGGAAGCCTCGGCGAGGCTTTGGCCCATTTCGAACCGGGTGTCGTAGGGCAGCAAGGTACAAGGCACCACCACCGGCCCGGCCGCGCCCTTGCGTTTGATGACCATGCGCTGTTCCGCGCACATGATGGTTTCCGGTTTGATGCCCAAAATATCCCAGCAACCCACGGTGATTTCCGGCACGTCTTGGTGTTCATCCATTTCCGGAAACAAGATCAGTTGTGTCGGATCATCGGCATCAATATCCAATCCGAGACGGCGGAACAGGCCGGCAAAGCCCCGACGAAGGTCTTCCGGGCTGTCGGTCCAGCAGGTCCGCCCGGCGACGGTCAGATTAAAACCTTCCGAGACCAGCCATTCCACGCCTTCACTCATGCGCCGCCAGGAATGTTCGCCGCGCAGACTGTCGTGGTTTTCCGGTTCATGGTGATCAATGGAAACACGCAGGGTCAGGGCGTCGCCATGGCGGGCGCGGATATCCAGCAATTGTTCGCGGACCTTGAGCATGGGCTTCATGGCATTGGTCAGCACCAGACAACGCAGACCGCGCCCAAGGCAATCCTCGAGCATGGCGCAAAGGTCCGGATTCATGAAAGGCTCGCCACCTGTAAAACCGATTTCCTCCACCGGCAACCGGTCGCGTGCGATTTCGTTCAGAAAGCCCCGCACCTCATCGGCGGTGATATAGGCCAGACGGTCGTTCTTGGGGCTGGAATCCACATAACAGCCCTCGCAGGTCAGATTGCACAGGGAGCCCGTATTGAACCACAAGGTCCGCAGCCGGGTCAGGGCCACCACGGCCCGCCGTTCTCCCTTGGCGGTGATCAGCGGATCGCGGAACTTGGCCGAATCCAACAAGTGTTCAACGTGCGACATCCTGGGTCTCCAACAAGGACTATATGTGTTTGTATCGGCTTGGGGGGATCGCGTCAAAATCACGATTGCGTGGGAGGGTCTGTTCCCTTGAACTCCTTGGGCCCTTGGCTTATACCGGGGTCAGCGTGCGGGTGTAGTTCAATGGTAGAACATCAGCTTCCCAAGCTGAATACGAGGGTTCGATTCCCTTCACCCGCTCCAAGCGCTCCTCCATTTTGCGGCGTACGACACTTTATTGTGCTGGGTCCCTTAACAAGGGCGACCGGGTGGGGCACAATGGAGGGTAAGTCTGCAACCGCCAACGAGGAATCCAGCCGGTGACCGAGTCTTCCGATTCCAAAACCCAACGTGAAATCATTGGCCTGATCGCCGACCGCGCGGCCTTCGAGGACGCCACCCGGGACCTGCTCGACGCCGGATTCGAAAAGCCCGACCTGAGTGTGCTCAGTTCCCATGATTCCTTGGAAGCCGCCGAAAGTTCCAGCGGATCCTGGAGCGACGCCATCACTGCCTTGGTGGGAGAATATAAAGTCGTCGGCCCGCTTGTGGCCTCGGGCGGTATTTTTCTGGCCGGGGGTCCGGTGGCGGCCACGGTGGGCGCCATTGTCGGTGCGGCGGTTAGCGGCATCGCCGCCAAGGAAGTGCTCGATGAAGTCACCTCCAGCCATCAAGAAGATTTCCAACGCGCCCTGGACGCCGGTGGCCTGATCCTTTGGGTGCGGGTGACCGACGCTGAAAAGGAACTCCAGGCCCGCGATATTCTGGCCCGCCACGGCGCCACCAATATTCACCTGCATGAAGCCGGCGCCGCCGACTGACCGCCTCTCCAATTCCCCACTCATTCAGACTGGACACACAATGGACGACAAATCCTCGCCCCTGGACATGGACCGCGAAGCCCTGCTCATGCATGCCGCCCACCCGCCGGGCAAGGTCGCCATTGAGCCCACCAAGCCGCTGACCACTCAGCGGGATTTGTCCTTGGCCTATTCGCCGGGTGTCGCGGCGCCCTGTCGCGAGATCGCTCGGGACCCATCGCTGGCCTATGACTACACGGCCAAGGGCAACATGGTGGCCGTGATCTCCAATGGCACGGCGGTGCTGGGCCTGGGCAATCTGGGCGCGCTGGCCTCCAAGCCGGTGATGGAGGGCAAGGCGGTCTTGTTCAAGCGCTTCGCCGATGTGGATTCCATTGATCTGGAGCTGGAAACCGAGGATGTGGACGAGTTCATCAATGCGGTGAAATACATGGGCCCGTCTTTTGGCGGCATCAATCTGGAAGACATCAAGGCGCCGGAATGCTTTATCATCGAACAGCGCCTTCGCGAGTTGATGGACATCCCGGTATTCCACGACGACCAGCATGGCACGGCGATCATTTCCGCCGCCGGATTGATCAATGCCTGCGACCTGACCGGGCGCGATCTGAGCGACATCACGCTGGTCTGTAATGGCGCGGGCGCCGCCGCCATCGCCTGTGTCGAACTGGTCAAGGCCATGGGCGTCAAGCACGAGAACGTCATCTTGTGTGATTCCAAGGGTGTCATCTACCAAGGCCGGGAAGCGGGCATGAACCAGTGGAAATCGGCCCATGCGGCCCCCACCGACAAGCGCACCCTTGCCGAAGCCCTCGAAGGCGCCGATGCCTTCTTCGGCCTGTCGGTAAAAGGCGCGGTGACCCAGGAGATGGCCGCCGCCATGGCGCCCAATCCGATCATATTCGCCATGGCAAATCCGGACCCGGAGATCCTCCCCGAAGACGTCAAAGCGGTGCGCGATGACGCCATCATGGCCACCGGCCGGTCGGATTTCCCCAATCAGGTCAACAATGTGTTGGGCTTCCCCTATATTTTCCGGGGCGCCTTGGACGTGCGGGCCCGAACCATCAACGACGAGATGAAGATCGCCGCCGCCCGCGCCATCGCCGAACTGGCCCGCGCGGACGTACCCGACGAAGTGGGCGCCGCCTATGCCGATCAGAACCTCAAATACGGCCCGGACTACATCATCCCGGCGCCTTTCGATCCGCGCCTGATCGCCGCCATTCCGCCCGCCGTGGCCCAGGCGGCCATGGATACGGGCGTGGCCCAGAAGCCGATTTTGGACATGGACAACTACAAGACCGAGCTCTCGGCTAGGCTCGATCCCACCGTTTCCACCTTGCAAAGCATCTTCGATCAGGTGAAGGCCGAGCAGCCCCGGGTGGTGTTCGCCGAAGGCGAGGAAGAGAAATCCATTCGCGCCGCCATCACCTTCCGCAATCTGGGCTATGGCCAGCCGATTCTGGTCGGTCGCGAAGACCGCATCGCCGAGGCCGTGGAAGATTTGGGCTTGGGCAACCTGGACGGGGTGGAGATCACCAATTCCAAGTACAATCCCAATGCCAAGTTTTATATGGAGTTCCTCTATGACCGGCTGCAACGCCAAGGGGTGCTCTATCGCGATGCCCAGCGCATGGTCAATCAAGATCGCAACACCTTTGCCGCCTGTATGGTGGCCCAAGGCGACGCCGATGCCATGGTTTCCGGGCTGACCCGCAATCACTATCAGGCCCTGGACGAAATCACCCGGGTCATCGACCGGCGGGTGGATCACGAGATCTACGGCATGACCTTGTTGCTGGCCCGCGGGCGCACCTTGTTCGTCGCCGATACGGCGGTGCACGAACTGCCCAGCGCCACCCAAATGGCCGACATGGCCCAGCATTGCGCCCGGGTGGCCCGGCGGTGGGGGCATGAGCCCCGGGTGGCTTTTATCTCGTTCTCCAACTTCGGCAATCCGACCCTGCCCCGTGCCGCCGTCATGCATAAGGCGGTGGAGGAACTGGCCAGTCGCGACGTGGACTTTGAGTTTGATGGCGAGATGGGCATCGACGTGGCGCTAAACAACGAACTGCGCGAGATCTATCCGTTCTGCCGCCTGTCCGGTCCGGCCAATGTGCTGATCATGCCAGGCCTGCATGTGGGCCATGCCACCACCAAGCTGATGCGCGAACTGGGCGGCGCCACGGTCATGGGCCCGATCCTCATGGGGCTGGAGAAACCGGCACAGATCGTCACCCAAGGAGCCACGGTCAACGATCTTGTCAACATGGCCGCCCTGGCGGCCTATCAGGCCGTGCGCTAGTGGCGGAATTCACCCTGCCCGATGGTCTGGCGGAGGAACCCGGCCCCTGCCCCAAATGCGGGGGCGAGGGACCGGTCTACACCGTCCGCAGCCAATCCGACCGGGGCTGGTGGCAGGATTGGAAAGGCTGCCTGAGTTGCGTTGCCCCCCTGGCCTGGGCCAGCGAAGCCATGGATCGCAACGGGTCCTATCTGCCGTTGGGGAAGGCCCGTCGGCGGGGCTAGCAGACTGCTGACAAAGTGTTGTCCGACGGCCCGCCTCGCCCTTCGTCCCTCGACAAGCTCGGGATGAGGAAGCTCTGGGTGAGGCTATTCAAAGGCCCTCATGCTGAGCTTGTCGAAGCAAGTGTCGCCACAAGCTCGAAATCAGACTTTTTCAGATGGCGGTAATCGAGCAGTCAGGGATTGCCTAGATCACGTCGTGTTTGATCGGATTCGATCAAACATGAAAAACGTGATCGATTCCAATAAGGTCGCGCGTGTCTAGCGGGTCCGATTGGACCCGACACGCGCTAGACAGTCAGCTGGTCTCCACACTCGGTCTTGATCAAGGATCCGGGTCAATTCCTGGACATGGAACAGAGGAGACCAGCCATGGAGTATTTTGTTGGAATGGACGTATCGATGGCAAGCATTTCGATCTGTGAGATTGATGCAAAGGGAACCGTCATTCGCGAAGGCAAGGTGTCAAGCACACCCGAGGCGGTCGCCACTTGGCTCGAGGAAAGCGGGCGTGGCTTTGCGCGAATTGGGTTGGAAGCTGGCCCTCTGGCGCCTTGGCTGTACGCAGGACTGTCCAGTCGGGGCCTCCCTGTGATTTGTATCGAGACCCGGCAAATGAAGGCCTTTGCCAGCGCCAGCCCAGTCAAGACGGACCGTCGCGACGCCCGCTTGATCAGCCAGGCGATGCGGACCGGTTTGTACCGCGCGACCCACGTCAAGACCGCGCGCAGTCAGGAGCTCCGGATGGTGCTGACCCATCGGGAGACCCTGGTTCATCAGGTCCGTCAGTTGTCCAATACGGTACGAGGAACATTGAAAGCTTTCGGCCTCAAGGTCGGTATGGCGCGCGGACGCCTTTTCGCGGCGCGGGTTCGGGAATTGACGGCTGATAACCCGCACCTCAGCGCAGCCGCCGAGCCGCTCTTGCTTGCGCGCCAAGCCTTGCTCGAACAACTCGACAAGCTCGACCGGCAGGTTCATGCCGCTGCGCGCGATGATAGCGTTTGCCGGCGCCTGATGACCGTTCCCGGCGTCGGCCCGGTTACCGCCCTCGCTTTCAGGACAGGACTCGACGTGCCGGAACGGTTTCAAAAGTCGGTCATGGTCGGCGCCCACTTCGGGCTTGTCCCACGCAGATACGCCTCGGGAGAGCAGGACCGAAGCGGCCCCATCAGCAAGTGCGGAGATGCCATGGTTCGTTGGCTTTTGTTCGAGGCCGCCAATGCACTTCTCACTCGAACCCGCCGTTGGTCCTGGCTCAAACACTGGGGGCTCGCGGTCGCCAAAAGGCGCGGGATGAAACGCGCCAAGGTAGCCGTTGCCCGGCGTCTCGCCGTAATCATGCATCGCATGTGGATCGACGGCACGGACTTCCAGTACCGCAAGGAGGAGACCGCCATCTAAACACAACGAAAACCGAGATCGCCTGAAGGGCGGCCAGGACGCGTGGCGACGCGCGGGGCTCGGATGACAGCGCGCAGGCTGCAGTGGCGTAAGACCACGCTTTTCAGATTGCTGCACCCGATCCCCCTTGATCCCCATCATGCGGCGACGACGTCGACCGCGGACAGAAGCAAAGGGCGCCACATACCCCAGGTTCAAACCGACGGCTTGGAAATCAGCTTGACTCAAATGACTCGATTACAGAAGCAGCCTGTTAGGCGCCAGCCCCACAGGCGGGATGGCTTCAAGATCTTGATGCTTGAGCCGTTGGAGGACTGGGAAGCCCCGCCTTGACAAGGGAAAGGGATCGCTCCCCGGCGGCTTCGTACCGGTGAAGCCGCCGGGGTCGCGGAATGATCGGGATCAGCGCCCCAGGTCGGGATGCCGCTTGATCAAGGCTTCGGCGATCTGAACGGTGTTGAGCGCCGCGCCCTTGCGCAGGTTGTCGGCGACCACCCAGATATTGAGGCCGTTCTCGACCGTCGGATCCTTGCGAATGCGGCTGACATAGACCGGGTCCTCGCCAGCGCATTCCACCGGGGTGACATAGCCCTCGTCGGCGCGATGGTCGACGACCACCAGACCCGGCGCCTGCTTCAGCGCCTGACGGGCTTCTTTATCGCTCAGCGGCTTGGCGAATTCCATGTTGATCGCCTCGGCATGGCTGACGAAGCAGGGAATGCGCACGCAGGTGGCCGTCAGTTCGATGTCCTTGTCCAGGATCTTGCGGGTCTCGACCGTCATCTTCCATTCTTCCTTGGTCGAGCCGTCGTTCATGAACTTGTCAATATGGGGAATGCAGTTGAAGGCAATCTGTTTGGTGAACTTTTCCTTCTGCACCGGCTCGTTGACAAAGATGCCGCGCGTCTGGTTGAACAGTTCGTCCATGGCTTCCTTGCCGCTGCCCGAGGTGGATTGATAGGTCGCCACCACCACCCGCTTGATGGTCGCCAGGTCATGCAGGGGCTTCAAGGCCACCACCATCTGAATGGTCGAACAATTGGGATTGGCGATGATGCGGCGCTTGGTGAAGCCGTCGATGGCTTCCGGGTTTACTTCCGGCACCACCAGGGGCACGTCCGGATCCATGCGGAAATGGGAAGTGTTGTCGATCACCACGGCCCCGGCGGCGGCGGCGATCGGGCTGTATTTGGCCGATACCGAGGCCCCCGGCGAGGACAATACGATGTCGGTGCCCTTGAAGTCGTAGGTCTCCAGGTTTTGAACCGTGACGATCTCGTCCTCGCCAAAAGAGATCTCGCGGCCCACCGAGCGATGCGAGGCCAAAGCCACCACTTCGCTCACCGGAAACTCGCGCTCCGCCAGAATGGACAGCAATTCGCGTCCCACGTTGCCCGTGGCGCCGACCACGGCGACCTTATAACCCATCGTCTTATTCCTTTCTCCATATGGTCCCGCGACCACGGTCCCGAGAGGCTGTCTTTAGATAACCAAAAGCCCGCGGGAGCGTCCTCGCGGGCCTTGTTGCATCAAATGTGATCCGGCCCGCGTTGCTCAGGTGGTAGTGGTCCGGGTTTTGGTGATGACGGACGGGCACAGGGCACCGGCCAAGCCCGGGAGGGCTTGCGGGTCGATGCTCATGAGGGCCTCTGCGTAAGACATGATCGTTCTTTCTCCGTCACCGCCACCAATACCGCCAGGAACTGTGGAATTCAAGGAGAATTGTTGTCACGCAGGGAGAGGAGGAAAGGAGACCCGGACCCCAAAGGACCATGACGGCACCGCCTGCCGCGTTCCCGCTTGCACTTGAGCCTGGGAACGGGCAACATCATACCAATAACAAATAAGTGAGAAGAACTAGAAGTGGGGGATGCTCCAATGCGCACCATATCCTGGAATTCCAGGTATGAAATCGGGGTGGGGAAGGTCGATCAGCAGCATCAGAAGCTGTTCGAACTGATTGCGGAATTGCGCGATGACTATGCGGCGGGAAAAAACGGCGCTGCCTTGCGCCGCGCCCTGGATGCCTTGCTGGACTACTGCTTGAAGCATTTCGCCGACGAAGAGGCGCTGATGGAATCGGTACAGTTCCCCGATCTGGTGCCACACAAGTTCGAGCATGAAAACCTGCGCCAGGCGGTTGCCGACTATAACAAACGCTTCACCGAAGCTCCGGCAGAATTCGATTTCCCCGGCTTCATTGATTTTGTCACCGTGTGGATTCAGACCCACGTGCTGGTCAGCGACATGCGCATCCGAGACCACGTGGCCAAGCGCAACGGTGCCGCCTGACCGGGCTGGTAATGGCTCCATGTTCCTGAAGTTCGTCACCTTGTTGCTGGCCTGCCAATTGGCGGGCGAGGCCGTCGCCCTGGCCACGGGCATTCCCGTTCCCGGGCCGGTGATTGGCATGGCTTTGCTGTTCGTCGGATTGATGATCCGAGGCAGCGCGCCGGAAGGACTGCAATCCACCGCCAACGGCCTGCTACAGCATCTGTCCTTATTATTCGTTCCCGCCGGGGTGGGGGTAATGATCCACCTGCGTCTGTTGCAGGCGGAATGGGAAGCGGTTCTGGTGGCCTTGATCGCTTCGACGATCCTGACCATCGCGGTCACCGGCCTGGCAATGAAATATCTGATGCGCTTGGGCGGACCCAAGCAATGAACAACGAGCTGCAACAGATTTGGGTTTATCTCTCGGCCAGTCCTCTGACGGCGCTGACCCTGACCTTGGTGGCCTATCAGATCGGTGACTGGATCTATCGCCGTGCCGGGCGGTTTCCCTTGTTCAATCCGGTGCTGCTGGCGGTGTTGATGCTGGTGGCTTTCTTGCTGGCCACCGATACGGACTACGCCACCTATTTCGAGGGCGCCCAGTTCGTCCATTTCATGCTCGGCCCGGCCACGGTGGCCTTGGCTGTGCCGCTCTATCTGCATTTTGCCCAGATCCGCAAATCCGCCCTGGCGGTGGGGGTCTCGCTGGTGCTTGGCTCGGTGACTGCCGCGTCTAGTGCCGTGGTCATCGCCTGGGCCATGGAGGCCTCGCGACAGACGGTGATCTCCCTGGCGCCCAAGTCGGTGACCACCCCCATTGCCATGGGTATCGCCGAAAAGCTTGGCGGCCTACCCAGTCTGACCGCTGTGTTGGTGATCCTGACCGGCATGACCGGCGCTCTGTTCGGCGGCTTCGTGCTCAATGTGCTGCGGATCAAGGACCGGGAGGCCCGGGGGCTGGCCATGGGCACCGCCAGCCACGGCATCGGCACCGCCCGGGCGCTGGAAGTTCATCCGGTATCGGGGGCCTTTGCCGGTCTCGCCATGGGGTTGAACGGTCTGGCCACGGCCATCCTTCTCCCGTTGTTATTCGACCTTTTGTTTTAGAGCCCTTCCAAAACTCGGTGAATGCGCCTATATGTTCGGCGCCATGGACATCGCAACCGACGATACGCGCAAGGATTTGCTGGGCCTGACCCGCGACGAACTGAAGGCCGAAATGCAGGCTTTCGGAGAAAAGCCCTTTCGTGCCAAGCAGTTGTGGCATTGGATCTATCATCAAGGCGAAACCGACTTCGCCGCCATGACCACCCTGGCCAAGCCGCTGCGGGAACGCATGAAGGATCACTACGTGGTCGGCCGCCCGAAATTGGTGCAGGAACAGAAGTCCAGCGACGGCACCGCCAAGTGGCTGCTGCGATTCGCCGACGGTAACGAGGCGGAGACCGTGCATATCCCCGAAACCGACCGGGGCGCGGTCTGCATCTCGACCCAGGTGGGCTGTACCCTGACCTGCCGATTCTGCCATACGGGCACGCAGCTTCTGGTGCGCAATTTGACCGCTGGGGAGATTGTCGGCCAGTTCATGAGCGCCCGCGACGCCGCCGGCGAATGGCCGACCCCCAACGACGGCTCGCGGCAGCTGACTAATATTGTCGTTATGGGCATGGGCGAACCGCTGTTCAATTACGAGGCCGTGCGCGACGCCATGCTGATTGCCATGGACGCCGAGGGCCTGGGTATCTCGCGCCGCCGCATCACCCTGTCCACGTCGGGCGTGGTGCCGATGATGAAGCGCTACGGGGAAGAGGTGAACACCGATTTGGCCATCAGCCTGCATGCGGTCAATGATGAGTTGCGCGATGAACTGATGCCCATCAACAAGAAATATCCTTTGGATGCGCTATTTGCCGCCTGCCGGGACTATCCTGGCGCGAGTAATGCCCGGAGGATCACTTTTGAATATCTATTGCTGAATGGGATCAATGATTCTGAGGCCGATGCACGCGAATTGGCGCGCCGCTTAAAAGACCTTCCGGCCAAGGTCAATTTGCTGCCCTTTAATGCCTGGCCGGGCTGCGGCTATGAACCTTCACCGCCCGCCGTCATGAAGAAATTTTCAAACTTACTTAATGACTTAGGCCTTTCTGCGCCGATCCGTGTGCCGCGAGGCCGCGACATCATGGCCGCTTGTGGGCAGCTCAAATCGGAAAGTCAGCGGGAACGCAAAAGCCTACAAAAGGCCCGTATCGCCGCCGGAGTGACGGATGAACCTTCCCTTTTCGGCTAACATGATATAAAATATCGTTCAAGAATAGAGAGACGAGGAGTAGGGAGCATGGCACGCCCCAGGGAATTCGATCAAAATGAAGTGATGAATAAGGTTGTTGAGGTCTTTTGGTCGCGTGGTTTCGAAGCCACGTCCATTCAAGACCTGGAAGGCGCTACCGGACTGAAACGAGGCAGTCTGTACAATGCCTTCGGTGACAAAGCGACGCTGTTTCAGGAGGCCTTGAGCCACTATTTGGAACAGTCCGTCGTGCGCCGTCATTTGCAGACGGCCACCACCGCCAGCGCTCGCACCATCATTGATGGCCTGTTGGATGTGGTGGTGCAAGAAGGCGCCGCCAGCCGCAAGGGCTGCCTGATCACCAATACGGTGACCGAGTTGGCCGGACGGGATGCGGCGGTAGCGGAAACGGTCACCGAGGCGCTGAACGGCTTGAACGCTCCGCTCATTGAGCTTCTGCGCCGGGCCCAGACCGAGGAAGACCTGGCCCCGGATGCCGATGTGGCGGCTTTGGCGCGGTATATCGTTGGCACCATTCAGGGGCTGCGGGTGATGTCGAAGGTCAGCGATGATCGTCAATCCTTGCAGGTGATCGCCGATAGCGCCAAGAACGCGCTGTGGTGCCGCACCGGCGATGGCAAGGCGGCCAGCAAAGGCGGCTTCTTCGATAGCCTGTTCGGCAAGGGCAACTGAATTCCCAAGAGCCCAACGAAAGGGTGAATTGACCCTTTTTGGGTGCACGCGGTAGGCTCAGTCTGGTTTTTGACCGAGCGAGCTCATTCGTGAGCCTTTTCTGCCGCATGCCTGAGGGAACTTTGATGGACCGTGAAATCCTGCTCATAGCCGATCCCATGTGTTCCTGGTGCTGGGGGTTTGCGCCGGTATTTGCCAGCCTGACCGAGAATCTTGCCGGTGAGGTACCGGTCTCCCTGCGCGTGGGTGGTCTGCGACCTTATACCAAGGAACCCTGGGATAAGGATTTGCGCAACTACATCCGCGAGGCCTGGGCCGGGGTGGCGACGCGCACCGGCCAGGGATTCAATCTTGATCTCTTGAACGACCACGAATTCGTCTATGACACCGAGCCTGCCTGCCGGGCCGTGGTCACCGCCCGGCACCTGGACAGGGAATCCGCCGTGCCCATGCTGCACGGAGCGCACCGGGCCTTTTATGTCGATAACCATGACATCACCCAGGCCGATGTATTGGCCGACCTGGCCGAAGAATTGGCTCTGAATCGGGAGGCTTTCTTAGAGGCTTTCGACAGCAACGAGGCCAAACAGACCACCTACGAGGAATTCAAGGCGGTGCAGGCCTGGGGGGTCAAGGGCTTCCCCACCCTGCTCCTGCGCGAGGGCCGCGACGCCCGCGCCGTGGCCACCGGCTACCGTCCCTTTGCCGAACTCTGGCCGGACGTCGAGGCCTGGTTGGCGGCATAAAAAAGCCGGACCCCCGAAGGGGCCCGGAAAGAACGCAGGGTGTGACTACGTTCAAGTTACTTTGAGCTGCAACAATTCCTCACCGTCCTCGCCGGTCAGATGCACGGCGCAGGCGATGCAGGGGTCGAAGCTGTGGATGGTCCGCAGGATCTCCAGCGGTTGTTCCTGATTGGCCAGCTTGTGACCGGCCAGAGCCGCTTCGTAGGCGCCCGCCTGACCCTTGGGGTCGCGGGGACCGGCATTCCAGGTGCTGGGAACAACCGCCTGGTAATTGTCGATCTTGCCATTCTTGATGACGATCCAATGGGACAGTCCGCCACGCGGGGCTTCCATGAACCCGGCACCGCGGGCTTCCGACGGCCAGGTGGAGGGATCCCACAGGGTCTCGTTATGGGTCTTGGTATCGCCCGCCTTGATGTTGGCGATGAGCTGCCCATACATGTCGTGCATCATGTCGACAATGACCTTGGTCTCCAGCGTCCGGGCCGCCGTGCGGCCAAGGGTGGAGAACATGGCCTCGATCGGCAGATCCAAGGTCTTGAGGGTGGAGTCCGCCAGGGCCTTGGTTTGCTCATGGCCCTTGGCATAGAGCAACAGGATGCGGGCCAGCGGCCCCACTTCCATGGCATGGCCTTTCCAGCGGGGCGACTTCATCCAGGAATAGCCTTTCTCCACGTCCAGCTGATCGTAGGGCGGGGTCGGGCCATCGTAGTTGAAGGTGGTCTCGCCGTCGTAGGGATGCAGGCCTTTGTCCTTGCCGCCCTCGTAGTCGTACCAGGAATGGGAGACATACTCTTCCACCTGCGAGGGATCATGCAGGTCCACTTCATGGATGGTCGAGAGATCCTTGTTGAGGATGGCGCCCCGGGGCAGACCGAAGGATCCGATATCCTTGATGTCCTTGCCAGGCAGATCACCAAAGCACATGAAATTGCCCAAACCTTCGCCCTGTTTGAACCAGTCCTTGTAGAAGCTGGCGATGGCAATGGTGTCGGGTACGTATACCTGATCCACGAAGGTCAGCATCTTGCCTAAAACATCGGCCACCTTGGACAGGCGTTCGGCGTTGAGGCCGGAATCCGTATCCGGGCTGATCGGGGTCGGCACGCCGCCCACCAGGAACATGGGATGCGGGTTCTTGCCGCCGAAGATGGCGTGCAGGTCCACCACGTCACGCTGCCAGGACAAGGCTTCGAGATAGTGGGCCACGGCCATCAGATTGGCTTCCGGCGGCAGCTTGTATTCCGAGTGCCCCCAGTAGCCACCGGCAAAGATGCCCAACTGCCCTTGCTCGACGAAATCTTTCAGGCGTTTTTGGGTATCGGCGAAATAGCCCGGCGAGGACAGGGGCCAACTGGATAGGCTCTGGGCCAGTTCCGAGGTTGCCTTGGGATCGGCCTTGAGCGCCGAGACCACATCCACCCAATCCAGGGCATGCAGGTGATAGAAATGCATCACATGATCATGCACATATTGGGCGGCGATCATCAGGTTGCGAATGATCTGCGCGTTGTAGGGCACCTGATAGTTCAGGGCATCTTCCACCGCACGGATGGACGCCATGCCATGGACCAGGGTGCAGACCCCACAGATGCGCTGCGCATAAGCCCAGGCGTCGCGGGGATCCCGATCACGCAGGATGATTTCAAGGCCACGCACCATGGTGCCGGAGGAATAGGCTCCAGTAATGGTGTCACCGTCCATTTGCGCTTCGATGCGCAGATGGCCCTCGATACGGGTGATGGGGTCGACAACCAGTCGCTTTGTCATTGTTCACTCTCCCCCGGCTTGCCGCCGTCGTCCAGGTAGTCCGCCAGGAGTTCGGTCAAGCCGATGACGGGCAGGTTCATTTCATATTCGTCGAGGGCTTCCTCGATGACGTTGCGGCAGTTGGCGCAGGTGGTCAGAAGCTCTTCCGGCCGGATCTTTTCGATCTGGCGTTTCTTCATTCCGAAAACCTTGTAGCGCAACTCTTCGGCCCGGTGATTGGCTGAAACGCCGCCACCGCCACCGCAGCACCAGCCCCATGCGCCTTCGTCTTCCATGGGGGTGCAATCCTCGGCTACCGCGTCGATGAGCTTGTTGGCCGGGATATCGAGACCGCCGCGCCGATTGAGCTGGCACGGATCGTGGTAGGTGAGCTTCTTGGGGTACTTGCCGGTCAGGGGCAGTTTGCCCTCGGCCTGCAACTTGCCCAGAAGGTCCACCAGATGGATGACCTCGAAGGGATATTCCTTGCCCAACAGGTTGGGGCCGTCCCAGCGGATGGCCTGATAGGCATGGCCGCATTCGGGGCTGATGACGCCCTTGACGCCCAGGGCCACGGCTTCGTCATAAACCCGTTGCACCAGGAACTTGGCCACTTCCTTGTTGCCGATCTGAATGCCGATGTTGGTGGCTTCATAGGCCTTGGACGAAATGGTCCAGGTGATCCCTGCCTTCTTGAAGATCTTGGCCATGGCGCCGATGATCTCGGGGAAGCCCATGACTTCCATGGACGACAGCAACACCATGTAGTCCACGCCCGCCTTGTCCATCTCGATGGGCAGGCCGGTTTCCTTGGATTGCTTCTCGCACTGCTTGGCAACCATGGCCGGTTTGATGCCGATGGGGCTGATCTCGTTGATCGCCCGCACGCCCGCCTTGGCCATGCCCTCGGGCACATACCCGGCGGCCGAGAAGCCTTCGCGCATCTTGCGGATCATATAGGTGATGTCATTGCCAACCGGGCAAGCCATGGAACAACGACCGCACATGGTGCAAGAGTCGTAGACCAGTTCTTCCCAGTCCTCGAAGTCCTTTTCGGTGACTTTGGGGAACAGGCCGACCATGCCGCCCAGCTTTCCCCAAAGGGTATATTCCCGCCGCCACATCTTTTTCAGCGGTTCGAGTTTATGGATCGGCGTGTACTTGGGGTCGCCGGTCTCGGTGTAGAACAGGCAAGCCTCGGCGCATAGGCCGCAGTGCACGCAGGAGGACAGGAAGGACGCAATGGGCGCATCCATCTGTTCCATCATGGACTTGAGTCCGTTTTCGAAGGATTGCGTCATGAGTGGGCTCCCTTCCGGCCGGCGATGGTGCCGGAGTAGTAACGTGCGAAGGCCCAGGTGATGGCGTGCATGAGCTTGGTGAAGGGGAACAGCACCATGAGCAGCTCAACACTGAGGATGTGCAGGGCCAGGATGGTTTCATAATCATAGAACAGCCGGTTGACCGCCAGATAGCCGGTCAGCAACGGCAGGAAGGTCAGGACCCAAGTCAGATAGTCCTCGAACCCCGACAGCATCTTTTTCACCGGGTCCTTCATGCGGGCCACGAGCAAAGCGATCATGGACAGCAAGGTGACCAGGGTCACGCCGTCAACCACATTGCTGGGCAGACCGGGCCAGGCGAACTGGACGACTTGTTCCAACAGTTGGATATGCGGGACAAACAGGAAGATGGCGATGAACAGACCGGCATGGAAAACGTATCCCGCGATATGCACCACCGGCGACAGCATCAGCATGCCGTGGCCGGGGAAGAAGCGGCTCCACATGGTCTTCATGCCCTGCGAGCGGGCGTCGCCTCGGGGCACCGAGCGATCGGGGCGCCGACCCAACGAGAGGATTTCGAATAGTCTCAGCAATAGGCCGAACAAAAGGATAATCAGGGCGATGTTGAAGCCCGGTCCCTTGGCCCAGAGCAGGAGTTCAGTTCCAGTCATGGCTCAACCCTCCCCCTTCAGATCTTCAATGGTGACCGGCTCGCGGTTTGCGGCGGCCTTTTTGCGTTTGGCTGTGTTGGCAACCGCCATCACGGCACCCGCGGCGACACCGCCCGCGGCGGCGGCTCCGGCAGTGGCATAGGAACTGCCATTGGGGATGGACAGGGCATCATAGAACCCACCCGCGTCCCAGAAGTCCGGCTGCGAACAGCCGATACAGCCGTGACCGGCTTGGATCGGGAAACTGGTCCCGTCATTCCACTTGACCGTGGCGCAGGCGTTATAGGTTACGGGGCCTTTGCAACCCAGTTCGAACAGGCACCAGCCCTTGCGCGCGCCTTCATCATCGAAACCCTTGGCGAATTTGCCTTGGTCATAGAAGGTCCGGCGATAGCAGCGGTCATGGATGGTTTCGCCATAGAAAGCCTTGGGCCGACCCTGGGCATCCAATTCGGGGATGGTCCCGAAGGTCAGGTAGTGGGCCAAGACAGCTGTCATCACCACCGGGATCGGCGGGCAGCCGGGCACGTTGATCACCGGCTTGTCCTTAACCAGATCGGTCACCGCCACGGCACCCGTCGGGTTGGGATTGGCCTTGGGCAGACCGCCGTATGCGGCGCAGGTACCGATGGAAACCACCGCTGCCGCATCCTTGACCGTATCCAACAGCATATCCTTGTTGGAAATGCCGGCGATGGTCGAGAAGCCGGGGTTGCCGACGGGGATGGAGCCATCCACCAACACCAGGTACTTGCCCTTGTTCTCATGCATGGCCTGTTCGCGGGCGGCTTCCGCCGCATGGCCGGAAGCGGCTTGCAATGTATGGTGATAGTCCAACGAAATGACGTTGAGGATCAGTTCCTCCAGGGTCGGCGAGTGCGACCGGGTCAGGGCCTCGGTGCAGCCGGTGCATTCCTGGAAGGACAGCCAGATGACCGACGGACGCCGCTGGGATTCCAGCGCCGCGGCGATTCTGGGGGCCATGGCGGGCGGAAGCGCCATGATGGACGCCAACCCCGCACAGTATTTGAGGAAACCGCGCCGGCTCACGCCCCGGCTCTGCAGCACCTCGGTTAAAGTCTTATTGTTCCCCATGCCAGTCCTCCACGACTAGTCAGTTGCCAGGCGTTTGCTCAACGCCTGTTGGCCCGCAAGGGCATCGGCCCTCTGGGTCTTCAAAATTTCGGGTATGTCGGTGACTTCGATCAGCTGACCTTGCTGGCGCTCGGAACCATCGAAATGAGTGACCAGCCAGAGACCGGGGTAGACGGTTTCCCGCACGTCGCTACGCCCTTGGGCATTGACTGTGGCAGAGACTTCGCCTTCGCCAAGAAACGCGATGAGCTGGATGATTTCGGGATCTGTCAGAGGCAGGGTGCGGAGGTCAATGGCGGTTTGGATTCCGTCTTTAACCAGACGCTCCAAGTCTCCACTCAACTGGTTGAGGATGGCCTCAACCGCACCTGATACCCTACCGGACATTTTATTTGTTCTGCGCCGCAGCATGATAATGCGGGGTGCAGCCTTGATCCAAGATGCCGAACGCTTAGACCAATATGATATAACACTTTGCGAATATATGGAAAGTGTAATATCTGTAATGGTATACTATTACATATTATAAAAAGGTTATTAAAGAAATTTGGGGTGCGACGCAACATTCCTGCGCATGACACCCCTTTGGTATAACTCTATTTCGCTGTGATTTAGGTGGTCCATGCCGACACCAAAGCACGCACCGCGTCACAGGTTTTTTCCACCGACTCGGACACTGCTGAACTCAACGAGTCGCCCATTTCAAGGCTGCCCGGTTGGACGGCGACCAAGGCGCGTCGGGCGGGGATCGTGCCGGTCAGACGCAGGGTCGTGACCAAATCATGCAGGCCCACATCATGGGCGCTTGGCGTGATGCGATTGAGGAAGCCATCGAACTCATGGTCTTCAAAAACTTTCAGGGTTCCTGGCTCTGCCTTCAAATTCGCCGCGTCGACGAAAATGACCCCCGCCCGGTTTTCGATTTCCGGCAGCAGTCGCAGACCGGTGGTCCCGCCGTCCATGATCTCCGCGTCCAACGCGGCACCCTCGGACAAGACACGCGCCACAACGGACCCGATTCCCTCGTCTGAGAGAATCAGATTGCCCAGGCCCAGGACCAAAATGCCCCTTGCTTTGTTTTCCATGGGAGTCCCCTTATGCTTGCGGATTGAAAGGCGTGACGATATATCACGGACCAGACCGCTCGTCTGGTCAAATCCATTCCGGATCGGAGACCCCAGCCATGTGCCTAGCTGTCCCCATGATTGTGATAGAGGTCAACGAAAGCGAGGCCCTTTGCGAGGTATTCGGCCACAGGCGGACCGCCAAGGTCGACCGCATGTTGCACGAGCCTCCCAAACTGGGTGACTATGTCTTGATCTCGCGGGGGGTGATTTTCCGCACCGTCCCCCCCGACGAAGCCAAGGAATCCCAGGATCTATTCCGGGAAATCCTCACTCCGGAGGAAATCGCCGCCAACGGGGATTGAGGATCAAGACGTCGGCGTTCGGCACCTAGTCCGGTTCCCAAGCCCGCGAGCGGGTTTCCACGGGCTAGCCTGTTTCGGCCTGTTTGCGGCGGGCGGACATTTCCTCCACCACCTTGTTCAATGATTGATCAAAGGCCCCCGCTTCCACTTGCTCCAACAGCCAGTCGATGGCCTTCGGGATCATCGCCTTTTCGTCGCCGACGATCACATCGGATTTACCGTTGATGTCCAAGACCCTATTTCCATAGTAGACACGGATCCCATAAGGACCACCCGCTTCCTTGAACCACCAGGGGCGTATCTTTTTAGAGGTACAGCCAACCATGGTGCTGAAATCTTTCTCTCCATTCACCTCGATCGCCTCATAAGCCTCTTTTTGGTATCCCAGGGATCTCATTAGCTTATCCCTTGGGTGACCATGGCTTCCACTAGCGTTCGGCTTATTGAGATTCCCCATTGCAAAACTAATCATGGCAACCTCCAATACGAATGGCTCACTTCAACTAGAGTGAGTATATCATATAATTTTTTAAATGCAAAGCAGATCTGTATATTGTGATCTCATATGTCTCATATGAGCTTCACGATAATATATTATCTACTTGATATCTTCATAGGGGCTGGAGTTCGTACCGCGCGCCATTTTCCACAACAAGGTAAGGTCCAACAGCTCCTGGCCCAGATCCCGATTGGGGCAATCATCGGCGCATTCCATCATCCCGCCACAGAGCAATGAGGCGTAGGCAAAGGCCTTGTCCGCGTTGGCGTTGTCGATGGCAGCGGTGATCTTTTCCATGACCTCCACCTGTTCCCGACACACATAGTGGCAGGCTTTGGAGCGTTCCAGCATGGTTTCCAGGTCGTCCAGCATATTGGCGACGGAAAACTCAAGGCGGTCGATGGGGTCGTCTGGTGTCCCGGTGGTCATTGTGCTTCGTCCCTTGGTGTTGTTGACACCTTTATGGCGGTTTCGGCACTTCCCCCGCTGTGACGTTCGTCACAAAATTAGAACAAATATGAAGAGATTTTTATTCTCTTATATTTCAATATATTAGCAATCGGAAATAAGGTCTGGAATTCCGCCGGTAAAACGTTAACCGCCGGTTTTCTTAGCCTTTTGAAGTTTGCGCAGAATCATGTTGCGCTTCAGCGCCGAGACGTGATCGACGAACAACACGCCATCGAGATGGTCCATCTCGTGTTGGACGCAGGTGGCCAGCACCCCATCGGCCCTTAACCGCTGGGCTTTGCCGGTTTCATCCATATAGCGGACCGTGACCGCGGCCGGGCGGGTGACATCCGCCCATTGGTCGGGCAGCGACAGGCAGCCTTCTTCCTTGGTGACCTGTTCCCCGGATTCCTCGACGATCTCCGGGTTGACCATGCGGATCGGGTCCCGCTCTTGCTCCTTGGGTGATACGTCGATAACGATGATTCGTTTATGCACGTTGACCTGCGGCGCCGCCAGGCCGATCCCGTTGGCGCCGTACATGGCGGTCAACATATCGTTCATCAATAGGCGAATCTCGTCGTCCACTTCGGCCACCGGCAGGCACTTGGTCTTCAGGCGCGGATCGGGGGCGGTGAGGATCTCTAACTCAGGCATCGGTATTCTCGGAGAATAGTGTGGTCGCTCCTAGGTCACATAAGCCCGAACCGCCTGTTGGTCAAGGCGTCGTGCGGATTCGGTAGGTCAAAACCACCTCTTCGCGCGGCGGTACCGAGACCGTCCAGACCGCCCGGTTGGCGACCCGGTCATGGGGCAGGCTTTCTTCCAAAATCCGCCATTCACCACCAAGGTTTTCTTCCACCCGCAGCTCTGCCGGTTTGTCGCCGCCATTGGCAAGGACAAGCTTGTGGGCACTCTCGGCCTGGCGGTTCTTGCGATCGATCCAGCGGAAGTCGGTCTGTTCCCGGTGGGCAGTGACGTCGAAGGCACGCCCGATGGTCAGGGTTACCGTGCCATTGACCGGCGTATCGTTTACCCGGTCCTCGCCGATGAACTGGAGGCGACCCTTGGAGTCTTTTTGATACAGCCGCGCCGTCCCGGCGGGCAGGGGCACCCCGGGATTATCTTTCCAGTTACGGAAGGTCACCCGGGCCTGCGGATGCAAAGGTCCCTGAACGCCCCGATTGCGGCCATAAAGATTCGGCCCGCCATTCAATACCAGGATGCGTTTGGATTCGATGTCCGCCCCACCCAGCAGTGCCACCTGTTTGGCCTGATTGCGTTTCAGGGTTACCCGGCGACCGACGTCATAGAGATGGAAGGTGGCGAGGCTTTCTCTCCGGGGCATGTCCGCTTCAGCCATGGCGGACATGGCCATGGTGGTGCCGCGCGCTTTGAGCATGGGCCGAGGCCGCTGAGTTCGCTGGACCGATCCGGCGACCAGTTGCAGGTCGGCCAGGGGATAGTCGGCGCCGCTGAGATTGGTAATGGTGGCCCAGCCTTCCAGGTCCAGGCGGGTCATCTCCTTGTTCAGTTCGATGGTGTAGTCGGCCTGCCAGTCCAGGCCTTCGGTCAGGTAGCCCAGATCCAGCAGTCTTTCCCCGGCGGTGGCCGCATCGACGCTGGCCAGAAGGGTCGGACGGGTGCGCAGGCCCTCGGGGAGCTGGTCATAGACCA
The DNA here is from genome assembly GCF_000968135.1 of Magnetospira sp. QH-2. Lineage (NCBI taxonomy): Bacteria > Pseudomonadati > Pseudomonadota > Alphaproteobacteria > Rhodospirillales > Thalassospiraceae > Magnetospira > Magnetospira sp. QH-2. Next base: position 243,000 of record NZ_FO538765.1, on the reverse strand, counting down.
GGATGCCCGGCGGTTCCGACCAGATCTTGCCGTCGATCATCACCACCGGTTGGCCTTCGGCACTGAGCACTTTGCCCCGTTGGGTGAGCGGCTTGCCGTTGTCGTCATCCAGCAAGACCACGTCCACGTCGTGACCCTCGGCTCGGGCCAACAGGCTTTGCGGAGAAATCACGTCGAATTCGAAATCCCGTTCCAGCACCCGCACACCGGCGCCATGGAGGCGCGCGCTGGCGGCCACGAGTCGCGCCGCCACGTCTTCCAAGGCCAGACGGCTTTCGCCTTCGCTCAAGGTTACCCGGCGGGTGTCTCTGACCATGGCCAGGCCATTGGTATAGACGGTGACTCCCAAAGCCGTGCGATCGGTGGCGCCCGCGGTTTGCTCCTGCGCTTTCAGTGGCGAGGTAAAGAGGACAAAGACAAAAACGAGTCCCAGAACACGGCCCATGAAATTCTCCTTCGGATTGGTTACGGCAAGTTTGCGTTTAGACGACAACTAAGGCAAGCTTCCGCCCGCAATGTGGTCGAATTTGGACATGAATTCCGTTGCCGTGGCCCTGGCGGTGGGATTGGCTCTGGCCTTGGGGTTGTTGGTTGCTGCCTGGATGCGCGGGCGGGACCTGGATGCCCGTCTGGCCACGGCGTTGGACGAGGGCGAACAGGCCCTGGATCAGGCGCGCTCGGAATTGGAAGATGCCCGGGCACGGCTGGAGACCCATGCCGCCCAACGGGCCGCCGCCGAGGCCCATCTGGAAAGTACCGAAGCCCGGTTGGATCAGGCCCTCGCCGAGAAGCAGTCCGCTGAATCGCGCGCCGAATCCGCGCGCGCCAAGGCCGTCGAGGCGGAAAAGCAGGGCGCCCTGAAGGCCCAGGAAGCCGCCGAGATGCGCCAACGCATGGCCGATTGGGATCGCGCCCGGGCGGAAAGCCTGGATGCCGCCAAGTCGGCGGTGCTGAAAACCGCGCAGCAGGTTTCCAGCAAGCTGATCGAGGACCATCAAAGGGAATCCCAAGCGGCCCGCAAGGACACCGCCGAGCGCATCACCAAGACCACCGAGGAGTTGGTCGGCCAGATCAAGACAGTGACCGAAAATCTGGCCACCTTGCAATCCAAGACCGGCGAGCAGGAACAGACTCTCGATACGGTCTGGCGGGCTCTGACCAGTCCCGGCGGTGCCGGGTACTTCGCCGAGATCGGCCTGGAAAACACCTTGAAGTCCTTCGGCTTGGAAAAGGGCCGCGATTTCATCATGCAGTATGCGGTCAGCGAGGCCGGGGTGCGGCCTGACGCGGTGGTATTCCTGCCCGGTGATACCTTGTTGGTGATTGATGCCAAGGCGTCCAAGTTCCTGCTCGACCTGGCCGAAGCCGAAGGCACCGAAGAAGAAGAAACGGTGCGTCAGGGTTTGGTGCGAACCATGAACGAGCACCTGAAACAATTGGCCGGCAAGAATTACGCTTCCGCCGTGGTCAAGAGCTTCCACGATGCCGGACGGGGTGAAACGGTCAAGCGGATCATGAATATCATGTATTTGCCCAACGAAGGGGCGGTGGAAAAGGTCGGCCAGGCCGATCCGGAATTCATCCGCAAGGCGGCGCGCAACGAGATTACCGTTGCCGGGCCCACCGCCCTGGCCAGCCTGATTGCTTTCGCCCGGGTGGAAATCGAATTGGAGCGACAGGCGGAAAACCAGATCAAGATCGTCGAGGGCACCCAGGCCTTGATGGATGCCATCGGCACCTTCCTGGTCCATGCCAAGACCATGGGCAACGGCCTGCGCACTTCGACCAACGCCTATGTCAAGCTGGCCAAGTCGCTGAACGGCACCCTGTTGCCCCGGGTCCGGCGGCTCAACCGTCTGGGCGTGCGTCCCACCCGGACCCAGGAAATGCCCGGCCATTTCCCGCCCTTCGAATTGGTGACCATCGAAGACGACCTGATCGAAGGCGACGCGCAGGACCCGGTGCTGCCGCTTACCGACGAGGAAGACTCTTCATGACCCTGTCACGGGGCCATGGCAGACTGTTGGGCATTCAAGCCAAGATGGGAGACCTTTAGACCATGGAAGCGATGGATATCATGCTCGGATCCTTTTCCACCTTTGCCGTTTTCATATTGATTCTGGCCGTGGTGATCGTGGTGCTCAGCGTCAAGGTGGTGCCGCAGGGCCTCGAATACACCGTCGAGCGTTTTGGGCGCTATACCCGCACCCTGGCCCCGGGGCTGCATTTCATCATGCCGGTGATCGATCGCATCGGCGCCAAGATGAACATGATGGAACAGGTTTTGGATGTGCCGGAGCAGGAGATCATCACCCGCGACAACGCCATGGTGACGGTCGACGGGGTGGTTTTCTATCAGGTGCTGGACGCGGCCAAGGCATCCTACGAAGTCAGTCAGTTGACCCGCGCCACCCTCAACCTGACCATGACCAACATCCGCACGGTGATGGGCTCCATGGACCTGGACGAACTGCTCAGCCAGCGCGATAAGATCAATGCCGAACTGTTGCATGTGGTCGACGAGGCCACCACCCCCTGGGGTGTCAAGGTCACCCGTATCGAGATCAAGGATATCTCGCCGCCGCGCGATCTGGTGGAATCCATGGGGCGGCAAATGAAGGCCGAGCGCGACAAGCGGGCCGAAGTCCTGACCGCCGAAGGCGAAAAGCAGGCGGCCATTCTGCGCGCGGAAGGGGCCAAGCAAGGGGCCATCTTGGAATCCGAGGGCCGGAAGGAAGCCGCTTTCCGCGACGCCGAGGCCCGCGAGCGCGCCGCGGAAGCAGAGGCCCGAGCCACCGAAATGGTCTCCAAGGCCATTGCCGAAGGAGACATTAACGCCGTCAATTACTTCGTCGCCCTGCGTTATACCGAGGCCCTGCAAGGCATCGCCGGGGCTAATAATTCAAAGGTGGTCATGATGCCCCTGGAGGCCAGCGGCCTGCTGGGCGCCGTGGGTGGCGTGGCCGAGTTGCTGCGCGATACCGGAAAATCTCCCACGCCACCGAAACCGCCGGTCAAGGCCACCGCCCGACCGGTGCCCAAACCGCGCGCCGAACGGGCGGAAAAAGACGGCCCCTGGGGAGGTTGATCGATGGACGCGCTGCTTTCCCAATTGACTTTTTGGCACTGGCTGATCATCGGCGTTGCGCTGATCGTGCTGGAGATTTTCGCCCCGGGACTGGTGTTTCTCTGGATGGGGCTGGCCGGATTGGTCATGGGCGGCATGCTGTTCATGATGCCCCACCTGGTCTGGGAACAGCAGATCCTGATCTTCTCCGGCTTGTCTTTGCTGATCGTCATCATCGGGCGCAAGGTGGTCAATGTTCACCCGGTGGAATCCGACCACCCGACCCTGAACCGGCGCGGTCATCAATATGTGGGCCGGGTGTTCACCCTGAACGAACCCATCGTCAACGGCCTGGGCCGCATCCATGTGGATGATACCATGTGGAAAGTTACCGGCCCCAACCTGCCCGAAGGCACCCGGGTCAAGGTCATCGCCGCCGACGGGGTGCTGTTGAATGTGACCGAGGCCGGTCCTGAGGATTGACCACCTGGGATCGATCGATTTTTTCCAACTGGCCCATAATCCCGCGGTCCACATTGAGCAGGTGATCCAACAGCCAGCTTTTCAGACTTGTTCGCACGATATCCTTGGGAATGGGGGATGTCACCGCATTGAACCCATGGATGAGGCTTTCGATCTGCAATAGAAGATTACGGTGCAAGGCCTTGTGCCCATCAAGGCCCTGGGTCATGCCAATTTTTTCCATGAAGCTTTCTTCGTAGGAAAAGTGCCAACGGGTATGGGCTTCAATATTGGCCAACTGGTCGGAAACATCAGGGCATTCACCTTCCTCGTTGAGACTAACGTGAAGGCGGTTGAGCATTTTGATCAAAGTTTTGTGCTGGCGGTCAATGGAATCATCGCCCACGGAGAAACGGTCTTCCCAAGGGATCAATTCCGCCAACACAGACGAGCTGATTTCTTCTTTGACGAACAGATGCCAAAAATCTTGGTCATCCAGGAATTCATGTTGATAGAGAATGCCATCGAGAGTCTGAAACACGCTGTATTTTACGCGATCACTGTTTGCGGTATCCCTGACCTCCAAACACAGGCTCGATAGTTCCGCAAGAAGCATTTGATGCATTTTCGCGTGCTCCCGCCAAGCCTCGAATCCCGCGTTGCGAATCTCTCTTTCCTCGGTGTGAAAGTGACGTCTCGCCATCTCGATAAACAGGCGCAATGTATCGTTGACGGACCTGTCTTGCGCCCCGGTCTGCCAAAGATCGTAGGCCTCGTTCGCGATCTCCGCCAAGCGGGCATGCGCCGCATCGATCATCGGGCTCCCTGTCCGTGGGATCTTTTGCGGGTCAATGAACATTGACGGCTCCTGTCAGAATCCGATGAACCTTGGTAGCGGTAGCGAAACCTTCTGTCCGTGACCGGGATCATTTGAAATCGGCCATTTGCTTGTAGATTCTTGAAAATAAAACATCCAACGACATCGGACCAGAATGATTTTGAATCGGGTCACAGGGGCCCTTCGATTGCGGGTTGGCGGGCTGCCAAAACAGAACAATCGGCTTCGGTGGGGATCAAAAAAACCGGCTGCGGCCGGGCTAGACGATTAGGGAGATTTTGCTCCCTAATCGACTTTGGGATCAGGCCACGTAGCCGTTGCGTTCGGCATTGGCGACACAGTCGGCCTTGGCTTTGTAGCCCTCGGTGACCGCGCCGACGATCTCGCCATTGGAGGCGGTGCGGCGCCAGCGATGTTCACCGCCCTTGTCTTCGTAGAATTCCCACTTGTCCCTGGCGCCGTAGCCTTTGGGATTGCCGTCCAGGCCATGGCGTTCCGCGTTGGCTTGGCAGTCGGACTTTTTCACGTAGCCCTCGCAGGCCGCGCCCACGATGTTGCCGTTGCTCGCCGTGCGGCGCCAGCGCCACTCTTCTTTCTTATCTTGATAGAATTCCCACTTGTCATTTTCACCGGCCATGGACCGCACTCCTATATTGAATCTTGGGTGGGACGTATTTGGGCGCGCATCTCGATTTGATCAAACCGGAATAATCCTTGGGCTGTTCGGTTGCCTAACCTTGACCCCCCGCCCTCCCCGGACTACATCCTGGTCTCATTGATTTTTCTCAGCCCTGGAGCACCTTCATGTCCGAATCCGGTCCCGCCTCCTGGCACGGCACCACCATCCTCGCCGTGCGTAAGAACGGCCATGTGGTCATTGCCGGAGACGGCCAGGTGACCCTCGGCGATACGGTCATCAAGGCCAATGCCCGCAAGGTGCGTCGCCTGTCCGACGGTGACGTCATCGCCGGGTTCGCGGGCGCCACCGCCGATGCCTTTACCCTGTTCGAGCGGCTGGAGGGCAAACTGGAACAGCATCCGGGGCAATTGACCCGGGCTTGCGTGGAAATGGCCAAGGACTGGCGCACTGATCGCTACCTGCGGCGGCTGGAAGCCATGATGGCCGTGGCCGACCGCGATGTCTCCCTGGTGCTGACCGGCAACGGCGACGTCCTGGAACCGGAAGACGGATTGATCGGCATCGGCTCGGGTGGCAACTACGCCCTGGCCGCCGCCCGCGCCCTCATCGACCAGGACGGCATGGAGGCCGAGGCCATTGCTCGCAAGGCGCTGGGCATCGCCGCCGATATCTGCGTCTATACCAACGGCAACATTTTGGTGGAATCCCTATGACCGAGACCACGTCCTTCACCCCGCGCGAAATCGTCTCCGAGCTCGAACGCTTCATCGTCGGCCAGGACGACGCCAAGCGCGCCGTGGCCATCGCCCTGCGCAACCGCTGGCGTCGCCAACAGCTGCCTGATGCCCTGAAGGAAGAGGTTCTGCCGAAGAATATCTTGATGATCGGCCCCACCGGCGTGGGCAAAACCGAGATCGCCCGCCGTCTGGCCCGGTTGGCCGATGCGCCGTTTTTGAAAGTGGAAGCCACCAAGTTCACCGAGGTGGGCTATGTGGGCCGCGATGTGGAATCCATTATCCGCGACATGGTCGAAATCGCCATCCATATGACCCGCGATCGGCACCGCAGAAAGGTCACCGCCAAGGCCGAGGTTCAGGCCGAGGAACGGGTGCTCGACGCCCTGGTGGGCGAGGGTGCCAGCAAGGAAACCCGCGAGAAGTTCCGCACCATGCTGCGCGATGGCAAACTCGACGAAAAAGAAGTGGAGGTGGATCTGTCCGATACGGGCAACGCGGGGCTGCCGACCTTTGACATTCCCGGCATGCCGGGGGCTCAGATGGGCATGCTCAATCTGAACGACATGTTCGGCAAGGCCTTCGGCGGCGGTCGCACGGTAAAAAAGAAGATGACCGTGCTGGAATCCCACGAGGTTCTGGTGGCCGACGAGGCGGACAAGCTGCTCGACGAGGACCGTGTGGTGCGCGAGGCCCTGGAATCGGTACAGAACAATGGCATCGTGTTCCTGGACGAGATCGACAAGATCACCGCCCGGGCCGACCGGGGCGGGGCCGACGTCTCCCGCGAGGGGGTACAGCGCGACCTTTTGCCGCTGATCGAGGGCACCACCGTTTCCACCAAGCATGGATCGGTCAAGACCGACCATATCCTGTTCATCGCCTCGGGGGCCTTCCATATCGCCAAGCCATCGGATCTGCTGCCCGAGTTGCAGGGCCGCCTGCCTATCCGGGTTGAACTGCAGGCCCTGACCAAGGAAGATTTCGAACGCATTCTCACCGAGCCCGAGGCCAGCCTGATCAAACAGTATGTGGCGTTGATCGGCACCGAGGACGTGACCCTGGAGTTCGCCGAGGACGCGGTCTCCGAGATCGCCTCCCTGGCCGCCGAGATCAACCGCAACGTGGAAAACATCGGCGCCCGGCGGCTGCATACGGTGATGGAAAAGCTGTTGGAGGAAATCTCGTTTAACGCCAGCGAACGCAGCGGGGATGCCATCACCGTGGATGCGGCGATGGTCCGCGAACGGGTGGGTGATCTGGCGGCGGACACGGATCTATCGAAGTTTATTCTCTGATGAAAGCGGCCGACGTCGAAGAGTTCTACCGCCGCCTGGCCGCTGAGCGACCGGAGCCAAAGGGCGAACTGGACTATGTGAATCCCTATACCTTGCTGGTCGCCGTGGTGTTATCGGCCCAGGCCACGGACAAGGGAGTCAACAAGGCCACCGGACCGTTGTTCGCCATTGCCGATACCCCGGCCAAGATGGTCGCCCTGGGCGAGGAAACGGTGCGCGACTACATCAAGACCATCGGTCTGTTCAATACCAAGGCCAAGAATGTCATCGGTCTGTCGCAACGGCTGTTGGAGGAACACGACGGCCAGGTGCCCAATGATCGGGCGATCCTGGAAAGCCTGCCCGGCGTCGGACGCAAGACCGCCAGCGTGGTGGTCAATATTGCCTTTGGGGAACCGACCATCGCCGTGGATACCCATATCTTCCGGGTTTCCAATCGCACCGGACTGGCCCCGGGCAAGACCCCCTTGGCGGTGGAAAAGACGCTGGAAAAAGTCACGCCGGATCATTGGAAGCGCCATGCGCACCATTGGCTGATCCTGCACGGGCGCTATATCTGCAAGGCTCGCAAGCCCGATTGTCCGGCCTGTGGCGTGGCGGACCTGTGCCCGTTCAAGGAGAAGACGCCCGGCTGAGCAGGGTGCCGTAGCAGCCCGCCGGGGTCAGAACAATGCCATCGCGAGGCCGGGTTTCCACATGGCGGACCACGGCCGTCTTCCCTTCTTTATACAAAAATAGATCCAGCACACAGGACTCGCCCCGGTACTGCCAGAGCTCCGCCGGGGGGTCATGGCGTACGAAGTCCGGCGGGCCGAGTCTGCTGCGGGCTTGGGCGGCGGTGGCCTTGAGCAGTTCGCTCGGCGGCACCACAGGGCGTGGCTTGGGTTTCGGCGCCGGACGTGGTTTCGCGGGCAGGGAGGCGGCTTGCGTCGGTGGCGATGAGGGTTTGGCCGTGGCCGAGGGTGCCGGAGGGGCAGACTGGCTCGTCCCCACATTCCCGGCAATGGGATTCGGACTGGGCGTGCCGCCGCAGCCCGCCGCCACAAGCAGCAAGGCGGCGGCAAACCAACCGCGAAGCGGGATCACGGGTACGATTTTTTGTCGGAACCCAAGGACATCATGTCGCCGGAGACCTCGCCGCCGGATTCGATGACGATCTTGCCATACTGCACCGACCCGATGACCTTGCCGCCTTCGTGAATGGTCAGTTCCTCGCGGGCGGTCAGATTGCCCTCGAAGCGGCCGGAGATTTCCGCCCGTTCCACATCCACGTCGCCCTTGAACAGGCCGGACGGCAGAACCTCGATGAGCTTGGCCCCGCTGACGGTGACTTCCACTTCGCCTTCTATGACCAGGCGTTCACAGGCGGTGATCTCGCCCTTCAACCGGATATCGCGACCGACCACCAAACGCTTCGGGTCTTCCGTGTCGACCACCGACTTGGGCTTTTCGGCACCACGACCGGGAATCTCGGTCTGACGACGGGCAATCTCGGCACGATAGGGGGCGGCGGGCATGGCCGGAGCGGGTCCCTTGCGCGAGAAAGGCTTCAGCGGCCCTTCATCGGTATTGTCCTGAGCCGCTTCGGTGGTTTCGTCCTGCGGAGTTTCCACGGCGGCTTCCTCTTCCTCTTTCTTTTTCCCGAACATCGGCATCTCCTCCATTATCCCTAAGCTGTCCGATGGCGCCAGGTCTCGACCAGGTGCACCATGGCGGCCGTGGCGATCAGCGGTGCCACGAGGTTGACGAACGGAATGGTGAAGGTAAAGGCGATCAGCATTCCGATGAGCATGAGCTTGCTGCCGTGAGCCTTTCGCAGGCCCTGGGCGGTGACATTGTCCAAGCGGCGCAGGGCCACCAGCTCGTAATATTCACGACCGAACAGATAACCGTTCACCACATAAAAGGCGACCGGGTAGAGCGGCGGGAAAAACAGGAAAAACAGCAAAAAAATATTCAGCACCACGGCTATGACCAAAAACTTGGCGGTGGTGATGATCAATTCGCTCATGGGCTGGGAACGTGCAGGGGGCAGATGCGGATAGTGGCGCTTGTCCACCGCTTCGGCGGCTTCTTCGAGAAAGAAGCTGACGATGACACTGATGACCGCCGGAAACAAAAACCAGGTCAATATACCGACAGCGGCGACGCCGAGAAAATCGATGATCGATTCCAGCCACCCCAGGGCGAACAAGGCGGTACTGCCGATGAGATAGCCCAGCGTGACCCAAAGCAATACGAACACCACCAGGGCCATGCCGATGCTCTTCCACAAAACCTTGCGGAAGCTGGGGTCGGAAAGCTGGCCGATGGCCAGGGAGAAGGCCTTGATCATGGATATGTCGCTCGCTGCCTGTTCTGATCTGTCCCGAGAAGGGTCCCAGGATTAATGGCTACTGTTTACCGGTCGGGCGGCCGGGCCGCAAGGTCTCTATCCGCTTGGGTCTCGCTTGAGCCACCATATCTGGTATGTTCGGGAGTCCTGTTTCAGGAACGCATTAACATCAATGGCTTATCACGCGAAAAACTGCATATGAAGGCGCCGTCAAGGCCCACCGGCCCCACGGATCGTCTCAGGGATCCCATTGCAGCAGAAAAATCATAAGAAAGAGTGAACAGCGAAGGGGGATCGATACGCAGAATCAGTTCGGGAAACACCAGATATGGGTAATTTCTCGATGATTCGGAATATCACTGTGATTTCAGTGAATTAGGTAAAAATTGCCGACCTGCCCCGAAAGCCCTTGACTGCGAATGTAGGTGGCGATGAATCCCGAAGCCCGAGCGGCTCCGAGGATCGAAAGATTCGTTTCCAAGAGCGCTTGAATGGTGCCCCTTGCCCCACGGCCCCCGGTCGCTATACTGCGCCCGCCTTCCGCCATTGGAGATTTCATTAAATGACCGACTCACCCGCCCCGGACTTCCAGGTTCTGGGAATCGGCAATGCCATCGTCGATGTCCTGTCCCAGTCCGAGGACAGCCTGTTGACCGAACTGGACCTGACCAAGGGGGCCATGACTCTGATCGACGCAACCCGCGCAGACGCTTTGTACGCAAGGATGGGACCGGGTGTGGAATGTTCTGGAGGCTCCGCCGCCAATACCATTGCGGGGCTGGCATCATTGGGTTCCAAAGCCGCCTATGTGGGCAAGGTTGCGAGCGATCAACTGGGACAGGTCTTCCGACACGACGTGAAGGCCCTGGGCGTTCATTACGATACCAAATCGGATGAAAAAGGCGCTCCAACGGCCCGTTGCCTGATCTTCGTTACGCCGGACGCACAACGCACCATGCAGACATTTCTTGGCGCCTGTGTCGATCTGGGGCCGGAAGATATTGATCCGGAGCTGGTCGGTCGGTCGGCGGTCACCTATCTGGAGGGCTACCTGTGGGATCCGCCCCGGGCCAAGGAAGCATTCGTCAAGGCGGCCCTGTCCGCGCATCAGGCCCATCGCAAGGTGGCCTTGAGCCTGTCCGATGCTTTTTGTGTCGACCGCCATCGCGATTCTTTCATCGATCTGGTCAAGCACCATGTGGATCTGCTGTTCGCCAACGAGGATGAAATCAAGAGCCTGTTCCAGGTGGCAACCTTCGACGAGGCCATGCATCTGGTCCCCGACCATGTGGAGATCGCCGCCATCACCCGGGGGGAGCGTGGGTCAGTGGTTTGGGGCCCCGGAGAAGGTCAGGGCGAATTGCATATCATGGAGGCCGAGCCGGTGGATCATGTGATCGACACCACCGGCGCGGGCGATGCTTATGCCGCCGGTTTCCTGCACGGCTTTACCCAGGGCGACGACCTGGCCCGTTGCGCCCGCCTCGGCGGTATTTGTTCCGCCGAAGTCATTTCCCATTATGGGGCGCGGCCTGAATCCGCTCTCAAGGCGCTGGCCGCCGAAAAACTAGGATAATCAGATGAACCTCCGCAACATCGCCATCATCGCTCACGTTGACCATGGCAAGACCACTCTCGTCGATGTGCTGCTGAAGCAGTCCGGCACCTTTCGCGACAACCAGCAGGTGGCCGAGCGGGCCATGGACTCCAACGACCTGGAACGCGAGCGGGGGATCACCATCCTGGCCAAGTGCACCTCGGTGGAGTGGCAAGGCACCCGCATCAACATCATCGACACCCCGGGCCACGCCGACTTCGGCGGCGAAGTGGAGCGTATTTTGTCCATGGTCGATGGCGTGCTGTTGCTGGTGGATGCCGCCGAAGGCGCCATGCCGCAGACCAAATTCGTCACCGGCAAGGCGCTGAAACTCGGCCTTAAGCCCATCGTCGTGATCAACAAGGTGGACAAGCCCGAATCCCGGGCCTTCGAGGTACAAGACGAAGTGTTCGATTTGTTCTCGGCCCTGGATGCCAACGAGGAACAACTGGACTTTCCCACTGTCTTCGCCTCGGCCAAAAACGGCTGGGCAGCCCTGGAGCCCGATGGCCCGCAGGATGACATGCATGTGATCTTCGACGCCATCATCAACCATGTGGCGCCGCCCCATGTGGTCGAGGAAAAGCCCTTTACCATGCTCGCCACCACCTTGGAATCCGATCCCTATCTGGGCCGTATCCTGACCGGGCGGGTGGAAACCGGTATCGTCCGCCCCAATACGCCGATCAAGGTCATGGATCGCGATGGCAGCGTGGTGGAAACCGGCCGGGTGAGCAAGCTGCTGGCCTTCCGGGGTCTTGAGCGGATACCGGCCGATGAAGCTCGCTCCGGCGATATCGTTGCCATCGCCGGGCTGGCCAAGGGCACGGTGTCCCATACCCTGTGCGACCCGTCGGTGGAAAAAGCCCTGCCTGCGGACCCCATCGATCCGCCGACCTTGGCGATGATGTTCTCGGTCAACGACTCCCCCTTCGCCGGACAGGAAGGCAAGAAGGTGCAGTCCCGGGTCATCGGCGAGCGGCTGATGGCCGAGGCCGAAGGCAATGTGGCCCTGCGGGTCACCGAGACCGATGAAAAGGATGCCTTCGAGGTGGCCGGTCGCGGCGAATTGCAGCTGGGCGTGCTCATCGAGACCATGCGCCGCGAGGGCTTCGAACTATCCATCGCCCGTCCGCAGGTTTTGTTCCAGACCATCGATGGCCAGAACATGGAGCCGGAAGAGGAAGTCACCATCGACGTGGACGAGGAATTCTCCGGCATCGTCGTCGAGGCCATCTCCCTGCGCAAGGGCCAGATGAAGGAAATGCGCCCGTCCGGCGGAGGCAAGGTGCGGCTGGTGTTCCATGTCCCGGCGCGCGGCATGATCGGCTATTACGGCGAATTCCTCACCGAGACCCGGGGGACCGGTATCATGGCCCGGGCGTTCCATGGCTATATCCCGTTCACCGGCGCCATTCCGGGGCGCCGCAACGGGGTTTTGATCTCCAACGCCACTGGCCAGTCGGTGGCCTATGCCCTGGCCAACCTGGAAGGGCGCGGGCCGTTGTTCATCGGCTCGGGCATCAAGATCTACGAGGGCATGATCATCGGCGAGCATTCCCGCTCCGGCGATCTTGAGGTCAATCCCATGAAGACCAAGCAGCTGACCAACGTTCGCGCCTCGGGCACCGACGAGGCCATCCGCCTGTCGCCGCCCCGCCGCATGAGCCTGGAACAGGCCATCGCCTATGTGCAGGACGACGAATTGGTGGAGGTCACCCCCGACAGCATCCGCCTGCGCAAGCGCCATTTGGACCCGCATGTGCGCAAGCGAGCGCAACGGGCGGCGGAAGCGGGCGAGGGGTGAATCTTTGACGGCGGTCGATTCCTCAACGGATCCGGGGCAGGTCGAGGGCCTTCCCGCCCGCCGCATCACCACCGATGCCTTCTGGCGGCTGATGCCCGGGCGCATGCCCCGGCGCTGGTGGCTGTTCCGGCCCTTCGACTGGCTGGCGCGGCATGTCCCGGTGTGGGGCAAGAAACGCGGGGTGCTGGTGGTGCGCATGGACGGCATCGGTGACATGGTGCTGTTCCGTCGGGCGCTGGACCACTACGCCGAGGCACTTGGCGTCGAGCAACAAGACATCACCGTTCTGGGCTGCACCAGTTGGGAGCGGGTGGCCCATGGGGTGTTCGCCGGATATCGGGTCGAGGTGCTCGACGAGCATCGCTTCGCCAAGAACCTCTGGTACCGGCTGCGCACGGCGGTGCGGGTACGGCGGGTGAACCCGGAAACGGTGATCAATGACTCCTATTTCCGTCGTCCCTTGATGGCCGACAGCCTGGCCTGGATCTGTGGCGCGTCGACCAACATCGCGTCCTTGCCTCACATCAGCGACAAGACCCGCTCGGTCTATCACTGGTATCTGTCACAGGCGACCCGCATCATCGATACCGGCCCCTATCCGACCCACGAGACCCTGCGGCATTTCAATTTCCTTTCCGTGCTGGCCGGTCGGGAGATCACGCCCGAGGCCCCGGCCTTTGATTGGAAGTCGGAACCGCCCGAGTTTGCCGATGAAGGACCCTATGTGGTGCTCAATCCGGGCAGCAATGAATATGGCCGCCGCTGGCCCTTCGACAAGTACCTGGACATCGCCCGGCGCTGCGTGAAGGCCGGATACCGGGTGGCGGTGGTTGGCAGCCCGAAAGAGGCGCCGACGGAAGAGGGGTTGTTGGCACTACAAATGATCTATGGGGTGCATAACCTCATCGGCCAGACCAGCCTGCCCGGATTACTGGATCTGATGAAGCATGCCTCGGCGGTGGTCAGCAACGACACCGGGCCCATGCATCTGGCCATTGCCTTGGGTACGCCGACGGTGGCGGTGATCGGCGGCGGTCATTTTCATTGCTTCATTCCCTATCCCGACGATGTCCGGCCCCCCAACGTGCATTTCCTCTGGCAGGAGATGGATTGCTATCATTGCTTCTGGGCCTGCCCGAAACGGGAGACGGACAAGGATTCCTTCCCCTGCGTGGCGGCGGTGGAGACCGACGCGGTCTGGGCCAAGCTTGAACCGCTTCTTAAGACTTCAGCGGCAGACTGACGCTATGGCCGACTTCTATCAGACATACGAGGATTTCAAGGACTACCGGACCCCGGGCCTGAAACCCAAGCATATCCGGCAGTTCGACCGGGAGTTCTGGACGCCTGCCAGTTGTTCCGTCAACCATTCGGTATTGGAGGTGGGCTGCGGCGCGGGCCAATTCCTGCTGTATCTGAAAGCCAAGGGGATCAGCGACTTTCTCGGCATCGACCATGATCCGGCCCTGGCGCCGGTGATCGACCCGACGGTGGCCGGGCAGTTTGAGGTCCACGACGTCTGGGCATTTTTGCAGACCACGGAGCGGACCTTCGACCGCATCGCCTTGTTTGATGTGCTGGAGCATTTCTCTGCCGATGACGGCGCGAAGCTATTGGCGGGGCTCAAGGCGCGGCTCAATCCCGGCGGATGCATCGTCGTGCGCGTGCCCAACGCCTCGTCTCCTTGGGGGTTGCAGTATCAATATGGCGACCTGACTCATTGCACGGCTTACACACCTTCGTCTTTGAAACAGGTGGGGCAGGCGGCGGGACTGCCTCATGTGACCTGCATGGCACAGGTCCAGGGCAGCCGCGCGCGGCGCCTGACCGAGGCCCTGCTCCATGGGTTGTTGAATAAACTGCTGACCCGGCCCCCGGAAATCTGGACAGCCAATGTGCTAGCGGTATTCGCCGCCGGAGTGAAGTAGTGCACGGCTGGATCGACTCCCTTGCCGTCTATCGGGACAAGCGGGTCCTGCGGCTATTATTTCTGGGCTTTTCAGCCGGTATTCCCATTCTGTTGGTATTTTCCACCCTATCCGTCTGGCTGCGCGAGGCCGGTGTGGAGCGGGCCGCCGTGGGCTTTTTCAGTTGGGCCGCCTTGGGCTATGGCTTCAAGTTCATCTGGGCACCGCTGGTGGATCATCTGCCCCTGCCCTTGTTGACGCGACAACTAGGTCGACGGCGCTCCTGGCTGCTGGTCTCGCAGGTGATGATCATTGCCGCCCTGGTGTTGCAAGCGTTCAATGATCCGGTCACCAACCTGACCCTGGCGGCGGTCTTTGCCGTGATGCTCGGATTTTCTTCGGCGACCCAGGACATCGTCATTGACGCCTATCGTATTGAAGCCGCCGACGTGGATCTTCAGGCCAGTCTCTCGGCGGCCTACATCGCGGGCTACCGTATCGGCATGATCCTGGCCGGAGCGGTGGCCTTGGAAATCGCCGGCGGCCTCGATCCTGACCCGGACAGCTACCAACACTCTCCCTGGTTTTGGACCTATCTATGCATGGCGGCGGCCATGGGCATCGGCTTGATCACCACCTTGACGGTGCCCGAGCCGGATCCGGTGGCGGGGCGACGGGAACTGGACCGGCCCTTTGCCCACTACCTGCGTTTTATCGCGCTGTTCGCTCTGTCGGTGGCTGGGTTCGTTGTGATGTTCCTACTGACCGCCGATACAGCGGCACAGGCCAAGCAAGCCCTGGGTGGCGGTACCTTGAGCGGGTTCCTGGTGGAAACCGGCCGTCTGGTCCTGGCCCTGATTGTCGCCCTGATCACGGGACGCGGACTGGTGGCCGCCGGATTGACCCCCAAGGACATGGTGCGCGAGGCCTATGTGGATCCCTTCGCCGATTTCTTCACCCGCTTCGGCAAGCTGGCTTTGTTGGTGCTGACCTTGATTGCCTTCTACCGCATTTCCGATGTGGTCATGGGGGTGATGGCCAATGTGTTCTATGTGGATATCGGCTTCGACAAACAGACCATCGGACGGGTGACCAAGGGCTTCGGGCTGATAATGACCATTCTGGGCGGCTTCGCGGGCGGCTTGCTGGCCTATCGCTTCGGCGTGCTCAAGGCCTTGTTCATCGGCGGTCTGCTGGTGGCGGCGACCAATGCCCTGTTCGCCCTGTTGGCGGTGTCGGGAGCGCAACTGACCTTGTTGATGGCGGTGATTGCCGCCGACAACCTTTCCGGCGGCATCGCCTCGGCGGCCTTTGTCGCCTATCTGTCGGGACTGACCAGTTCCGGTCATACGGCGACCCAGTACGCGTTGTTCAGCTCCATTATGCTGCTTCTCCCCAAGGTCATCGCCGGATATTCAGGCATGATGGTCGATGCGGTGGGCTATGTGTGGTTCTTCCTCGGCACGGCGGCGCTGGGATTGCCTGTGTTGGTGCTGATTGGTGCCGTGGGACTATGGGTGCGAGAGCGGAATTAAAGCGGCGCGCCTTCAATGGGGTGACATGGAAGTCCCGGTCGCTTTTTATCCGTTTACCGCCTGAGCCGGTTCAGCAGGTTTTTGAGATCCAGGCTCTGATGAACAGGGAGGAACAACAACGTCCGGCGCAGCAGCAGGGCGTCGCGATGGCGGTCCGGATCCCGTTTAACCTCCGGCGCCACGTCGGGCCATGTTTCCACCAATGTGCCTCGTTTTTGCAGTTGATCGAAGATCTTGGCGGCGCGACGCTCGTCTTCCATCTGCATGACCAGGCGGTAGGGCGCGTATTCATTGGGGTGAGTCAGCACCTCGGCCCGGTTGCCCACCGCCTTGGACAATGTCTTGGCATGGTGGCGACGGGTCTCGGCGATGGCGTCCAGGCGGGCAATCTCTCCCGGCAGCAGTTTTCGGGCGGCATCGCTCAATACCGGAGTCTCGGGCAGCGACAGGTCCAAGGGGTCGGCGGTGAAAGCGGGCAGCTTGCGGGTGGCGCTGGCCAGAGGACCGCCCAACGGCGTCTTTTGCAGGGTGCGTCGCAACAGCCAGCCACGCGGGCTGGGCCGGGCCTCGGCTAAGTTGGCGGCGGCACGGGCGACCACAGGGGCCAAAGCCTCGCGCAGGGTCAGGATCGCGCCGTCGGGGAGGGCCAGCAATTTGTGCGGACTATAGAGAACGGCGGCCCCATGTTCGCCGATACCGGTCACCGGGCGCAGCACATGGGCGGCGTCCTCGACCAACAGTGCATTGAACTGGCGACAAAAACCCGCGGTCTCGATAGTGGCCGGATTGGTCCGCCCGAAATAATGCACCAAGACGAAAATATCCGGCGGCTGAATACCGGCCAGAGCCTGACAGTCTTTCCACCGGGGCGTCAGATCCCGCTGCACGGGATAGAACACCGGTTCGTATCCGGCATCCCGCAAGGGCCGGGCCGATTGGTTACAGAAATAGTCGGGCAGCCAGATGGCGGGCTTGGTATCGTTGGCCAGGCGCCAGCCATCGGCCAGCGCGCGCAGGGCCCAGGCACCGCGCGAAAACCACAAGGCCTCATCCCCGGATCGACGCCAGGGGGCGGCCAGAGTCTCGTCACTGGCGGCTTTGCCAGGCAGGGTGGCCAGGTCGGACCAGCGGGGAAGCGGAGCAGCAGTCAGCATGGGACAATCTGTAACTTGCAAATCGTCCGCCGCCAACGTATTTTCCACCCCACAGTGCCGCCTTAGCTCAGTTGGTAGAGCATCGCATTCGTAATGCGAGGGTCGCGTGTTCGAGTCACGCAGGCGGCACCATTTTCCAGGGTATCGGGAAGGAACGAAATGCTCATCCGCCACCTGGCCGGATTTGCCGCCACGACCGATTCCGATTGAACGCGCGTGATTTAAGCGCAATCCCCAAAAGAGCCAACAAACGATTCAAGACTGATTTTTGAGAAGGCCCGTGTTGAGCGGGGACAGGGTGCGAAACGATCAGCGGAAAAGGATCCGGCCCCTCAGCTCACCACCCGGTTGCGTCCCTCGTTGCGGGCATGGGCCAGATTGACATCGACGACCTTGAGCAGGTCTTCTGGCACCTCCCCAAAACCGTACTCCAGCACGCCGACCGAAATGGTCACCGATATCTCGCCCGCCGGGGTTTCCACCGGCTGGCTGGCCACGTCGGCGCGGATCCGTTCAGAAACCATAATGGCGTCGCGCAGGCGAGTGGTGGGAAAAATGAACATGAACTTCTGGTCATCGAAACGGAATACGTTGTCATACAAACGCACGGCCGAAATGAACCGCCGCGCCACCTCGCGCAGCACGGCCTTGATCACCGGGAAGCCGTGGGTGCGCTCGATCTCCTCGTATTGATCCAGCTCGGATAAGCCAATGCAAAAGGGCTGGCTGGCCCGGCGCGCCAGGTCGCATTGTTCGCGCAGGCGTTGATCCATGTATTCGCGGGTATAAAGCCGGGTATGTTCGTCCACCGATGGGGAAAGATCGTCCGCATGGTCGGCCAGCCGGGCGGCGACGGTGCGGAACTTTTTCATGGCTTCGAGCCAGGTGTCGTAGTCGGCGGCCGAGAATTTCCCCTCGGAGGCATGCTCCACGAGCTTCTGAGCGTCTTGGTGCATCTCGAACAGGGCCGCGCGTACCGCTTCCACATGAGGCATCAGGTGAGGCTGTACGGTTTCCAGAAACTGCGCGAAGCGGGTTTGGCGAAACGAGGTATCGCCGACGATATCGGGATCGGCGCCTTCGCCCAGATGGATGGCCCGATTGACCCGTCCGATCCATTCCTGATGGTCCAGCAGGGCCGACAGGAAGGTGGTATAGAACAGGTCGCGGCTATCATTCCCCTCTTCCGCGCCGTCAGGCGTTTCGGCGGGTCCGGTTTCCTGGCTGGTCATGGCATCCCCTCCCATTGTGTTGGTCGAGACTATAGCATGATTCGCAAAGACTTAAACGGGACGCCTGGCCTTCAGAGCCGCCGCGAGGGTGCCGTCATCCAGATAGTCCAGTTCACCGCCCACCGGCACCCCTTGCGCGAGACCGGACAGGGTCACGCCGGTAGGCGCCAGCCGCTCGGCCAGGTAGTGGGCCGTGGTCTGGCCGTCCATGGTCGCCGAAAGGGCGAGAATGACTTCGCTCACGCCATCGACCTCGACCCTTTGCAGCAGACCACCAATGGCGAGATCGTCAGGTCCGATTCCATCCAACGCCGAGAGCACTCCCCCGAGCACATGATAAGTGCCGCGATGGGCCATGGCCCGTTCCAGCGCCCAAAGGTCGGCCACGTCTTCCACCAGGCAAAGGGTTGATTTGTCGCGCCGGGAATCGGAGCAAATGGTACAGGGATCGTGCAGGTCCAGGTTGCCGCAAATGGAACAGGGGCGAACGGTCTCCGCTGTCTCGGCCAGGGTCCGGGCCAGGGGTTCGAGCACCGTCTCTTTATGGCTGACCAGGTGCAGCGCCAATCGCCGGGCCGACCTTGGCCCCAGACCGGGTAGCTTGGACAGCAATCGGATCAGTGGATCTAAGCCGGTGGTCACGGGTGCGTTACCGTCAGAAGGGCAGTTGCATGCCCGGAGGCAGCGGCAGGCCGCCGGTGAGTTCGGACATCTTGTCCTTCATCATCTGTTCGGCTTTGCCCTTGGCATCCCCATGGGCGGCAACGATCAGATCTTCGAGCACTTCCACGTCATTGGGGTCCACCAGCGACGGATCGATCTTTACGCGCCGCATTTCGCCCTTGCCGTTCAGGATCACGGTGACCATGCCGGCACCGGAGACGCCCTCCACTTCGGCATCGGCCAGTTCCGTCTGCAAATCCTGCATGCGTTCCTGGATCTTCTGGGCCTGCTTCATCATTTGGCCGAGGTTCTTCATGGCCGGCTTCCTTCGTGGTGAACATATCCTGAGCAGTGGTATAACAGGGGCAACCGCTGGGGAGAAGACATCATGAGCCATCGTCGTCTTTTGGTATTCGATATCGAGACCGTGCCCGATACCGACGCGGTGCCCGGGCTGACCGGATTCGATGACCCGGACCTTGCCGCCCGACGCGAGGAATTGACCCGCTATCACCTTGAAATCACCGACGGGCGTAACGCCTTCCCGCGCCAGCCGTTCCATCGCGTGGTGGCCATTTCCTTCCTGCGCGCCGAGATCGAGCGCGACGGCGCGCACGAGAATTTCTATTTGCAGGAAATCCGCTCCGGCGGCGATCCGGGCTCCTCCGAAGCAGAACTGGTGGCCGGGTTTTTCCAGTTCCTGGAGCGGCAAAAGCCCCGGTTGGTGTCCTTCAACGGGCGCGGATTCGATCTGCCAGTGCTCAAATACCGGGCCATGGTGCATAATGTGTCGGCGCCGTTTCTCTATCAGTCCGGTGACAAGTGGAACAGCTACACCAGCCGCTATTCCGACGACTGGCATTGCGACCTGATGGAGGTGATGTCCGATTACGGCGCCTCGGCGCGGGTCAAGCTGAACGAAGTCTGCGCCGTGCTGGGATTCCCCGGCAAGCTGGGCATGGACGGCTCGAAAGTTGCCGAAACCTTTGACTCCGGGGACATCCAGGGCATCCGCGACTACTGCGAGACCGATGTGCTCAACACCTATCTGGTCTATCTGCGCCACATGCTGCACCGGGGATGGCTGACCCAGGACGCTCACGAAAGGGCGGTCGCCGATGTGTTGTCCTACCTACAGGCAGAGGGACAAGAGAGGCCGCATCTGGGGGAATTTCTGGAAGCCTGGGCGACCGAGATGAAGAGGTAGCCAGACGCCCTGTTCAGCCAAATAACCCGGCTTCCCATTCCAGATCGGTCTCGGACAAGGGGAAATCTCCGGTTTGCGTAACCAAAAGCCGTTTGGGTTCATCCACCTCGACCACCTCGATTTGCAGGAAATCACCGAAGCCGGGGCTCAGCGTCGCTTTCCAGGCCAGGGCAATCAGCGGTTTGGCCATGGTGTCAGAGAGAATTTTGCGTACCTCACGGGGGCGCAGGCTGGCCTTGGTGGCCAGGGCGACCTCGCCCATGGGACGATCTGTTCGGAATAGCTCCATCATCTTGTCTTCGGTCAGCAGACCCTGATTATGGAGGGATTCCGCCTCTTCAACCCGGGCCGCGTCGGGATCGTCCCATAGGGCGTCGTCCTCGTCGTTGTCTTCCGGCTCCTCGGCCAGACGGCGCTCCACCTCGGCCCGCACCCGATCAGCGGTGGTTTCATCCAGGTCGCTGCGGTCGCTCAGGGTTTTCAGGTAGCGCCGGGCGACGATGCCGGCCAGCCGCCGGGCGGCATTGGAGTGCAGCTTTGGGCGCTCGGTGAGCGGTTTGTGCCAGGCCTTGACGTCCTTGGCCCGGTCGATGATGGCATCCAGGGTTTCTTCGCGGATCTGAGCCGAGGCATTGCCCAGCAGGTCGGCGATGGCCGGAACATCGTCGGTCTCGGCGATGGCATCGGAAATCACCTCGGCCACTTCCGAGCGCCGGGCGATGGCCCCCAAGGCGCCCTGTACCGGCGCGCCCTGAATGATTTCCAACAGGTCTTCGTCGCTGAGTACCGGCGAGAATTGCAGGACCGGACCGCAAACATCGAGTACGTCATCGCGGGCCAGCCTGCCGATGACTTCCGCCGGAGCATCGGCCACGTCTTTCAAGGTCTCGGCGATCACCCGGCGCACCCGGACCGCTTGGTCCCGGGTCAGGGTGACCAGCAGTTCATAGGCCTTGAATTCCACCTTGCCGGCCTCGAAGGCGCTGAGTTCCGGGGCCAATCGAGCAATCTTTCCCGCTAGATCCGAGCGCACCCCTTCGTCGCCATCGCGGGCCAAAAGGTGATCGGCCTGATGCGGTGTGGCGCTGTTGCCGGCAATGATCCGACGCACTTCGGCGGAGGCGTCCTCGGCCAGAAAATAAAGAATCTCCGGCCGGATATCGTCGCGTTCGGCCAAGGCTTGGCGCACCGCCGGGTCGTCATGACGGGCCAGGGTCCGGGCTTCCTCGTAGGTGAGTTCCGCCGCGTTTCCCTCGCCGAGCAATTTGTCCAGGCCGTCGCTCATGAGGCTTCCCCTTCTCCACCACCGGGCAGGGAGATCTCGATGCCGCCCTTGCCGCGATTCTTCACCGTGTACATGGCCGCGTCGGCCCGCGCCACCAGGCTTTCCATGCCTTCCTCGACCGCCGGATCGTATATGGCCACGCCGACGGAAAATCCCAAGGGTCGTGCCATGTCTCCAGACAGGGGTTTCAGGTCCAACGCGGAATGATGCAGTTCATCGACCCGTTGCCGCACCACATCGGGCGGCATGCGGTCGAGCCATAGAACGAACTCATCACCCCCCAGCCGGGCCAGCAGGTCCGAGGCGCGGGTGTGGGTATCGAGTATTTCACAGACCTTGAGCAGCGCGTCGTCGCCCGCTTGATGGCCATGTACGTCGTTGACCAGCTTGAAGTTGTCCAGGTCCACATAGACCAGGGCACCGCCGCCGCCCGGTTTGCCCGACTTGCGCAGACGATGGGGCAGTTCGTCTTCAAAAAAGGCCCGGCGGTTGAGCAGTCCGGTCAGTCCGTCGGTGCGTGATAGCTTGAGGATGCGCTCGTGGTTGGAGAATTGCTCCAAGGCGATACCCAGACGATTGGCCACATCGCCTGCGATAATGCGGTCGTCATCGGACCAGGCGTTCCCTTTCTCGTCACGCCAGACACAGATCGCGCCATTGACCTGATGCCGATAAGGCGTGGCGGCGGCGAGCATGGACAGGCCATGGGCGTTATTGTCCAACACCCGGTGATCGGCGTGCACATTCCGCACCAACTCATCCAGCGCCTCGTTGCTCGAAGGCGTACCCTGTTCGGCGACCAAATAAAAGCCGTCGCGCTCATCGCCACGGTAGATGCGTACTCCGTCGGCAGATATGGCCTGCGCCGTGGCCAGGGCGGCCACGTCCAACATGTCTTGGGGATCCACTTCGTCCCGGATGGCGCCAACCACACTGTTGAGGATCTTTTCCCGCTGATGGGCGCGGGCCAAGGCCGCATCCTTTTCCCGCTCGGAGGTCACATCGCGGCAAACCCCCCGGGCGCCGCGCCAGGCCCCGTCTCCGGCCTGCAACGGCACGGCGGTAACGATCAGACAGGCGCGGGTGCCATCGGCCCGTCGCACCCAGACCTCGGCTTCCTCCACCTCCGCCCGGGTGACAAAAGGGTTGCGCGAATCACCACCCTTTTTAAGCAATTCGGACGGCGCATGGCCGACCAACCGGGCCGCCTCGAAGCCCAGGGCGCCGCGCGGCGATACATAGACGAAGCGTCCTTCCGGCCCCACTTCCCAGGCGAAGTCCGACGACGCTTCCACCAGATCCTTGAAACGCTCGCGGGAATCCACCAAGGCGGCGCGCAGATTGCGTTCCAAGGTGACATCGCGGCCCAGCAACAAAAAGTGCGGTGGGGCCAAAGGCAGGATCTGCACTTCCAGTATCAGCGCCGCTTCGTCATCGCCGTCGAATGTGTAGCTTCCGGTCAAGGGGCCATTGCCCTGCATGGCGGCGACGATTTGCGGTTTGAAGTCGGTCGGGTGGCCGCTCTCCAAGGCATTGACGATCCGTTGTCCGGGAGGGTTGGTGGCCAGCACCGCGCCCTTCGTGTCGAGCAACAGCGCCGGATCGCTTTGTCCGTCCAACATCGCGCGCAGATCCGCACTCCTGAGTAACGGTTTGGTCTCAATAGGGGAAGCAAGGGGGTCGGTGGGCATGCCCGGCATTCGCGATTCTGAAAAGTCCCAATTGCCAACGATTTTAGAAGCCCGAAGCATCGGCGGCAAGGGTTGAGGCTTCCCACCGCTCGCGCATGGGCCTATATCAATGCCCATGAGCCAAATCGTCCACAGTCCCTTGCCCTATCCCCATGGCCTGCGTGAAGCGGGATGCTGGGTGTTTGACTTGGATAACACGCTGTATCACCACTCGGCCAAATTGTTCGATCAGATCGACGTGTTGATGAAGGCCTATATTGCCCGACTGCTCGATCTGCCCGAGGACCAGGCTTTCAAAGTCCAAAAGCAATACTTCCGCGACTACGGCACCACCCTGCGCGGACTGATGAACCGCCATCATATCGATCCCCATGATTTTCTGGATTTCGTCCATGATATTGATTTGTCGGTCATTGATCGCGACACGCGCCTGGAAAAGGCCCTGGCCGCCCTGCCGGGGCGCAAGATCATCTTCACCAATGCCGACGAGCCCCATGCCGACCGGGTGATGGCGCGATTGGGCATCCGCGACCAATTCGAGGCGGTGTTCGACATTTTCGCCGCCGACTTCGTGCCCAAGCCCGCCCCGGAAGTCTATGACGCCTTGATCCGCCGCCACGGCATCGCGCCAACAGACACGGTGATGGTCGAGGACATGGCCCGCAACCTGATCCCGGCCCATGCCCTGGGCATGACCACCCTTTGGATCGACACCGGTTCCGACTTCGGCCGAGACGGCCATCACGAAGACCATATCCACCACGCCACCGATGACCTGTCGGCCTGGTTGGCGGGGGTGGCTGTCGTGTAATCTCGGCTCCCGCCCCCATTGACTTCCGCCCCCCTGTGACGCATGGTGCGCGCCAAATTCGAATGATTCCGAAGAACGTGGGACGGAAATGATGAATACCTTGGAATTACAGAAAGTCATCGATGCGGCCTGGGAAGACCGGGACGCCATCTCCTTTGACACCACCGGCGACGTGCGCGACGCGGTGAACAAGGCCCTGGAGATGATGGATTCCGGCGAGGCGCGGGTCGCCGAGCGCCAGGACGTGGGCCAATGGACGGTCAATCAGTGGCTCAAAAAAGCCGTGCTGTTGTCGTTCCGGCTCAACGACATGGAAATCATCGACGGTGCCCCCGGCGGCGCCGTCTGGTGGGACAAGGTGCCGTCCAAGTTCGTCGGCTGGAACGAGGCCCGCTTCCGCGATGCCGGTTTCCGCGCCGTGCCGGGCTGCGTGGTCCGCAAGTCGGCCTATATCGCCCCGACCGCTGTCCTTTTGCCCTGCTTCTTGAACCTGGGCGCCTATGTGGACGAAGGCTCGATGATCGATACCTGGGCCACCGTCGGCTCCTGCGCTCAGATCGGCAAGAACGTGCATATCTCCGGCGGCGCCGGCATCGGCGGGGTGCTTGAACCCTTGCAGGCTGGCCCGGTGATCATCGAGGACGACTGCTTCATCGGTGCCCGTGCCGAGGTGGCCGAGGGCGTCATCGTCGAAGAGGGCTCGGTGCTTTCCATGGGCGTCTATATCGGCGCTTCCACCAAGATCGTCGACCGCACCACCGGCGAGGTCTTCTATGGTCGCGTGCCCGCCTATTCGGTGGTGGTGTCCGGCACCATGCCCGGCAAGCCGCTGCCCGATGGTCAGCCCGGCCCGAACCTCTATTGTGCCGTGATCGTCAAACGCGTCGACGAACGCACCCGGTCGAAGACCTCCATCAACGACCTATTGCGCGACTGACGCCATGACCGCCGGGAGCGTCGATCCCATCGTCTTGGCCCAGGGGCTGATCCGCTGCCCCAGCGTCACCCCCGCCGAAGGCGGGGCGCTGGACCTGTTGCAGCGGACCCTGGAAGGCCTGGGGTTTGTCTGCACCCGGCTCCCGTTCAGCGATCTGGACACGCCGGACGTGGACAACCTCTACGCCCGACTGGGCACGACGGGGCGCAACTTCTGTTTCGCCGGACATACGGACGTGGTGCCCGAGGGCGACACGGGGGCTTGGACCCACAATCCCTTCTCTGGCACCATCGATGAATCCGGCATGCTGCACGGACGCGGCGCCGCCGACATGAAGGGCGCGGTGGCCGCCTTTACCGCCGCCGTCTCGCGCTTCATCGCGCGCCGGGGGAAGGACTTCGGCGGCTCCATTTCGTTCCTGATTACCGGCGACGAGGAAGGACCCTCGGTCAATGGCACGGTGAAGATGCTCGACTGGCTGGCCGACCAGGGCGAAACCCTCGATGCCAGTCTGGTGGGCGAGCCGACCAACCCCCGTGATTTGGGGGACATGATAAAAATTGGCCGCCGCGGATCCCTGTCCGGATTCATCACCATCAACGGTACCCAGGGCCATGCGGCCTATCCTCATCTGGCCGACAACCCGGTGCATCGTCTGTTGAAGGTGCTGGCCCGACTGGTGGAGCCGCTGGACGAAGGTACCGATCACTTTCAGCCCAGTAGCTTGCAGGTGACGACCGTCGATGTGGGCAACCCGGCGACCAACGTCATCCCGGCCACCGCCAAGGCGACCTTCAACATCCGCTTCAATGATCTACATACCCTGGACAGCCTGGAAGCCTGGGCGCGGGAGATTCTGCAAGAAGAAGCCCCGGACCGCTTCGACCTCGCCGTGCAGCGCAGCGGCGACGCCTTCCTGACCCCGCCGGGGGAACTCTCCACCTTGATGGCCGATGCGGTGGAGCGGGTAACGGGAAGACGCCCGGAACTGTCCACCAGCGGCGGCACGTCGGATGCCCGCTTCATCAAGAATTTCTGCCCGGTGGCCGAGTTCGGGCTGGTGGGTCAGACCATGCATAAGGTGGACGAACGGGTGCCGGTGGAAACCATCACTCAGCTCACCGACATCTACGAGGCCATCCTCGACGGCTATTTCCCGGATCAAAAGGCGTGAGTGCCCCGGCCAACATTTCCTATGGCCTCTATGGCGCCTGGCGTCTGGCCCATGGGGACCGGGACGGCCTGAACTGGCTCGATGACAGCCTGCATGGCTTCTGGCATTCATTCCGCGCGGCCATTTTGGTGGCGCCGCTCTATATCGTTTACGTTTTGCTGCTGGCTCAGGAAACCGAGGCGCCGTTCCTGGGCTTTCTCGTCCTGGAAGCCGAAGCCTATGTGATTTCCTGGGTGCTGTTTCCGCTGGTCATGTATCACATGACCGGAATCCTGGGCTGCCGTCACCACTATCTGCGCCATATTGTCGCTTACAACTGGGCCCAGGTCTTACAGAACGCCTTGTATCTGCCCATTGTCATTCTGGCCGGATTCGGCATTCTGCCTGCTGATCTGGCGGCCATGCTGAGTCTGATCGCTTTGGGCATCGTGCTGTTTTATTCGGGGTTCATTGCCTATGCGGCCTTGGAAGTGCCGCTGACCACGGCGGTAGGGGTGGTGATCCTGGATCTGGTGCTGTCGGTGGTGATCAATACGATAATCGACATTACCGCGCGATCCCCTGTTCCCATTCAGTAGTCCACCCGGGTGAGATAAAGCCCGTCCGCCGGTGCCGTCGGGCCGCCAGCGGCGCGGTTCGCTGCCGCCAGCGCCGCCTTGAGGTCATCCGCCGACCATTTGCCGTCGCCGATCCATCGCAGGCTGCCGACCATGTTGCGCACCTGATGATGCAGGAACGAGCGGGCCTCGGCGATGACATGGATTTCCTCTCCGCTGCGGAAAACGTCGAGCCGGTCCAGGGTCTTGACCGGTGAATTGGCCTGACAATGGGTGGCGCGGAAACTGGAGAAATCATGGTGCCCGACCAGCAACTGGGCGGCTTCATGCATGGCTTCCACGTCCAGACGTGCCGGTACCCACCAGACTCGCCGACGCTCCAGAACGGCCGGCGCGCGACGATTGAGAATACGATAGAGATAAGCCCGACCCACCGCCGAGAATCGGGCATGGAATCTGTCGTCCGTTACCCGCGCCGCCTCGAGAACGGCCACGGGTCTGCCTCGTAGATGGAAATTCAACGCCGCCATGAGCCTGTTCGCGGGCATGTCCCTGTTCAAATCCATGTGGCTGACTTGACCAGTGGCATGTACACCGGCGTCGGTGCGCCCGGCGGCAAAGACCGCAACGGGCTGACCGTCGAGGATTTCCGCGGCTTCTTCTAGGGCCTGTTGCACACCCAGGCCGTTGACCTGGCGCTGCCAACCCACGAAGGCCGAGCCGTCATATTCCAATAGCAATCGGTATCTGGGCATAACTTGGAACTTCTTCTCTCGAATTCTGCGGCGGGAAGGGTAAAATGACCGCAACCGGTCGGGAAAGAAAAGACGTTTTTCGGTTGACCGGTCGACCGTGGTACGTTGCCACGAAATCCGAGGGAGACTCCGCCCGATATCATGGCCGATCAATCCGCCCTTACCGTATCCGACCTATTCGGTGACAGCGACCAGGATTCCCTGTTCGTCCTGCCCCTGAAAATCCTGCCCTTGCAGACCCCGGCCCTGGTGCAGGCCCGGTTGATCAAGAATGTGCGCCTGCAAAGCGTCATCGAGGTGTTCCACGACCGCCAGGCAGGCAGCGGGCAGTTGGATGTGGAAGATCTGTCCACTGAATTCGGCTGGGAAGGCGAGACCTCGGACCTGGCCATGCTGCGGCGCCTGGCCTTGATGCCTTCCTACGACGTGTACAGCCTGCGGGTCTTGCTGCGCGAGCAGGGCATCTCGGTGACCAACAACAAGCACTTGCAGCTGACACCGGAAAAAAACCGCGAACTGACCGAGTACATGACCAAGTTCACCCGACCATTGATCAAGGAGATCTATGGATCGGAGGCCCAGAATATCGAGTCCATGGAAGGTCTGGTCGCCCTTTTCCGCGACCCGGATGTGTCCAAGGCGCGCAAGAATCTACAGATGATGGCCGATACCCTGGGCATTGGCATCATGGAGGTGCCGACCTTCCTGGAGGACTACGGCGATATCTTTTTGTCCCTGTCCTATTATCACCAATGTCTGGACCGTATCGAGCCGATCATTGAGGACTTCCTGGATTCGCTCATCGACCTGCGCAACAACTATCAGCTCAAGAGCGACCATACCTTCATGCAGGCTTCGAAGGTCATCTCCACCACCATCAAGCGGGTGACCCGGGCGGTGAAGGGACGGTTCAAGGAGTTCGAGAACGCCAGCCAGCACATGTGGGACGACATGTCGGCGGAACGCTTCGACGGGGTGAAGCATCTGGTTGAGACCTACCACACCACCAT
Organism: Magnetospira sp. QH-2; assembly: GCF_000968135.1. Classification (NCBI taxonomy): domain Bacteria; kingdom Pseudomonadati; phylum Pseudomonadota; class Alphaproteobacteria; order Rhodospirillales; family Thalassospiraceae; genus Magnetospira; species Magnetospira sp. QH-2. The sequence goes on along the minus strand of NZ_FO538765.1, from coordinate 214,304 downwards.
CGGCGGGATTCTCTGTGGTCTCAGCGTGAAAATGAGTATCTGGAACTTCCTGTTTCCCGATCCCAACCTGGGAGGGCCGATCCGGCGCTCGGAGTTCATCATGAGCGAGATCCGCCAGGGTATCGAAAACATTCAGAAGATCGAAGATTCAGCGCCGAAAATGGATACCTTGCTGCGCCAAACAGAGCCGGAGCCCGAGCCCGAGGAGGAGGACGGAGACACCATCGAACTGGGGTGATCTCCGCCACTCATCCGGCCGATGACAGACTCCGGCCGTGCCTTGCGCGGTGCGAGGTCAGGCCGCCGCGCTGGTGCCTTGGACCACCTCATAAACATGCGGGCGGGCAAACAGCACTGAACAAGATGACTTTCTCAGCAACTGAGTCGCATGGGTTTCGACCAGGGCGGAAATAATCGGCCCGCCCAGTTTGCCGTCGGTGACCAGCAGGTCGGCACCCGAGGTCTTGGCATAGTCGATGACCACCGTGCCGGGCTCCCCTTGCACCGCCACCGGGGTGCAGTTCAGCGGATCGCCCAGCACGTTGCGGACCAGGATGATCAGCTTGTCGAGATTCCGCAGGCGCGCCATTTCCGAGTATTCCTCGAACTGACCGGGCGGCTGTTCGGATCCCATCATATCCTTTTCCGACCCGTTGTAGTCCCAGGCGTAGACCACATGCAGTTCGGCATTTTCCAGTTCGGCCAGGGAACGGGACAATTCCAAAATCCGCCGATTGGCCGGGCAGGTCAAGGCATCCACCCGGCCCGCGTTCACGGCCGCGACGATACGGTGGTATCCGCTGTCGGAGGCGGGACGCACCACCCACACCGGACAGAGCGCATGGCGCATGACCTCGGTGGTCGCATCAAGCCCCAGCACCTGGGTGTAGTAGCCCGAGGACGTGTCGGAAGTAATGATCAGCTCCGCCCGGATGGTTTTGGCTTCATCAAGGATCTGTTCGGCTGGGGGCCCAAGACGGACACTCATCGACTTGGAGTGCTCCGGTAATGGAATACTGTCGGCGATCCGCTGGATCATCCGCTCCCGCTCGCCAAACATCTCCCATCCTTGAGCGGCGGGATCGATGACACATAGGAGCCTCAGCTTGGCGGCATTGCGACCGGCAAGATCGATGGCCCGTTGCAGGGTTTCATCGCTGCCAGGAGACAGGTCGTAGACCACAAGTATGTTCTTAAACCGTTTCATCTGAGTGTCCTTTCCGTTGACGTCGGTTGTGGGGCTAAAGACTGGTGACGGCGCCTCGGGGGAGGCGGGTGGTCTGAGCGAGAACGCGGCGCAGAACAATGGTTCCCAGGCAACCGGAGAGCACCGAGGCGATGACAACGCCCATGCGGACAGCATTCAGTTGCTCGGGGGATTCAAAGGCCAGGGTTCCGATAAACAGGCTCATGGTGAAGCCGATGCCGGTCAGGCAGGCGACGCCGTAAACTTCTTTCCAGCCCATGCCGTCCGGCAATCGGCAGAGACCCGATTTGACACCGAGCCAGGTAAAGCCCATGACGCCCACCTGCTTGCCAACGAACAGGCCCAAGGCGATGCCCAGGGGCAACGGTGCCATGAGCTGGGTCAGCGACAGACCGGCCAGTGAGACGCCCGCGTTGGCAAAGGCGAACACCGGCATGATGAAGAAACCGACCCAGGGATGGAGTCCGTGCTCGACCTTCTCCAATATGGCCTTTCCGGCGTTGTCCCGCATGGGAATGGTCAGGGCCACCAGGACCCCGGCCAAGGTGGCATGCACGCCGGACTTCAAAACGCCGACCCAGACCAGCAGACCGATCAAGGCATAGGGCGCGATCCGCTTGACGCCGAACCGGTTCATGGCCGCCAGGGTGGCCAAGCCGACACCTCCCAAAACCAATGACTGCCAAGAGAGATTGTCGGTATAGAACAAGGCAATGGCGATGATGGCGCCCAGGTCGTCGATGATGGCGATCCCCAGCAAAAAGACTTTCAAGGCCACCGGAACCGAGGGTCCCATCAAGGCCAGGATACCAAGCGCGAAGGCAATGTCCGTGGCGGCGGGAATGGCCCAACCGACGGCGTTTTCAGGGGTACCGGAATTGATCGCCAGATAGATCAGGGCCGGCACCAGCATCCCGCCGACGGCGGCGATGAAGGGCAACGACGCCCGGTCGAATGAGGATAACCGCCCTTCGAGCACCTCGCGTTTCAGTTCCAGGCCGACGAGGAAAAAGAAAATCGCCATCAACCCATCATTGACCCAAAGCAGCAACGGCTTGTCGATCCCCAAGGCACCAATGGAAACGGTGACCGGAAGCTCCAACAGGGAGCCATAGGCTCCAGCCAGGGGGGAATTGCTGACCAGCAACGCAGCCACGGCGGCGGCCATGAGGGCTAGACCCCCGGCGGATTCCTTGCTCAGGAACGTGGTGCGTCCATCAATGGATGCCTGTGTCATTTCTAAAAAATCCCCTTTCTGTGAGCCATCGGTTGGCTCCGGGCATGAGCTTGTCTCAAGGGATCGCGACCATCGCTTCAATCCATGTCTAAAGGTGACAGCTAAGGATTGATTGATCAAATTGAAATAGATAGTATATTTTAATAGATATTATCAATCTTGAGACGGAGGGCCCATGCCGACGCTCAGACAGCTTTCCTACCTGGTTGCCGTGGCAGACGAGTGTCATTTTGGCCGGGCCGCCCAACGAGTTCATGTGACTCAGCCCACCTTGAGCATTCAGTTCGCCGCTTTGGAGAGCAAGCTGGGGGTGCGGCTGATCGAACGCAGCCGGGCCGGGGTCTACCTCACACCGCTGGGGCGGCAGGTAACCGAGAAAGCCCGAGCGGTGCTCGCGGACGTCCAGGACATCGTTGATCTAACAACGGCCTCGGCCAACGAATTCGCGGGGAATTTGAGGCTGGGGGTGCCACCGACCCTTGGCCCCTACCTGTTGCCCCATGTGATTCCGGAAATGCACCGGCGTTTTCCCGCCTTGAAGCTCTATGTGCGCGAAGGGACCCCCCGTCATATTCAAGAGGATCTGGCGGCGGGGGACCTGGATCTGGTTTTGACCCCGGCGCCCGTCGCGCATCAGGGGCTCGATATCCGCGTGTTGTTCGAAGAGGCGATCTTCGTGGTTGGCGCGCCGGATCACGAACTGGCCCTGGCGGACGGAATCACCCTGGCGGACCTGAAGGGCCACAAGGTGCTGACCTTGGAATCGGGGCACCATCTGCATACCCAGGTCCGCGAACTCTGTGCGGCCTATGACGCGGAACTGCTCTATGAATTCGAAGGCACGAGCCTTGATACCCTGCGCCATATGGTTGGCATGAATGTCGGCCTGTCCTTTTTCCCGGAGCTTTATATTCGATCGGAAATGCCGACCGAGAGCGAGGTCAAGGTTCTGCCCCTGGAAGACGCGGCCCTGTCGCGGGAAATCTGCATGGCTTGGCGGTCTCGGTCGGGGCTGGAGCCGCACTACCAAGCCATTGCGGATTTGGTCAAGTTAACCTGCCAGACGCTGTTTCTCTCGCGCCGGGACAGTGCTGAGAGGTAACGCGGGGTCGGTATCAATAGGCCCGTGCAGGTCTACCGGGTTTGATCGAGCCTGACCTGGGCGACGGCGGCCAGGAACCCAATTCCCATGCCGCCCATCCATCCGAAGAGGCCGACGATCAGGCTGGACAACCCCATGCCCGCATGTTGAAAGGCAGCAAACCCCGTCAAAGGTGGGAGCAAGGCGCCGAGCATCAGGCCGGACAGGGCGCAGACAACGATTGTCTGCCGTCGGCATTGCACAAGCAGCGCCAACAAGCCCGCGTAAAGCCCGCCCGATACCCCGATCACCGAGCCCAGGGTGCCGGAAAAAGTGAGCAGGGACTCCCTGTGAACGGGGTGGCTATCTTGCGCCACCGTGGCGATGATGGCCCCGAGTAAGGTTCCTGCGAGAGCACCCGCCAAGAGTCCCACAAGACAAACCGCCAAGATTCCCGCTCCTCGTCCGGCGACAAGAAGCAGGGGCCGAACAACGAACACGGCCCCATAGATGATCAAGAAGCTCTTCAATCTGATAAAAAAGGGGACGCGGCGGTCTTCCAATTCCATTCTTCTCCCGATCATTGCGCCGGTTGCCAAACCATTGTGAAGGCTCTGGAGGAGAAGTCAAAAACTCCGCGATATGGATCGAAAAACAGCGTTATACTGAGAAGGATGCTGACGATAAAAAAACAAGGGGAAGGCCATGAAGTATGTTTTGCGCGCAAGCGGGATTCGCATTTTGGCATTGGCGGTGTTCTTATCCTCCGCCGTGGCGCTGGCCTCTCCCGAGCCCCAAGATGTGCCGCCTTCGCCGTTGCATCTGGCCGTGCAGGCGGGAGATCTTAAAAAGGCGGAGTTGCTGATCACCACCGGCGCCGACATCAATGCCACCAACGCCATCTATGAGACCCCATTGCACCTGGCCGTGGACAAGAGGGATCTGGCCATGGTCGAGATGCTCCTGAGCCACGGCGCCGAGGTGAACAAGCGAGAGTTCAACGGCGAAACCCCTCTGCTCAAGGCCGTCGGCGCGGACAATGGCCTGGCCATCGCCAAGGCCCTGATCGCCCATGGCGCCGATGTGGATGCCGAAGACGTGGTCGATGGTACGCCGCTTCTCTACGCCGGGAGCGATCTGGATATGATGAAGTTGCTGCTGGCCCACGGCGCCGATGTGGAAGCGATGGGTGAAACGGGGCAGACCGTTCTACATGCCCTGGCCTATGATGGGACCGTGGAAGCGGCCAAGCTGCTTGTGGCCCATGACGCCAACCTCCATGTGACGGACAATGAAGGCAAACTTCCCTTGGATATCGCCCGGGAGGCCGAGCGACCCGCGATGATCGCCTACCTGGAAGCGGCCATGAAGGAAAAGCCCGCCAGCGAATATGACCTGACCGAACAGTTGCTTGTGGCGGCATCCCTGGGGGATGTGGCCAAGATCAAGGCGTTGGTCGCTCAAGGCGCGCCGATCAATGCCTTCGGCATGGCGATCTCCACCGCCTTGATCCAGGCGGTGGGGGGCGGACACATGGATGCCGTCAAGGCTTTGGTCGCCCTGGGGGCCGATGTGAACAAAGGGCATTTCGCGGGCGGTGGCCCTCTGCACGTGGCGGTGATGGATAACCGGCGCGAGCTCACCCTCTATCTGCTGTCCCAGGGTGCCGACGTGGATATCCCCGCCCATGAATCCTGGACGCCGCTGCATTTCGCGGTGGAACAGAGCCTGATGGACATGGTCAAGCTACTGGTGGACCGGGGGGCCGACGTAAATGCCGAAGTCGTGGGCGGCGATGTGCCGCTGAGCATGGCCGAGGATCTGGAGCAGACCGAAATCGCGGCCTATCTGAAGGCCCATGGCGCCCGTCTCCCGCCCGCCGATGAGCCCGATATTCTGCCGGACGATACGGTGGACCTGTCCTGGGCCCTGTGGCGACTCCTGAGCATCCACTTCGAAGATCCCAAGGCCCTGTATTTCGGCGGCCTGGACGTCACCGGGGACGGCAGGCAGGAAGCCTTTGCGGTCACCAGCCCCATGGCCGCCTGTGGACAGGTGGTGCGCGAAGACTGCCTGCCGCCCTTGCACATCTTCACTCGTCGCGATCGAACCTGGGTGCTGATGGATAAAATCGAGGGCTGCTATGCCGTCGGCGATACAAGGCCAGGAGCCGGGTCCGGCCCCAAGGACCTGGAATGCGTCGGCACGCCGGGGGAAGAGGGCGAGCCCTTCTGGCTACGCTGGAAAGACGGCGCGGGCTATCAACCACTGGCTTCCCAATAACGGAATCTCACAAAATGACCAATCAATCAAAAACCATGCGCGGCGTCTGGTTAACCGGCCATGGCGACCTGAACAGGTTAGTCGTCCGTGATGATATCCCAATTCCCACCCCCGGATCCGGAGAGGTCCTGATCGCCGTTGGCGCGGCGGCAGTCAACAATACCGACCTCAATACCCGGTTGGGCTGGTACTCGAAAAGCGACGGGGCGGCCGAGGACGCCACCTGGGGCGGCGCGCCTCTCACCTTTCCGCGCATCCAAGGCATTGATGTTTGCGGACGGATCGTCGGGCTGGGCAAAGGGGTCGTCGATAGGCGCCTGGGCGAGCGGGTCCTGGTGGAGCCTTGTTTATGGGAAGCAGGGGGGGAATTGCTGGAGAGCCCTTGGTTCCTGGGTTCCGAATGCGATGGCGGGTTTGCCCAATATGTCGTCGTGGCCGCCCGCCATGCCCATGCCATCCAAAGCCCGTTGAGCGATGCGGAACTGGCCTCCTTCCCCTGTTCCTATTCCACGGCGGAAAACATGCTGACCCGGGCCAAGGTTGGCGAGGGCGACCGGGTGCTGGTCACCGGGGCGTCGGGCGGTGTCGGTTCGGCGGCGGTACAGTTGGCCCGAGCGCGGGGGGCGGAAGTTGTTGCGGTAACCAGCCAAGACAAGGCCCAGGCTCTTGAGGATCTGGGCGCCAGCCGCATTCTTGACCGAACGGACAACCCTGTGACCGTCCTGGGCGGCGACAGCCTGGATGTGGTCATTGATCTGGTGGCCGGACCGGCCTTTCCTTCGTTGCTTGATGCTCTGCGCCCCCGGGGACGGTACGCCGTCGCCGGGGCCATCGCGGGTCCAATGGTGGCGCTGGATGTGCGAACCTTGTATCTGAAGGATCTGAGCTTTTTCGGCTGCACGGTGCTCGAACCCGAGGTCTTTCCCAATCTGGTCAGGCTCATTGAAACGGAAAAAATCCACCCCTTGGTGGCGGAGATCTTTCCCTTGGAAAAGATCGCCGAGGCGCAGACCCGGTTCGTGGCAAAGCGGCATGTGGGCAAGATTGTATTGACCGTACCTTGAATTCACCGCCGCCCGAACAGTTTCTCCACGTCGGCCAGCTTGAGTTCCACATAGGTTGGCCGGCCGTGGCTGCATTGTCCCGACAGGGGCGTGGCTTCCATGCTGCGCAGCAGGGCGTTCATTTCTTCTGGCGTGAGACGGCGACCGGCGCGGACGCTGCCGTGGCAGGCCATGGTGGCACAGACCTCGCCCAATCGGTCTTTCAGCGCGATGGCTTCGTCCAGTTCCATTAAGTCGTCGGCCAGATCGCGTACCAGGCCCTTGACGTCGGTGTCGCCTAGGGGGGCGGGAACTTCGCGCACCACCACGGCACCCTCGCCGAAGGGCTCCAAAATCAGGCCCAATTGTGCCAGTTCTTCGGCCCTCTCGGCCAGCCGGGCGGCGGCTCTTTCATCCAGTTCCACCACCTCGGGCAGCAACAGCCCTTGGCGGGCCACGCCGCCTTCGAGCATGGCCCGTTTGATGCGTTCGTGGGTCAGCCGTTCGTGCGCCGCATGTTGATCCACCAACACGATGCCGTCGGCGGTCTGGGCAACGATATAGGTCTCGTGCAGTTGGGCCCGGGCAACGCCGAGGGGGTAACTGGTTGTCTCATCAACCGTTTCCGCCGGGGCCGGGGCCTGGGGCCTGGCGGGTAGGTCCGGCAAGGGTGCATGAAAGGCCGCCGCTTTGTCGTGCAGCCCCTGGGGGATGCGCGGCGCCTGATGGGACGGCCCGCCCATGGGCAGGCTCGGTGCATTGTCCGGTCGCGCCGCGCCCAGAGCAGCCATGCCGACGGTACTGGTGGCCCGGTGCCCGGCGCTGGCCAAAGCCATTTTCAGCGCCCCGACGATCAGCCCGCGCACCAGGCCCGCGTCCCGGAATCGCACCTCGGTCTTGGCCGGATGCACGTTGACATCCACCCCTTCCGGCGGGATCTCCAAAAACAGCGCCAGCAACGGATGGCGGTCTCCGGCCAGCACGTCGCGATAGGCGCCGCGCACCGCGCCCATGAGCAGCCGGTCGCGCACTGGACGCCCGTTGACGAACAGGAACTGCATCTGCGCGTTGCCCCGGTTCAGGGTCGGCAGCCCGGCCAGGCCGGTGAGCATCAGCCCGTCCCGTTCGGCCTCCACCGGCACCGCGTTGTCGGCGAACTCCCGGCCCATGACGGCGGCCAGGCGTTCGGCCCGGGCGTCGAACAGATGGCCCTGGGCGGCGGCATAGCGCAGCACGTCCCGTTGCCCGTCATTGAGCGAAAAGGCCACTTCCGGATGGGCCATGGCCAGACGCTTGATCACGTCCGCCGCGTGGCCGCGTTCCGTATGGGCCGCCTTGAGAAATTTCAGCCGTGCCGGGGTGGCGTAGAACAGGTCGCGCATCTCGATCCGTGTGCCCGGCGGATGGGCGGCGGGTTTTGGATCGGACCCCTGACCGCCCTCGACGCTCAGTTCCCAGGCGCTATCCCCGTCGGCGGTCCGCGAGGTCAGGGTCAGCCGCGACACCGCGCCGATACTGGGCAGAGCCTCGCCGCGAAAGCCCAGGGAACGGATATGCACCAGATCGTCATCGGGCAGTTTCGACGTGGCATGGCGTTGCACGGCCAGCACCAGGTCTTCGGGCGCCATGCCCCGACCGTCATCGGTGACTGACAGGAACGTCCGCCCGCCGTCGCGCATCACCACGTCGATGCGCCGCGCCCCGGCATCCAGGCTGTTCTCCACCAATTCCTTGATGGCCGAGGCGGGCCGTTCCACCACCTCGCCAGCGGCGATCCGGTTGACCAGGGTATCGGGCAAGAGGCGTAGGGTCATGGCCCCTTGATAGACCCACCGAGGGGGAGGCGGCAAGGGACTCGTCAATAGATGCCGTTCGCCTTTTGCAGTTCCCGCACGAAGGCCGCCAGCATCGGCACCTGCGCCAGGGTGACTCCCGCCACCGGCGGCATGTCGCCAAAGGGCCAATGATGGGCGGTGACACCCTGGGTGATGGCCAATGCAAAAGCGCCGTCCGCATGGTGATTGGGATGATAGACCGGATGCACCAGCGGCGGGCCCTGATCGGTGCCGCCCGCCTTGGGACCATGGCAAGGGCTGCAATGTTGCTGGAACAACGCCTGGCCTTTGGTCGCTTCGGGGGACAGGTCGGGAAGGCGCACCAATACCGTGGGCCTTGGGGCATTGTCGCCGATCCACCAGGCAGTGATGGCGATCAGGAGCAAAACTCCGGCCATGGCGGCCAGGCGTGGCATCACGAAAGCTGAGTCCCGGCGGGCAGGGCATAGCCGCGCAAAAAGGCCTCGGCCTCCATGGGTCCCTTGCCCGCCCGTTGTACTTTAAGCAGACGCAGGGCGCCATGGCCGGTGGCGATGGTAAGCTGATCGTCCAGGACCGTCCCCGGCCTACCGGAGCCCTCAAGTGCTGCGGCGGCCAGCACCTTGATGCGCTTGTCCCCATGGGTGAACCAGGCGCTGGGCCAGGGGGTATAGCCGCGCACCCGCCGGGCCAGATCTTCGGCGGGCAGAGACCAATCCATTTGGCCCTCGTCTTTTTGCAGTTTGTCCGCGTAGGTGATGCCGCGGGCGGGCTGCGGGGTCTCGGGCAGGATGCCTGCCTGGATTCCGGCCAGGGCCTCGACGACCAATTGCGCCCCCAGGGGACTCAGCCGATCGTGCAGGCTCTCGGCGGTGTCCGTGTCATGGATCGGTGTGGTGCCGGTAAGGACCATCGGCCCGGCGTCCAAGGCTTTGACCACCCGCATGATCGTCACCCCGGTGATGCGGTCCCCGGCTAGCAGGGCCCGGTGGATGGGCGCCGCGCCGCGCCAGCGGGGCAGCAGCGAGGCATGCACGTTGATGCAGCCGAATTTCGGCGCATCAAGGATAGCCTGTGGCAGGATCAAGCCATAGGCGGCCACCACGCCGATGTCGGGTTTCAGATGGGCAAAGGCCTGACGGTCTGCCTCATCGCGCAGGTTGACCGGGGTGAACACCGGAATGAGGTGCTTATTGGCATAGGCATGCACCGGACAGGGCCGTTCCTTGTGCCCCCGCCCGGCGGGCCGGGGCGGCTGGGCATAGACGGCGATCACCTCGTGACCCGCATTGCGGATGGCATGCAAAGAGGGCACGGCGAACTCCGGACTGCCCATGAAGACGACGCGCAGGCTCATGGAAAAACCCTCAGTTGTCGCGAGGGCGCACGGCGACCCGGCTGGTCACTTTTCGCACGCCGTCGATCCCGCGTGCGATGCCCGTGGCCTTGTCCAATTCCCCCCGCGACAAGGCGCGACCGAACAGGAACACATGACCTTCCAAAGAGTGCCATCGGAAATTGGTGACATTGACCCCCGAGGCATCGAGGAACTGGGCATTGATCTTGGTCTCGATCACCGTGTCGTCGACGAAACCCTCGACGGTGCCCTTGTCGCGCTCCAGGTCCGATTTGACCAGGATCTCGTTGTAGAGTTTTTTCACCCCGCCCACAGTGCGGGTCAGGCGCCCGGCTTCGGTCTTTTGGGCCATGGTCTCGACGATGCCGGTGAGCATCACCGTTTGTTCATAGACATCGGCGGTGATGGAAATGACATCGGTGCCCATCTTGTCGATTACCTCGGCGACGATTTCCGCCTTGATGGTTGCGTCGGTGGCAATGTCGGCGGTGCTGCGATCTTCCACCGCCGCCTCCACCATGCCCTTGATGGCCGACAAGGGGTTCAAGTCGAATGCCTGGGCCGGAATGGCAAAGGCGACGAATGCGGCAAGAAGAGTGGCGAATTTCATGGATCTGGCTCCGGATGCGGATGGTGGATCGATCATAGCGTCGCCAAGGGGCGACCGTCGAGGCTCGCCTCAGTCCCCGGCCTTGACCACCGCGACGATGCGCCAGGCGTTCTCCGGCCCGACACGGCCAAAGCAGATCTGCGGGTTTTGCAAAAACGTCAGATGGCGCGCGGCCACATAGCCGGGCTCGAAGAAGTTTTTTGGCCAGGGGGATTCCACCTTTACCCAGCGATAGCTCCCCTTGGGATCGACCACCGGCAGGTCCGAGACCAGCTTGACCATGTCCTCGATTTCATGCAGGCCGATCACCGGAGACTGGGTCGAGGGAGCCTTGCGGCGGTTCAGCTGCGTGGCTTCCACATAGGCCCAAAGGCCTTTCATGGATGGGCCGTCCTTGGCGGTCCAGTCCTTGGGTAACGGCAAGGCCTCGCCGCAATATTGGTTGTACTGCAGGTTCCGGTCTTCATCATCCACGTAACTTTTCAGGACCGTACGACGGGGCAAGTCATTGAGGAATTCCTTGCGGCCTCGTTCCCGGGACGTGGTATCGAAGCGCGAGACCCCGACCCCGACTTCCATTTTCCATTGATCCATATACTTTTCAGGGTTCTCGGCAACGAAGTACTCCGGCGGTGCGGCCTCGATTCTTTTCCACCAAGGTTCCGCGGGATCAATGACTCGCGACGCGATCGGATAGACCGAGGAAAAATTCCACCAGGCCGGAAAGCCGGGCATGAATCCGCCGCCGAAGTCCCGTTCGATGGTGAACATCGGCCAGATCCGCTCACGAATGGCCGCGGCGTCTTCTTGTTCCGCCAGGTCGCGCAATTCTTCGACAAAAGTAGCCAGAGTAGGGAGGTCGGCTAGACGAATCCGTTCTTCGGCCCAGGAGATGGAGGAAACGGTTATCAGGACCAGAGCGGCGATAAGGACAAGCTGTTTCATGGAATGTGCTTCCAAAGATCATGGTTGGACCATGATAACGATGGGAGAGGGGGGGCGTCGAGAGGGACTTAAGAATCGACGGGAGGAAGCGTGAACAAGAAGGTGCTGCCTTTATCGGGCTCGCTTTGCACCCAGATGTGTCCTCCGTGGCGCTCGATGATCCGCTTCACCACCGCCAGGCCAATACCCATGCCCTCGTATTGACCCTGACCGTGAAGGCGTTGGAATACACCGAAAATCCGCTCAAAGTGCTCCGGGTCGATGCCGATCCCATTGTCCCGAACCGCCCAGGTCCATTGGCCGTTGTCCCGGGCTACGGAAATCTCGATCACCGGGGCGCGCTCTGGATGATGGTACTTGAGGCCGTTGCCAATCAAGTTCTGGAAGACACGGACCAACTGGCTGTGATCCCCGAGGACATCGGGGAGATCAGGGGGAAGATCGATGCGGGCGGCTTTCTCGTCAATGGCCACCGATAGGTTGCCCAAGGCCTGCTGCAAGACCTTGGGCATGGAGACCACGATTAAGTCAGCGGCTTCGGAGTCCACGCGGGAATAGTGAACAAGGTCGCTGATCATGCGCGACATGCGCTGGGCCCCATCCACGGCGTAGCCCATGAATTCAGAAACCTCCTGCTGTTTTTCCCTGCCCAGTCTTTTGTTGATCAGGCCCAGATAGCTGCTGATCATGCGCAGGGGTTCTTTCAAGTCGTGGGAGAGGGCATAGGCGAAGCTCTGTAGCTCTTTGTTGGAGGCCGCCAGCGCTTTTTCGGCCCGTTTGCGGTCGGCAATATCCCTGAAAACCACCACCGCGCCGGTAACGTCGTCGCCTGCCTTGATGGGCGTGCAGGTATACTCGACGGGAAAGGACGAGCCATCGGTCCGCCAGAACACATCGTCTTCCACATGGCGGATCTCGCCATCGTCCAAGGTGGCATGGACCGGACACTCATCGGCGGGATAAGGGGTGCCGTCTTCCCGGCTGTGATGAAGAATGTCATGTTGCCGCCGCCCGACCAGTTCCGATTCCGATAAGCCGATGATCCGCAGGGCCGCGGGGTTGGCAAAGGTGGTGTTGCCGTCTCGATCCATGCCGCAAATCCCATCGCCCGCCGAACCCAGCACCAGTTCCATATGATTCCTTGTCCGGTCGCGCTCCCGGGTCCGTTCCGCCACCAATCGCCGCAGTTGAAGGTTTCGACCCGAAATCAGCAAAGCAAAAGCGCCGATGGCGCTGGTCAGCAGCAGCCCGACGGTCAGGGTCAACCATGTGTGCGCGACACGGTTGCCGGCCAGGTATTCCTGCGTCGCGGTAATCTCCAAATCCCATTGGCGACCACCGAACGGAACGGCCACGGTCTTGTGCAAGAGGGGCTGCGACCGCGAGAACCCGGATTCCAATGCCATCGGCAACCGGGTATCAATGGATTCTTGGCATCGGAACAGAATCTGGTTGCCGGATGAAGCGGAAGGATCGATCAGACGGTGCATGATGCCATCGTCTTTTTTGTCCGCCATGAAGCCGTGCATCATTTCTTCGATATGCAAAACGGCCGCCATGTATCCCGCCAAGTAGTCGCGCCGGTCCGCCGCCGTATGGTTGGGAAGGCCGTAACGGTATACGGGCAGGAAGACCACGACCCCCACCTGATCCCCGGTTTCCTGGATCAGGGTCGTCGGCCCGGTCACCGCCGGATGGCCCAGGTCCCTGGCTTGTTCCAGCGCCTTGCGGCGGACGGGATCGGAGGAGGCGTCGTAACCCAGAACGTTTTCGTTGATGGCCAACGGTTCAATAAACTGAATCGCCGCATAGTGCGGCCGTCGAGCTGCCGGGATGAAATTGCCGTCGTCGTCCTGCTCCGTGATCTTGAAGGTGGGGAAGCCTTCTTGTCTGATTTCCCGCTCGAATCTCTCTCGCTCCGGGTCCGGAATGAGAGGATTCCATGACAGGGCCCGAATGGCTGGATAATCGATTAGCGATTGGGCGACAAAAGCTTGAAACTCGCGTCGTTCGATCTTTTGCGATGCGACGTAGTAGCTTTGCAAGGACCGCAAGACACCCATATAACCGGCAAGATTCTTGTTCAGCGCACTGGCGAGGTCGGTTGCGTAGCGATCGAATTTCAGCACCAACCTCTCGCGTTCCCACTTGGCGCCGAAGGCGACCATCAAAACGGAAACCAGCAGCGACGCCGTCAGCGATACGGTGATCATCGCCTGTCGGTTGCGCCAATACTCCCGAGGCCGGGCCAACCAGGTCAGCACCAACGGCGTGACGATCAGAACGCCCATGACGTCACCAATCCACCAGGTTCCGGCATTGATCAGGAACCCGGATGCTGGAATTACGTGCGCGATCAACAAGGCCGTGGTGCCGATGGCGGTGCTGATGGAACAACTCATCGCGGCCCAGAGGTAAAACCGCAGGATCTCCCCCTCGCTGGCCAGAGCATTGGGAAACCCCGCGAAGCGCCGGATCAGAAAGGCACCGAGCGCGGCTTGCAAGGTGGCCCCCAGGCCGATCCCCAGTGGCACAAGCAGATTGGCGAAAGAGGATGGGTCGAATCCGATCCAAACATGGACCAGGAAGGATCCCAGGAACACCCCTGGCCAGATCCGCGCGCCGAACAGCAAGAAGGCGCCCAAGGCAATGCCCGAGGCGGGCCAAATGGGCGTGGCATAACCGGGTGGTGTCGCAAACAAGAGACCGAGATGGCCGGTCAGGGCATAGGCAAACGCGACCCCCAGGGTCTGCACGGTCCTATTGTATTCCCACCATGGATCCCGGTTGCTCATACCGCCAATTCCCGGCATTGCTACAATACTTTTAGCGAACAATCCGATTGGCACGCGAAGATTGTTGGTTGAATAAAAGCCAATCGAAACGCCTTGGAGTAATAGTATCACATGCACGTGTTGACGGCACATTGGATTTCATTTGAAATCGGGGCGGGAATAGCGTTTTCTTGAATCATATACTTTTAAAAGGCGCTTATTGTTTTTCTTTGATTATCAATAGTGGTGATTTCTGATTCGGAAGGCGTGAACCATACTAGCCATGGAAGTTTTCTTTGTAGGATTTCCATCCGTTAATTGCAGAATCATTTATGGGCATTTCCATGCCGTTGATTACATGTACAAATATAAATAAATTTTCCCATCTGGAAAAACATCATTGAAAAAAGGGCATTTCAAGCGCATATGTGTCGAGACGTTTCAAAGTCGTTTTCGATATCGTAATTGGCTTTTTTTTGGCCAATAAAGCTACCTTTTCGACATTGCAGGCGTATTCCATGGGTATCGATTCAATCGATGTCCGGTTTTTTTAATGTCGTGAAAGGAACATATCATGGCTACAGGTATCGTTAAGTGGTTCAACGCCACCAAGGGTTTCGGCTTTATTCAACCGTCTGACGGCTCCGCGGATGCCTTCGTGCATATCAGCGCCGTTGAGCGGTCGGGTCTTTCCGATTTGCGTGAAGGCCAGAAGGTCGAATTCGAACTGATCTCGGGCCGAGACGGCAAGATGGCGGCGGAGAATCTGTCTTTGTTGGACTGATTTACGCGCCTCTTAAGGCATCGGAAATGATCGGAGCTGCCCGTCTCCACGCATTTCCGGACGATCAAAAATCAAAGGGCATCATCATTTAGGAAACGATCATGAAAAAAGTTCTTATGGCCTCTGCGGTCGCCTTTGCCTTGGCGTCGGCCATTGCCATCCCCCAATCGGCTCAGGCCTGGGGTTGGGGTCCGTTTGGCGGCGGCAATAACAACGGTAACGGCTTCGGCAACGGTAACGGCTTTGGCGATGGCTTTGGCGACGGTTCCGGCAGCATGAACTTTGGCTTTAGCGGCAGTGGTCGCGGCAATGGTTCCGGCAATGGGTTCGGCAATGGCTACGGCAACAATGGCTACGGCCAAGGGTACCGGGGCTATCCCGGCTATGGCGGCGGCTATGGCCCGATGATGGGTGGTTATCCCATGGGCGGTCCTGGTGGCTACCCGGGCGGCTATCCGGGTGGCCCGCAGATGTACCAAGCGCCCATGCCTCCCGCGGCAGCGACGCCGGGTCCGGGCAATCCCTGGGGTCCGCAGCCACAGCCTGCTCGCTAATCACTAAGAGTGGCGCCATCCTGACACGGGGTGGCGCCATTTTTCTCTCGGCTAGACATCCATTTCATCTGATTAAGCTAGGAGAAAGTCATGTCCACCCCCTACCAGATCTTTGCGGAGTACGCGCGGATCCGAATGCCGGTCCTGTTGTTTATGATCGGGATATTCATGGTGACTCTGTCCATGAAGGCGGATGCTTTGCCTGCCAACGCCCATGCCAACCGGTATGGTGACGGATGGTCCTGCGATGCCGGATATCGACTGGCTGGGAAAGTCTGCCAAGAGGTCAAGGTTCCCGCCAATGCCTATGGAACGGGAGCGTCCTACGGTGAGGGCTGGGAATGCCAATACGGCTATTTCAAAGCCAATGCCAAATGTCGCCCCGTCGCCCTGCCCGCCAATGCCTATCTGGATTCAAATGGGGACGGCTGGAAATGCAGTCGGGGATATGTCCGCAAAGGCAAGGCCTGTGTGGCGGTCGCTGTCCCGAAGAACGGATTCTTGAGCGTCTCGGGTGATGATTGGAACTGTGATTACCGATTTCGCAAGACAGAACGAGACTGTGCGCAAGTCACGGTCCCCGCCAATGGCTATTTCGTGGCGTCAAGCTATGGCTCTGGCTGGAAGTGCAATCGTGGATTCCGGTCCGCTGACGATTCCTGCGTTGTCGTGAACGTTCCGAAAAACGGCTATCTGGACTCATCGGAGTCCGGGGATGGTTGGAAGTGTAATCGCGGATATCGCAAGGTGGACAAAGAATGTCGCGCCATCGATCTACCGGAAAACGCCCATTTGGGATATTTCGGCAATGATTGGGATTGCAACCGCCCCTATACCAAACGTCGGCAACGCTGCGAGCTGCCGTAACGATCTCTACCGCTTTCTTAAAAGGAGTACCTATGGCCAGGAAGCCAAATTACGGATTTGAGCGCTCGGAGCGCACCCGCTTAAAGGCGGAAAAGAAGGCCCAACGCTTGGCCCAAAAACAGCAAAGGTCGGAGACACCCGACGCGCCAGCGGCCGAAGCGGCCGAAGCGGCCAGTGCACCGGAAGCCGATGGGTCTCCGGAAGATGAAACGGCGTAAACCATGTCCGTATCGACCATTGAAATCTTGCCTTATCGGGCCCCGTCGGACGAAAACCCCCGATCCAAGCCGACGCGTCACGACAACCGGGAGAGATCCCGCGCTGACCAGCCGACCAAGCGCCAGTGCTTGTCCTGTGGCAAGGAATTCGAAAGCGAAGGGTGGGGCAATCGTTTGTGCTCCCGATGCCGCAAACGTACCTGAGTTTCGGGTCCGCACCGGGGCAGGTTCATGGTTTAACTTTGGACTGAATTTGACTATGATCGGCACCCGATTTTAGAACGCATCGGGATACGGTTGGGTAGGCATAGCACATCATGTTTTTGCGCAAATGGATGGTGCAGGGTCTGGCATTGGTGGCGGGTAGTGTGCTGGCAGCGCAAGGCGCCCTGGCCGCCGAGCTGGTCATTTACGCCAAGGCGGAAGGTCCTCCAAAACACTATCTGGACGATGAGGGGCAGCCGAAAGGCTATGCCATCGACATCGCCGTCGACGCGGTTCAGCGTGCCGGGTACACCCCGATTGTCATAAACCTCCCCTGGAAGCGTGCCCAGACGGAATCGGGGCAAGGTGGTGGAGTGATCACGGCCTTTTCGGTCACCGATGAGCGCCGCGAAACCTTCTTGTTCACGCAGCCTATGTATATTGACCACGTGCTGTTATGGCAGCCTCGAGAGCACCCCTTTGCGTTCGAGGCATTCGACGACCTGGTCGGCAAAGTGATCGGTATTCCCCGCGGCAGCCGCTATTCAGGCGACTTTGAAACGATCCGCTCGAAGCTCGATCTCTACGAAGACTCCCATCACAGCAATCGCTTGATGATGCTCAAATTGGGCCGTCTCGACGCGGCGATCTTTTCCGGCGACCGAGCCTCGTTCAAGTATCATGCGGCCCAGGCGGGTCTCGATCCGGCCGAATTCACTCCGGCGGAGAAAGTCATCTCCCACGACACCAACCACATTGGCGTGCCCTTGGCGCTCAAGGGTTTTGATCCCAAAGAGGTGCGGGCACGGTTGGAGATCGCCATATCGGATATGAAGGCAGACGGGACCATCGAGAAGATCCTGAACCTCTATCGGTGATCGTCTTTGATCGGAAAAAAAGGATCAGCGCGCCATTTTGGTCCAGGCCGCGCCGACGATAACCCCGCCATGGGGTTCCTGCAACAAGACGGCACAAGCATCACCAGCGGCGTCCAAGCGGCTGGCGTCCACGTGAAACGCCGTTTCCATGCCGTCCCAGGTGCCCAAGGAAACCATGGAGCGCACCACGTTGCGATTGATCAAGGTCTCACCCCGATTCTCGCCCCGGCGTACCTTCGTCACATGCTCGCTGTCATAGAGAACCAATAAAACCTCGGCCTCCACACCCGGATGGGTTTCCGGCAGGTGAACCTTCAGCCCGTCCCCATCCCGATTGAGATTGACGGCGATGGACCGGCCTTGATTGCGGGCCTTGGTGATCAGTCGGTTGACCGAGCGTCGGTCCGAGCCGACGCCTTCGTAGGTGCCATGAACCACCACCTGCGGCGTATAGACCGAGCGTTGGCGGAATCGGTGGGCATAGGTGCGCTGACGACG
Organism: Magnetospira sp. QH-2; assembly: GCF_000968135.1. Classification (NCBI taxonomy): domain Bacteria; kingdom Pseudomonadati; phylum Pseudomonadota; class Alphaproteobacteria; order Rhodospirillales; family Thalassospiraceae; genus Magnetospira; species Magnetospira sp. QH-2. The sequence goes on along the minus strand of NZ_FO538765.1, from coordinate 195,950 downwards.
GGTGTGATCGGGATCGGCGAAAGGATCTTTCCAGCCGATGTAATCCCAGTAGTCCACATGGAACGAAAGCGGCAGAACATCACGACGGTCGGCCAGTTCACCAATAAAGGCATCTGCCGGGGGACAGGAGGAACAGCCTTGGGAGGTGAATAGCTCGACCACCGTGGGTCCCTTGACGGGCGCTCCCGACATGTCCGCCACCGCCAGGGGGGCAAAGGCGGCGACGAACCATGCGGAGAAGATGAAGATCAGGTGTTTCATCAAGGGCAGCCTAGCGCCGTCCCATGCTCCGTGCCAATCACATGCCGGTGAGCGGGGCAAAGATCCAGTTGCCGGTTGCCTCAACCCGGCACTTGGCCTAGGGTTCCGAGCAAACGGGGGCGGCATTTCGCGTCCTCGGCAAACGTCCACGTCATTAGGGGAGACCAACCGTCCATGAACATTTTACGCACCCTTGCTGCCTCTACCGCCCTCGCCGCCTTGGCTTTGGCTTCCGCCCAAAGTCCCGCGCAAGCCGCCGATCCGGTGAAAATCGGCATGATCACCACCCTGTCCGGCGGCGGCGCCGGCCTCGGCGTGGATATCCGCGACGGCTTCGAGCTGGCGCTGAAGCAAAAGGGCGGCATGTTGGGCGGCGTGGCCACCGAACTGACCGTGGTCGATGATGCCCGCAAGGTGGAAAACGCCAAACAGGCCGTCACCCGCATGCTGAAAAAGGACGACGTGGACGTGGTCACCGGCATTGTCTGGTCCAACCTGGCCATGGCGGTGGTGCCCACCGTGACCCGCGCGGGCAAGATCTATATCAGCCCCAATGCCGGACCCTCGGCACTGGCGGGCAAGGGCTGCCATCCGAACTATTTCAACGTCGCCTGGCAGAACGACAATCTGCACGAGGCCATGGGGCAATACGTCGCCGACAAGGGCTTCAAGAAGGTCTATCTGCTGGCCCCCAACTATCCGGCGGGCAAGGATGCCCTGACCGGCTTCAAGCGCTTCTTCAAGGGGACCGTGGCCGCCGAGGTCTATACCAAGCTGGGCCAGGTGGACTACGCCGCGGAAATCGCCAATCTGCGCGCCGCCAAGCCCGACGCGGTGTTCTTCTTCCTGCCCGGCGGCATGGGTATCAACTTCGTCAAGCAATATGCCCAGGCGGGCCTGACCAAGACCACGCCGCTGTTTGGCCCGGCCTTCTCCTTTGACGAGGGCATCCTCAAGGCCGTCGGCAAGGCGGCGGTGGGCGTCATGAACAGCTCCCAGTACACCCACGACCTGGACAACGCCGCCAACAAGGCCTTCGTCGCCGCCTTCAAGGAAGCCTATGGCCGCACTCCGTCGCTCTATGCCTCGCAAGGCTATGACGCCGCCCTGCTGCTTGATGGCGCCATCGCCAAGGTCGGCGGCAAGGTCTCTGACACCGAAGCCTTCCGCGCCGCCATCAAGGCCGCGCCGTTCACGTCGATCCGCGGATCCTTCAAGTTCGGGTCCAACAATCATCCGGTCCAGGACATCTATGTACGCGAAGTGGTGGCCGCCGGTGAAGGCGTCACCAACAAGACCGTCGGCAAGGTCTTTACCGGCCACGCCGACGCCTATGCCGCGCAGTGCAAGATGTAACCTGAACGCCCCGTCTTGAGAGGCCGGGGAGCATCCGTTTCCCGGCCTATCACAGGGCTGGACGCTTATAGAGATTGTTGTACAGAGAGCAGCCGCTGGCGTAGAATCACGTCAGAGAGGACGATGACGAAATGGCTAAACCAGAGCAGATTCCTACAGACCTTGCCATTGACCTTGGGGATGACTTGTCTCCAGAGGATTTCGTTGCGGCGGTACGGAATTTCTTAGGTTACGTAGGGGAAATTACGGATTCCCAGAGAGGCGACGGGTCAGATATTCACTGGACCGTTCGAGTTCGAGAGGGAAGTGCCCTGGTGGGCGTGGAACCCAATGCATCCGCCCCACATTCACGATTGGCCATGATCTACAAAAAAGCTGCCTTCGGCCCAACTGCCCTCGCGAAAGGCAACATTAAAGAGGCTGCTTTGTCCGAGAAGGCTTTAGGCCATCTAAAGAACTTGTCTGAACTCGCAAGCAGACATGAAAATGGTAGGGGGGTGAATCTGTGGGTTGAAAGAAAGCCGATCAGTATCGGCACCGGAATAGCTAGAGTCGTCAAAGAGGATTGGCAGAGCGATTATTATGATTTCGGGACCATTGAGGGGCGTCTGGAAGCAATCATGGATTCAGCAGGATCCTTGAAGATCCGGATCAAAGATTTCTTGTATCCCCGTGCGATCAACTGTGTTGTCCCGGAAAAGCTGATCGAAATGGTGCTGACCAGTTTTCGGCGCCGAGTTGAAATTGAAGGACGCATTCATTATCGCCGCGATGGGACGCCCATCAGCATCGAAGCCCAGATCATTGAGGTATTACCCGAAGACGATGAATTGCCAACTGCGGATGACGTTCGCGGGATCATGGCAAACGTATGACTGTTGAAAAAATGTACTGGGATAGTGATTGCTTCCTTGGCCATTTCCAAGCCGAGCAAGGCAAAGCCGAAAAATGCGACGGTGTCTTGCAGAGGGCAGAGCGTGGCGAAGTTCTTATTGTTACTTCGGCGCTAACGATCACAGAGGTTCTATGGTTGCGTGGAGGGCCTCGGCTACCGAAAGATAAAGCTGAATTGGTCCAGAAGTTTTTCCGCCGTAGCCATATCCGCGTTTACAACGTCACCCGAAAGATCGCAGAAGCAGCCCAAATTCTCGTCTGGGACAACAATATCAGGCCCAAGGACGCTATTCACGTAGCAACAGCGATCCATCTCGGTGCCGATGCTCTCGAAACTTTCGACGCAAAATTGATTGGATTGAGTGGAACTGTTGGCAAGCCATTGCTCATGATTAGGGAACCGGAAGCGCCTGCCCAAGGGCGTCTCAACCTTGGCGGGCCTTCCGAGGGAAAAAACGAATAAGAAATACCAGTAAAAATGCTTGCCTCGTACTTTGACCGGACCCACTCATGACCCTCGCCTTGTTTCTAGAGCAAACGCTGAACGGCCTACAGCAGGGGGTCATGCTGTTCCTGATGGCCGCCGGGTTGACCTTGGTGTTCGGGATCATGCACCTGATCAATCTGGCCCATGGCACCCTTTACATGGTCGGCGCCTATGTGGCGGCCACGGTGACCATGGCCACCGGCAATTTCCTGTTCGGGGTGCTGGCGGCCCTGGTGGCGGCGGGCGTGGTGGGCATGGTGATCGAACTGGTCGCCCTGCGACGATTGTATAACCGCGATCATCTCGATCAGGTGCTGGCCACTTTCGGGGTGATTCTGACCTTCAACGAACTGACCAAGATCCTCTGGGGCCCGCAGGCCCTGTTCCTGTCCGTGCCCGATGCCCTGTCGGGTACCTTGGAAGTCATTCCCGGCACCCCCTATCCGGCCTATCGATTGTTCATCATCGTGGTGGGGCTGTTGGTCGGGCTGGGGCTGCGCCATCTGATCGTCAATACCAAACTGGGCATGCTGATCCGCGCCGGGGCCACCCACCGGGAAATGGTCGGCGCCCTGGGGGTGGATATCGACCGGCTGTTCACCATCGTCTTCGGCATTGGGGCCATGCTGGCCGGGCTGGCCGGAGCCATGGCCGGTCCCATGCTGGCCATCGAGGTGGGCATGGGAGAGAAGATCCTGATTCTCACCTTTGTGGTGATCATCATCGGCGGCATCGGCTCGGTGCGCGGGGCGCTGGTGGGCGCCTTGCTGGTGGGGCTGGTGGATACCTACGGGCGGGCCTTCATGCCTTTGTTCATGCGCTCGTTCCTGGACCCGGCGGCAGCGGATACGGTGGGGGCCTCGATCTCCAGCGTGGCCATCTACGTCCTCATGGCGGCGGTGCTGATCTGGCGTCCGCGCGGCCTGTTCCAAGCCTATGGGGGCTGACGAGATGAGCCGCAAAACCATCGTCCATCTGCTTGGGTTGGCCTTGTTGGTCACCCTGCCCCTGCTGGCCGAGGCGGCAGGCGATCCGTTTCTTACCACCGTGGCCAGCCGAGTGTTGATCTACGCCCTGGCCGCCGCCTCCCTGGACCTTATTCTTGGCTACGGCGGCATGGTCAGTTTCGGCCATGGGGCCTTTTTCGGCATCGGCGCCTATGTGGTCGGTATCCTCACCCATCACAGCTTCAACAGCGAGGTCATCGGCTTTTTGCCCTTCGAATGGATGGGCACCTATAGCGCACTGATCCAATGGCCGCTGGCGATGCTGGTGGCCGGGCTGTTCGCGCTGGTCATCGGTGCGTTGAGCCTGCGGACCTCGGGCGTCTACTTCATCATGATCACCCTGGCCTTCGCACAGATGCTCTATTATTTCATGATCTCGCTGCCCACCTATGGCGGCGAGGATGGACTCAATCTTTGGAGCCGTTCGGAAATTCCACCGCTGGATCTGACCAACGACAGTCAATTCTACTACGCGGTGCTGCTGATGCTGCTTGGATTCCTTTGGATCGCCCGGCGACTGGTGGATAGCCGCTTCGGCATGGTGCTGCGCGGTTGCAAGCAGAACGAAGTGCGCATGAAGACCCTTGGCTTCCCGGTGACACGTTACAAATTGGCCGCCTTCGTCATCGCCGGCATGGGCGCCGGGCTGGCCGGGGCCCTGGCCGCCAATCACACGGAATTCGTCGGTCCCGGGCTGATGCATTGGACCCGCTCGGGCGAGATTATGATCATGGTCATTCTCGGCGGTATCGGCACCCTTTATGGCGCCATTCTCGGCTCGGCCACTTTGTTGCTGATGGAAGAGTTGCTGTCGGGCTTCACCGAGCATTGGATGGTGTTTCTGGGCCCGTTCCTGATCATCGTGGTGCTGTTCGCGCGCAAGGGGCTCTATGGCTGGCTGGTGGGCAAGGAGGCCGATGATGGCTGATCCCATGCTCGAAGTGCTCGGCCTGACCAAATGCTTCGGCGCGGTGACCGCGTCGGACGGCCTGACGTTCAATGTCAAACGGGGCGAGATCCATGCCCTGATCGGCCCCAACGGCGCGGGCAAGTCCACCACCATCGGCCAACTCACCGGCGAGATCAAACCCGATAGCGGCCGGGTGCGCTTCGATGGCCGGGATATCACCCGCTATGCCATCCACAAGCGCGCCGCCATCGGCCTGCAACGGTCCTATCAAATCACCAGTCTGTTTCCCGCCTTCACCGCCCTGGATAACGTGGCCATGGCGATTCAGGCGCAGCAAAGCCACAGCTTTCAGTTCTGGCGCCCGGCGCGCACCGATGACCGTTTGCGGGCCCCGGCCCGGCTGGCCTTGAAGCGCCTGGGCATGGAAGACCTGGCGGACCTGAAGGTGACCGAGCTGGCACATGGGGAACAGCGTCAGTTGGAGGTCGCCATGGCCTTGGCCACCGCGCCGACCATGCTTTTGCTCGACGAACCCATGGCCGGGATGGGCCAGGGGGAGAGCCGCCGCATGATGGAAATTCTGCGCCCGCTGAAGGGGGACATCACCATCTTGCTGGTGGAGCATGACATGGACGTGGTTTTCGCCCTGGCCGACGTGGTCACCGTGCTGGTCAAGGGGGCGGTGCTGATGACCGGCACACCCGATGAGGTGCGCGCCGATCCGGAAGTGCGTCGGGCCTATCTGGGGGATGGGTGACATGAACGCGTTGGAACTGAGCCAGGTGGAAACCTTTTACGGCGCCAGTCAGGTGCTGTTCGGGGTCGATTTTGCCATCGGCCTGGGCGAGGTGGTGACCCTGATGGGCCGCAACGGCATGGGTAAGACCACCACCGTGCGCTCGATCATGGGCTTGACCCCGGCCAGGCGCGGCACCATCCGCTTTCACGACCAGGAGATCACCGGCCTGCCCAGCCATCGCATCGCCCAGCGCGGCATCGGCTATGTGCCCGAAGGCCGCCAGGTCTTTCCAAATCTGACCGTGCGCGAAAACCTGGAAGCCACCGCCGCCAATCATGCGGCAACGGAAGATCCCTGGACCGCCGCCCGGGTGATGGATCTGTTTCCCCGCCTTTCGGAGCGGACCGGGCAGTATGCCCGCACCCTTTCCGGTGGCGAGCAGCAGATGCTGGCCATTGGTCGGGCTTTGATGACCAATCCATCGTTGATGATCCTCGATGAGGCCACCGAGGGCCTGGCGCCGATCATCCGCGACGAAATCTGGTGGGTGCTGGAAAACAATCTGAAGGAATCGGGCCAGGCCATCCTGGTCATCGACAAACACCCCAAGGACATGGCCCGCATCGCCGACCGGCATTTCGTCATGGAAAAAGGCCGAATCGTCTGGACCGGATCGTCGGAGCAATTGCTCGCCGACGAGGCTCTGCAGCACAAGTATCTGGGAGTCTGAGCATGGCCATCGATCCGGTCCAAGAAAGGCTCTACAACGTGCGCGCCGCCGTGCCTGACCATCCCCGGGTCTTCGCCGAGTGGAAGGCCCGTTCGCGGGATTTCATCCAAGCCAGTCCCGCCGCTCGCTTGGACTTGGCCTATGGCGAGGGCCCCAGCGAGACGCTGGACTGGTTTCCTGCCGACAATCCCGGCGGCCCGGTGATGATGTTCATCCATGGCGGCTATTGGCAGGCCCTGGACAAGGCCGATAACGCTTTCGTCGCCGAGGCGCTGGTTTCGGCCGGGGTCCATGTGGCGGTGGTCAACTATGCGCTAACACCAATAGTGTCCCTAGAATGTATCGTGGATCAGATGCGCCGTGCCCTGCTCTGGTTGCGGGTCAATGGCGCCGACCTGGGTGCTGATGATGACCGCCTGTATGTGTCCGGCCATTCGGCGGGCGGGCATCTGACGGCGATGATGATGGCCGAATCACTGCCCATCCGGGGCGGGCTGGCCATCTCCGGCCTGTTCGATCTGGACCCGCTGGTGGCGACCAGCATCAACAACAAGGTAGGTCTGGATCAAAAGGCCGCCTGGGCTCTGAGCCCGGTTCATCGGCGAAAGGCCATTGACGCGCCCTTGCTGCTGGCGGTCGGAGGCGCGGAAAGCGATGGATTTCGCTGGCAGATCGACGCTCTCAGGAGCGCCTGGGGCGATATGGAAACCCTGACCGTCCCCGGGGCCAATCATTTCGGTGCGGTGGAGGCCCTGGCCGATCCCGACTCAGCGCTATTTGCCGCCACCATGCGGTTGATTAAATAATATCCTGTCCCTTTATTATCACCAAAGTGGCATCGTCCTTTTGTGGCGTGCCATTGCGGTGATTCTGGGTAGCCGACTGAATATGGTCCAGCAATTGGGCGGCGGAAAGGTGGGCGTTCTTTTTCACTTCGTCACGCAGCCGGTCCATGCCGAATGCCCGGCCCTGCGGATCAAGGCTTTCCCAAATGCCATCGGTGCCGATGACGACGATACAGCCCGGATCAAGCACCCGGGGTCCCTGGTCCTGGCAGGTTGATTCAGGGACAATACCCAAGGGCACGCCCTCGCCTTGCAGATCCAAGAAGATATCTTCACGCGGATTGTAGAGAAACACCCCGCCATGTCCGGCGGAGGTCCAGCGCAACACCGGCGCGCCGTCGCTGGCGGTCACGGCCTCGATATGGAACAAGGTGACGAAGCGGCCACCGCTGGCATCGCGGCAAAGCTGCCGGTTGACCCGGTCGAGCAGGTTCGCCGGTCCCGAGGCTTCGCGTGCATGGGCCCTCAGCAAGGCGCGGGTGGTGGTCATCAACAAAGCCGCCGGGATGCCATGGCCGGATACATCACCGACACTGACCGCCAATCGTCCCGGTCCCAGTTCGCGCGGCCCGAGGAAGTCGTAATAGTCACCGCCTGTCTCGTCGCAATACAGGCTGCGTCCGGCAATTTCCAACCCCGGCTGCTTGGGAGCCTGATCAGGCAACAGATTGCGCTGCACCTGTTCGGCCAGTCCCAAATCCCGTCGCAGACGGAGTTGGTCGGCCAGCTTGGGTACCATGTCATTGAATGAATGGGCCAGATCGCCCAATTCATCGGACGACTGGACCCGGGCGCGAACGGTAAAATCGCCCGCCGCCAACCTGGCCGCCACCGAACTGAGATGCCGAACGGGCACGGTAATCACCCGGGCCCCCAGCAAGGATATGAGGATGACCAGCAGCATCAGGCCCAAGGAGAGCCCGGCGAGCCACAGGGCCAGGATCGCGATTTCCCCATGCACCAGCTCGCGGGCATTCCGGGTCTCGGTCACAAGATCCGTGAAAGGCACGACCAGCAGCAAATAAGTATTCAAATCATCGATCGGTGCATAGGCCCAAAGGGAATCCACCCCTTGATAGGCCAGCCTGCGCACCCCGGCGCGCCCGAACACCATGTCGTCGCGGAGGGCGGTAAACTGGCCGCCTTCGGGCCCATCCAACCAGCCCAACCGGATGACCTTGCGCCAGTCATCGGATTCATAGGCGCGATGGGCGATGATGCGTACCCCGTTGGTCTCGTTGGCGCGCGGGTGCAGGTCCACCAAATAGGTCTCGGTCCCTTCGGCCAGTTCCAGGCTATCGCGCACGCCCGCGAGAATGGCCAGGATCGGGATATCCATGGCGACAACGGCAAGGGGTTTGCCATCGGGACCATCCACGCGTTGGGTCACGGTCAGCAACAAGGCGCGGCTGGTGGCATCCACATAAGGTGCCGCCCAAACAATGCCCCGCTGGCTGATGGCATTGCGGTACCAGGGCCGATCACGGGCATCGTAGTGGGCCGGATAGCCGCCATGGCCGGGAAAGGATAAATGGGCGCCGTCGGTGGTGGTGATATGCATCCATTGGACCAGGTCCGGACGGCGGCGGTACAGGTCTTGGATCTTGGGCACCAACTCATCCAGACGCCCGCGGGTATCCTCCGCCGTGGCCAAGGTGGCCGGACGTTGCAGGGAAGCCACTCGGGTGCTGACCCGCAGAAGCGACGACGATCCGGCGCCTCCCACCCGCCGCAGGCCCGGTGCGGTGGCATCCGGCCCTTCGAATGCCGCCGTGGGACGGATCAGGTCATGGGTTTTTTCAGGAACCGGGCCCATCAGCAGTCGCCGCGTCTCCATGGCCAGCAGGTGCAGACCGGTCTCTAACAGGTCCTTTTCCTGGGTCATGTTGCGGGCGGCCAGGGACATGGTCTGTTTGACCTCGCCGGACAGCCGCTGGGTCAGCGCTATTTCGGCCCGATCGGTCAGTTGATCCGTGAGTTGTTCCAGGGCGCGCATCTGAATCCAGACTGAGACCAACAGCGGAATCACCGCCACGCTCAGCAACAAGATCAGCAGCTTGCCCCGGACTTTCATGGGATCTCCAACACCACTTTGCCGGTGACCTTGCGCGACAACAAGGTTTCCAATGCCGCCACCCCCTCGGCCAGCGGGAAGGTGCGGGCCACCTGTGGGCGCAGGCCCCATCCGAGCACGCTATCCAATGAGTCCCGTACCCCGATGGGATCCACCCGCCGCCAACCGGTCCAGGCGAAGCCGATGGCGGTGACGTTCTTGACCAACAGGTGATTGGCCGGGATCTGTTGCACCTCTCCGGCGGCAAAACCGATGATCAGCATGCGCGCGCCCGGGGCGACGCACCGCAAGGAGGCCTCCCAGGTCTTACCCCCCACCGGGTCATAGACCACATCGGCGCCGCGCCCGTCGGTCAGTTCTTTGACCCTTTCTCGGATATCCTCGGCGCGATAGTCGATCAGGTGGTCGGCGCCGGCGGCCTGAGCCACGGCCAGCTTGTCCGGTCCTCCGGCAGTGGCGATCACCGTGGCGCCGGCCCGCTTGCCGATTTCCACGGCGGTCAGGCCCACGCCCCCGGCGGCCCCATGGACCAAAAGCACGTCACCCGAAGCCAGCCGGGCGCGGTCCATCAAAGCCATGTGCGAGGTCCCGTAGGCCACAGGGAAGGCGGCGCCCTCGACAAAGCTCATGTCATCGGGCAGCCGATGCAGATTGTTGGCCGGGGCAATGGCCTGTTCGGCCCAGCCGCCCTCGTCGAGCATGGCCAGCACCCGGTCGCCGGGAGACCAGCCTTGCAAGCCGTCGGCGACCTCCAATACCTCGCCCGCAATTTCGAAACCGGGCACGAAAGGGGGATCCGGACGATGCTGATATTTACCCTGGGTGATCAGGCTGTCGGCGAAATTGAGCCCGGCGGCTTTCACGGCGATACGCAGGTGACCGGCGGGCAAGGGCGGCTCGGGAACCTCCTGCAAGTTCAGAACCTCGTCGAATTTTCCGTGGCGCTGGCAGACCATGGCGCGCATGGGCGGGCTCCATGACTTGATTTCAAGGGGCGTTATGGCCCAAGTTAGCCGCCTTTGGAGAGCGGGGAAACAGGAACGTCACATGCGGGGATATTTCGGCATCGGGAGCGAGGGCATTCACAAGCCCTACAACGTGGGGGCGTTGATGCGCACGGCCCATGCGTTCGGGGCCAGTTTCGTCTATACGGTCGCGGCGTCATATGATCGCCCCAAGGGTGGCCGGACCGATACTTCCAAGGCTCATGGCCATGTGCCGTTCTACAGCTTTCCCGACGTCAAGAGCCTGCTGCTGCCCGAGGATTGCAAGCTTGTGGGGGTTGAACTGCTCGACGATGCCATCGACCTGCCGAGTTTCCATCATCCGCCCAATGCGGCCTATATCCTGGGGCCCGAAAGAGGCAGCCTGTCGCCGGAAATGGTTGCGCGTTGTGACTATACTTTGAAGATCCCCACCAGGTTCTGCATCAATGTGGGGCTGGCCGGCGCCTTAGTCATGTATGACCGGGTGCTGAGCACGCAACGTTTTGCTCCCCGCCCCTTGCGACCGGGAGGTCCCACCGAGGCCCTGCCCGAGAATCGGTTTGGCGGTCGATTCTCACGGGTGGAAAAATTCCGCGATGTGCCGCCGGAGGCCGCGCAGGGCTGAGTCCCCACGGCACCATTCCGCCCGGCGGCCCAGGGCGGATGATTGGTCGCAATATTGCGCCGATGCACTTAATTTTCGTATTGACATTATTACTTCTGGTGTTGACTTCCTCATCTGGACCCCTTAGTTAGGTCGTTAATTAGAGCCCCCACGCCTCTCCACGATGCGCACCCGGGGGCTTATTTTTTGTCCTAAAGCCTTATACCCTCGACCGGCGATCGTCGAAGGTCTTACGTACGAGCTGGGTGCCCATTTCTATCTCGACAGGGCTCAGTTTGAGCAGGGCCAGTTCGATTTTCTCCGCAAGGCCTTGGATGTCAAAAGTATTGGCACCAAACACTATTACCGCACCTACACGGACCCCTTCGCACCGCCGGTCTGGGTCTTGCTGGAAGGACTAACCTTTGGCCCGCTCTCTAGGCTCAGGACTCATAACCAGAAGATGACGGTTGCGGCGATGCAGATTGCGCTCATGAAGGTATGGGCGCAACGGTCGTAGCGGGTGGCGATACGCCGCCAGTCCTTGAGCCGACCGAACATGCGCTCGATCAAGTTTCGCTGCTTGTAGAGGGCTTTATCGTAAAGGATTTCCTCTTTGCGGTTCGAGCGACCTGGAATGCAGGGCTCGATGCCGAGATCAAGCAGGGCCTGGCGGAAACGGTCGCTGTCGTATCCCCTGTCGGCGATCAGGTCGTCGGCATCAGGGAATGCAGGGAGCATGGTGTCGGCGCCGCGATAGTCGCTGACTTGTCCTTCGGTCAGCAGCAGGATCAGGGGCTTTCCATCGGCATCGCAGGCGGCATGCAGTTTCGAATTCAGGCCGCCCTTGGTGCGCCCGATACGGCGGGGAACAGCCCCTTTTTGAGCAGGCTCGCCGCCGTCCTGTGGGCCTTGAGATGGGTGGCGTCGATCATCACCGTATGGGTGGCCGTGCTTTCGGCGGCCAGGGTGGCGAAGATCCGGTCGAACACTCCGGCCTCGCTCCAACGGACGAAGCGGTTGTACAGGGTCTTGTGCGGTCCATAGGCGACGGGCGCGTCACGCCACATCAAGCCGTGGCGAAGAACATGGATGATGCCGCTGATCACCCGCCGGTCATCGACGCGCGGGACGCCTCTTGTTTTGTTCGGCAGCAACGGTTGAAGGCGTTCGAATTGTTTGTCGGACAACCAGAAATGATGGCTCTGCATCGGCTTTCCCCTCCCTAAAATTCCAGGGAAGGGAATCATGTCCACCGACTATTGGGATCCCTTTTATGGGTCCTGAGCCTAGATCACGTCGTGTTTGATCGGATTCGATCAAACATGAAAAACGTGATCGATTCCAATAAGGTCGCGCGTGTCTAACGGGTCCGATTGGACCCGACACGCGCTAAATTCCTGGCCGATATGATCCGGCAGAATCGGAAGCAGGTGGCGCGATGCTTTGGTCAGGACGAAAGTGTTTTGGTTTCTTGGTTCCGCTCCCTGACAACCCTACGCAACAATTGTGCTCATCACAGTCGGGTCTGGAACGCACGTATGGAAGTCAACAAGCCCAAAACAGCCAAAAGGATCAAAGAAGAATTCGCCATACAAGACAGCGTCTACGCTCGTATTGTCGTGCTGTATGAACTTCTATATGTGGTGGAACAGGATACCCACTGGGCCACTCGCCTGAAAAATCTGTTTGACGAGCATCCGAAGGTGCCTTTGGGGCCCATGGGTTTCCCCGATGACTGGCGACGCCGCGCTTTTTGGAACAGGCCGACATCTCGCGCCGCGTGATCCTTAAAAGTCCACGCACCGCCCTTTTTTCTCCCAGTCTCCATATCGAGTGGGTTCCGGTCCTTTGGGGCCGCCGGATTCGTTGGGATCCGACGGGGCCGGTTTGGCGGTCGCCGTTGCGGGCACCGGCACCGGATCGGGCTGCGGTTCGGTGATTTCGGTGACCAAAGGCTCGCCGGTGGAACAGGTCGGCGGTTCGGGCCAGGGCGCGATGGGACGGGGCGGAACGCGGGGATTTTTGGGTGCATCGGACGGCATGGGCATAATTCCACTCATCGAGGGGGCTTGCGGTGGGCCATGAGCGACCCTATTCAATTCATAGACCTTGAACGGATTTTTTGAAAGAGGCCGCCATGAGTACCGCCCGCACCGCCATCCTTCTGGCCGGATTGACCGCCTTGTTCCTGGCCGTCGGCTTCATGCTCGGCGGCGAAGGCGGCATGATTATCGCCTTGGTGTTCGCTATCGGCACCAATGCCTTTGCCTATTGGAATTCCGACAAGATGGTGCTGCGTATGTACGGCGCCCGGGAAGTGGGCCCGCGCGACGCCCCGGCCTATTACGGCATGGTCGAGCAACTGGCCCGCAATGCCGGACTGCCCATGCCCAAGGTCTATATCATGGACAATCCGCAGCCCAACGCCTTCGCCACCGGGCGCAATCCGGAAAACGCCGCCGTGGCCGCCACCACCGGCCTGCTGAACATCCTCAACCAGGAAGAGATCGCCGGAGTCATGGCGCACGAACTGGCGCATGTGAAGAACCGCGATACCCTTGTCATGACCATCACCGCGACCATCGCCGGCGCGCTGTCCATGCTGGCCAACTTCGCCTTGTTCTTCGGCGGTTCGCGCAACGAGAACAGCCCCGGACCGTTGGTCGGGATTCTGATCGCCATTTTGGCCCCCATGGCCGCCATGCTGGTTCAGATGGCCATCTCGCGGACCCGCGAGTATGGCGCCGACAAGATGGGGGCGGAGATCTGCGGACAGCCCCTGTGGCTGGCCTCGGCCTTGAGTAAACTGGAACAAGGGGCCAAGCGCATCGACAACAATGCGGCGGAAGCCAACCCGGCCACGGCACATCTGTTCATCGTCAATCCGCTGCATACCAAGTCCATGGACAATCTGTTCTCTACCCATCCGAACATGGCCAACCGCATCGCCAAGTTACAGGCGCTGGCGGGCACGGATCAGGCATCCGGTCGAACCAAAGGGCCCTGGGCCTAACAGGCTGTTGAAAAAGTCCGATTTCGAGCCTGTGGCGACACATGCTTCGACAAGCTCAGCATGAGGACCTTTGAATTTTCAACATGTGAGCCTCACCCTGAGCTTGTCGAAGGGCGAGGCGGGCCGTAGGACAACACTTTTTCAGCAGCCTAAAGTCTTTCGCGTATCATATGACCCATTGTGATGGTCTCCGGTGAGTCGAACCGCCAGGAAAGGTCCCGAAAGCGATGCGGCGCATCGGTGAGGGAGCTTGACGCCGCGGGCGGCCACCGGAGACCACCCTGCGCGCCACCCTGCCCCCTGAGGCAAAATAATTCGGTCAGAAGGGGTCATCTGAAACGCGAAAGGCTTTATGGCCAAGATCCCGTCGCGATGGATCGGAGGCGATCCAAGGCGAAAAACGGGTTCGCAATCAACAGGGTTGCACAGGATTATGGGCGTCAATGGACCTCGAACCGCACTGATCCATTACTCGGATAGAACCAGGATATTCTTGCCCGCATCCTTGGCCCGCAGCAATGCGCCATCGGCCCGGTCGATCAGCACATCGGCGGATTCCGGGTGGTGATAGGCGGTCATGCCCATGGAGATGGTGAGCTGTCCGAAGTTTTCTTCGGTACCGCGCTTGCGCAGGGGCGTGGAAGCCATGCGGGCCCGTAGCCGTTCAGCCAGGTGATGGGCGTCGTCCAACACGATCCCCGGCAAGGCGACCACGAATTCATCGCCGCCGTAACGGGCGCAAATATCCTGAGCGCGTACCGAGCCTTGGAGAATCCGGGCCACCAGCTTGAGCACCATGTCACCCACCGCGTGACCATAGCTGTCGTTGAAGCCTTTGAAATTATCAATGTCGATGAAAATCACACACAACCGACCCTCGTGATTGCGCGGATCGGGAAGCATTTCATTCAATGCGCGCTCGAAATAGCGGCGATTGTAAAGACCGGTAACGGCATCCTTGGCCGCCAGATCCTGAATCTCGGACAAGCGGGACTGCAATTGCTGGATGGTCTCGGTGGATTCACGGAGCTTTTCCACCAGGCCATGGTTCTGATCAATGAGCCCTCCGGTTTCCTCGGACACTTCGGCGATGATCTTTTGAATCTCCTCCCGGTCATCGGCATCATCCAGCTTTTCGGTGGCCAGCCCCAAGTGCTGCCCATAGGCCAGGGCGCGGTCTTCCATAGCCGTGGCGGAACTCAGGATTTCCTCGGCCTGATGGGCCATCAGACCGCCGGACCGGGTGAATTCCTCGAATTCCGGTAGGCTCAGCAGTCGGGAACAGACCACCTGAGTCTTTTGGTTCAGATCGGCCTTGGTTGGCGGCTGTTCCACCTGATTCAACGCATCGGTCAAGCCGGCAATCTCGCCGACGGCCTCGGCATAAAAGGCCGCCAAGAAGGTGGTTCGGGCGGGCAAATCGTGGCGGTCCAGGTCGTCCAGCATGCGGTCCAGGGTGGCCAAGATCCGCGCCTTGTCATTGTCATGGGGCATGGTCAAAAGGTCATGATCTGTGAAGTCGGGAGGTGACGGGACAATATGGGCATAAATATAGCACAGGGCTCTCCCGGCGCACGTCAAAACCGTTCGAAAATGCGGAATCTGCTGCAATGCAATAGAGTTTTCTTGTCAGCCCGCTTGGGGAAGGCTATCAAATCCCCTTTAGGCATGCGCCCTCACCGACAGGAGTTCCCATGGACATCAAGAAGGTGCCGATTGGCAAAAATTTCCCCTATGACGTCAATGTGGTCATCGAGATTCCGCTTGGCGGTAATCCGGTGAAGTACGAGCTGGACAAGGAATCCGGCGCCATGTTCGTCGACCGCTTCCTGCATACGGCCATGTACTATCCGTTCAATTACGGCTTTATCCCCCATACCCTGTCCGAAGATGGCGATCCCGTGGATGCCGCCGTCGTTGGTCGCATTCCGGTGGCACCGGGAGTGATCATTCGTTCGCGCCCCATCGGCGTGCTGATCATGGAAGATGAAGCCGGTATCGACGAAAAGCTGCTTTGCGTGCCAGTGGATGCTCTGCACCCCTATTATAAGAATACCACCTCCTATCGCGATCTGCCGGAGATCATGATCGAGCAGTTTGCCCACTTCTTTGCTCACTACAAAGATCTGGAAAAGGGCAAGTGGGTGCAGGTCAAGCGTTGGGGCGAGGCCGAGGAAGCCTTTGACCTGATCCGCGAGGGCGTCGAACGGGCCAAGGTTGGCGACAAGGTCAAAGTGGCGGCTCCCGCGGCCAAGCCAGCCGCCAAGAAGTCCCCGGCGAAAAAGTCTCCCGCCAAAAAAGCTCCGGGCAAAAAAGCCCCGGCCAAAAAAGCGGCTACCAAGGCGGAGCCCAAGGCCTCCTGAACCGTGACCAGACATCTGGAATTGATCAAGGGCGATATCACCGCCCTTGATGTGGATGTGATCGTCAACGCCGCCAATGAAAGCCTTTTGGGCGGTGGCGGCGTTGATGGCGCCATCCACCAGGCCGCCGGACCGGACTTGCTGGCCGAATGCCGCACCCTGGGCGGCTGTCCCACCGGGCAGGCTAAAATCACCTCCGGCTATCGTCTTCCCGCCCGATGGATCATCCATACGGTCGGCCCAATTTGGCAAGGCGGTGATCGGGGCGAACCCGACCTGCTGGCTTCTTGCTACACACAGAGCCTGAAAACAGCGCAAAAGGTCGGCGCGCGTTCTATCGCCTTTCCGGCCATCAGCACCGGCGTTTACGGGTTTCCCGCCGACCGGGCGGCGCTGATCGCCGTGGCCACGGTGCACAAGGTTCGAGATGACAATGCTGCTTTGCAGCGCGTGGTGTTTTGCTGTTTCGGAGATGATTGCATGGCGGCCTACCAGGCCGTTATGTGAGCACGCCCTGGCCCTCGAAGGAAGAGGGCGAACGGGATCGGTTTCCATTGGATCGCCCAGGGTTATCGAGGGGACCACGAGGCTAAAGCCACAAATTTCAATGGGATCCGAGGAACTTATTGATTTCTAGTATGCATTAGGGAATCGCGGTTATTCCCGGTGCCCGCCCAGAGAAATAATAGGAACATCGATTCCACCACGCGAGTTTGATAAGCTCGCCCGATGATGCAGATTCGACCGACGATTTTAACGGCTTTGGTGGCGGCTAGCGTTATGGCGGCGGCTCCGGCCTTTTCACAAAGTTCCCGTTATCAGTCCTGGCAGGACCCGGCGGCCGTCACCGCCCCTGACACGACGGTGCAGGACTTGGTTTCCCAATTACGCAAGCTGGTGGACGAAGCGGAGAAAGCCCGGGCCGCCGATCCGCAGTTCCTGCGGGACTTGCGCGCCCTGGCCGATGGTCATGACCGGCCCTGGTCGGCGACGCAGATCGACGATTCCTTCGCCGATGGGGACTATACCCGGGGCCCAGCCTGGACCGTCACCTCGGGCCGCTATTGGATCGAATCGGGATACGGCCTGCGCAGCAGTGTGCTGGCTCTGGCCCAAACGGATCAGCCACAACAGAAAAAAATGTCCAATGAGCAAAAGGCCTTTGCGTTGCTGGGGGCGGTGCTCGGCACCAAGACCCAGACTCAACAGGCAGCCACCGCGACCGCGGCGCCGGCTTCCGCCGCGGCGATCCATTTGGACTCTGCCATCAGCAACGCCTTTTCCATTCGGGTCGAACTGGCCGCCTGGAAACCCGATGGACGCATCGAGTTCGGCCCCGGTCAGAGTGCCTCGGGCGATGGCGGCTACCGGCTGGCCTACGGCAATGGCGGGCGTTGGGAGCTGCTCCGCGTGGGGAGCCGGGGATCCAGTGTCGTCGATGTCACGCCGACCCCGCAATCCATTGAGGACAACAAGGTCCATGTGGTGGAATGGACCCGCGGTCGGGATGGTGTGATGACCGTGACCCTGGACCATAAGCCGTTGATGAAGGCCACCGATATGGGCTATCGGGATGCATTCGACCGCCTGCTGATTACCAATCACGCGGGCGATTTCACCTTCAAGCGGGTGACGGTCCAGGGGGCGCCTTAAAGCTTCTTGTGGGATCCGTCGCAGAACGGCAGCTTGGCCGCGTGCTTGCAGCCGCATAGATAGGCCGTGCCGGTTTCCTCGGCGGTAAAGGGCATGGAGCTGAATTCGCTGCCCTTGTGAGAGCCGTCGCAAAAAGGCTGCTTGTCGCTTTTGCCGCAGGTACAGAAATAATAGGTCTCCCCGGCTACCAATTCGACCGGGTACGGGGCTTTCTGGGCAATGGTGGGCTCGGCCATGTCGGGTCCTTTCAACAGTGTTTGGAACGATCACGGATCACCATAGCCCCGGGGGCGGTCGATACAATCGGTAATGTTGGGAAGGACTGTTGCGTTCAGCCGTCCAATCCAGGGGTTCGGCATCCCCAGACATCAAAATGAGTGCCCCGTTCCATCCTCTCGAAGGCCTGGGTGAAATGCGCGCTCACGTCTGTGGGAAAGGCTTTGGTGCCCGGGAAAAAACCATTCATGGTAAAAGGCTTGCCATCCGATCTTGGAATAATCCACACAGTCTTGCCGCATTGGGACAGTATTGCTTTTTTGGCGGCCGGAAGTGCAATATTGGCATACTGCCGCTCCATGGACGCCGCCGCTGACAGGGCATAGGGGCGGAACCCGCCGAAAGCCAACATGGGCCGCAGAATGAATGTGCGTCCGTAGCCGCCCACATTGTCGCTGGAATAGCCCACTTGAACAGGCGTGCCCTCATACCGTTTCATGAGTGACCGGCTTTCGGCGGCCACGTCCTCGGTCCAGCCAAAACCGTCGAGGCTGCGTAAAAAGCGCTTCTGAGGCAGGTAGCTCATGATAACAAGGGTCAAGGCCATCACCAGCTTGGCGGTCGTGCCGATCCATCTATGTTGATCCAGAGCCCGGGCCAACCGTAGAAACAGATCGACGGTAATCGGGTAGAAAGGCAGCAAATGGTACCAGGCGGCCCCCGGCACCGACGAGGGATAGAGGCCGATGACAACGCAAAGAGCGAGGGCCCCGAAATAGCCGATTTCGGCGCGCGAGACCAGGGGGCCGCGTGTCACCAATGGCAACAGCAATGCCAATCCGGGCAATAGGAAAATCAACGAAAAGCGGACCGAGGTCCGGAGCAATTCCATGTCAATGGGGCGCGAGCTGACAATGTCGGCAATGCCTTCGGCATAGTGCTGTAGTGAGACGCCGGGAAAGGCAAAGGGCAAAAGGGCGAATACCAGCGATACCACAGCCATCATGGGCCAAACCGACAAGGGCCGGTACAGGCAGAACCGGAGCACGATCGGCACGAAATACAGCGCCGCATGGACTTTTAGATTCACCGCCAGTCCGGCACAGGCCGCGACCCCAAACGCCGCCAGCCAAGGTCGGCCCCGATCCGATTGGGACCCGGCGATGACGCCCAAGGTCACCAGCAATACCAACAGGGAATCCGGCCGAGTCCAATAGCCGATGGGCGTGACGATCAGCGGATAGCAGATGAACAGCAGCCCCCCCAGACCGGCCAGAGCCGCCCCATGGTGACGGCATGCATGCAGGATAAACAGCACCGAAGCCGTGAAACAGGCCGCCAGGGCCGCCAGCTTGCTGACAGCAATCGACCCCCCCCAAATGCCTAAAAAGGCGGCATTGATCATATACAGTAAGGGGCCATAGGCGGTGATGGTATGCTCCAGGCTTCCGGGCGTGTCATACAGGGTGCCGTCGGCGGCCAGGCGCCAGGACAGCAAGGCGGTCTCCGCTTCCGCATGATCGAAATAGGTGCCAAACGTGGCATAGCGAAACAGCACATAGGCCAGATAGGCCAATGCCACCACCGCTGATCCCGCGAACCCCAGGCTCATGACTCGATTGGCTGACACCGACATTCCCCTTTCGCCCATTTGATAGTTGTTTGGCGGTCCGCGCCGCTCGATGCAAGGCCAAATTCATCAATGAGAGGGGCAGACAGGCCGATTGGATTGTTGTATGTCCATCTTGCGTCCGGGAGGGTCTCTAACAAAGGAACCGCTTTTCCATGAAAGTCGTCATTCTGGCCGGCGGTCTCGGCTCGCGTCTGAGCGAGGAAACCACCACCAAGCCCAAACCCCTGGTGGAGATCGGCGGACGACCGATCATCTGGCACATCATGAAGCTTTATTCCGCCCATGGACTCAACGACTTCATCGTCTGCCTGGGCTACAAGGGCCATATGATCAAGGAATACTTCGCCAACTATCACCTGCATATGTCCGACGTGACCATGCATGTGAAGGAACAACGGCTGGAAGTCCACGCCACCGAGGCCGAGCCCTGGCGGGTGACCCTGATCGATACCGGCGATTCCAGCGGTACCGGTGGACGGTTGAAAAAGGCCCTGCCCCATCTCAACGGCGAAGATGCCTTCTGCCTGACCTATGGCGACGGGGTGGCGGATGTGGATATCGGCGCCCTGATCCGGTTTCATCGGGAGCACGGCAAGATGGCCACGGTGACCGCGACCCGACCACTGCCGCGTTTCGGTATCATGCATCTGGACGGCGACCGGGTGAGCCATTTCGAGGAAAAACCCCATGGTGACGACGATTGGGTCAACGGCGGCTTTTTCGTGCTGTCCCCCAAGGTCGGCGAGATCATCGGCGATGACGACGAGATCATGTGGGAACGGGCGCCGATCCGGCATCTGGTGGAGGACGATCAATTGATGGCTTTCCGCCACGACGGATTCTGGCGGCCCATGGATACCCTGCGCGACAAGATGACCTTGGAAAAGCTTTGGGAAGGCGGCGCGGCCCCTTGGAAGATCTGGTAACATGAGCGACCGCAAGACCATCAGCGTCGTCACCCCCTGCTATAACGAGGAAGAGGGCATTCGCGCCTGTTACGAGGCGGTCAAAGCGCAGTTCGACGAAAATTTGCCCCAATACGACCGGGAGCATATCTTCTGCGACAATGCCTCCACGGACCGGACCCTGGACATCCTCAAGGAGATCGCGGACCGGGACAAATCGGTGAAGATCATCGTCAATGCCCGGAATTTCGGCCCCATGCGCTCGCACTTCAACGGCGTCAAGGCGGCAACGGGCGATGGTGTCTTGCTGTTCATGCCCGCCGACCTTCAGGACCCGCCGGAGTTGTTGCCGCGATTTGTCGAGCAATGGGAAGCCGGTTGGGAAGTGGTCTATGGCGTGCGCGCCAATCGGATCGAAGGCTTCCCCATGAAGCAGATCCGCAAATTCTATTATCGCCTGATCGCCGGGACCACCTATCTGGACATGCCCCCGGACGTGGGGGACTGCCAGTTCGTCGACAAGAAGGTGATGGACGTGATCCGGCAATTCGACGACCACTATCCCTTTGTCCGTTGTATGACCTTCGAAGCCGGTTTTACCAAGACCCCATTGCCCTACACGGTCCAAGAGCGCAAGGCGGGGATCAGCAAGAATCGCTTTTTCCACTTGATCGACCAGGGGCTGAACGGACTGATCTCGTTTTCTTCCACCCCCATGCGGTTGGCATTGTATCTGGGCATGACCCTGGCCACCCTGTCGATCCTGTTTGCCTTCGTGAACGTCATCCTGACCCTGGTCCTGTCGCAGGACGTGCCGCGCGGCATGCCGTTAATGATTACCGCGCTGTTCTTCTTTTCCGGCGTGCAGCTGTTCTTCATCGGCTTTCTGGGCGAATACATCCTGTCCATCCACGGCTATGTGAAGAACCGCCCGACGGTGATTGAGCGCGAACGGATCAACTTCGACAAGGACGACTCCCAATGACCCGACGGGATCCCGCCGAATTGGCCCGGGCCATGCGCCTGGCGGTTTTGCGCATGACCAGTTCCGGTCAGGCCTCCCACGTGGGGTCGTGCCTGTCGGTGACCGATATTCTGGCGACGATCTATGGCGCCGTGGCCCGTGTCCGACCCGAGGATCCCCAATGGTCCGACCGGGACCGGGTGATCGTGAGCAAGGGCCATGTGGCCGCCGCCACCTATGCGGTGCTGGCGGAATTGGACTATTTCCCCAAGGCCTGGCTCGACGATTATAGCAAGCCCGGCTCACCGCTCATCGGCCATGTGAGCCACAAGATCCCCGGTGTCGAACTCTCCACCGGGTCCCTGGGCCATGGCCTGCCGGTGGCCTGCGGCATGGCGCTGGCATCCCGACGCGCCGGGGCCGGTTGGGGGGCCTTTGTGGTGTTGAGCGATGGCGAATTGGACGAAGGCTCCAATTGGGAAGCGGCCCTGTTTGCCGCCCATCACCGGCTGGACAATGTGACCGCCGTGGTGGACTACAACCGCTTGCAGGGCTTCGGGCGCACCGACGACGTGCTCGGCCTGGAACCGCTGGCCGATAAATGGCGGGCCTTTGGCTGGCGGGTAATGGAAGTGGATGGCAACGATACCCAGGCCTTGGAGAAAGCCCTGACAACAGCGCCGGACGACGGTGTCCCGTCGCTGGTCATCGGCCATACGGTCAAGGGCCGGGGCGTGAGTTTCATGGAAGACCAATTGGCCTGGCACTACAAGACCCCGACCCCCGAGCAATTTGAGCAGGCGTTGAAGGAGTTGCAGGCATGAGGGGCGGATTTGTCGATACCCTGTGCCGCCTGGCCGAGACCGATGATCGCATCTGGCTGCTCACCGGGGATCTTGGCTTCATGGTGTTGGAGCCCTTTGCCGAGCGTTTTCCCGAGCGCTTCGTCAATGCCGGGGTGGCCGAGCAGAACATGATCGGTGTCGCGGCGGGTCTGGCGCTAACCGGCAAGATTCCGTTTGTCTACTCCCTGGCTAATTTTCCACTGATGCGCTGCCTGGAGCAGATCCGCAATGATGTCTGCTATCACGACCTGCCGGTACGCGTGGTCGCCCTGGGCGGCGGACTGACCTACGGATCGCTCGGCTATACCCATCACGGATTGGAAGACCTGGCGATCATGCGGGCGCTGCCCAACATGACCGTGTTGGCGCCGGGCGATCCCGCCGAGGCGGCGGCGGCGACCGAGGCGCTGATCCGCCATCCCGGCCCGGCCTATCTGCGCCTGGGGCGGGCGGGCGAGCGCCAAGTTCATCAATCGTCACCCGATTTCCGGATCGGTCGGGCGATCACCACGCGAACCGGAACGGATTGCGCCCTTGTGGCGACCGGAGCGGCTCTGCCCATCGCCATGGACGCTGCGGCCATGCTTGCCGAGCAAGGGACCGAGGCCATGGTGCTGAGCTTCCATACGCTGGACCAACCGGATCTGGAAGCCCTGTCCGCCGCGGCCGATACGGGCACCGTGGTGACGGTGGAAGAGCATGGTGTCGGGGGATTGGCTTCGGTGGTGGCGGAATGTCTGATTGGTCGTCCGGTGGCATTCCATTCGCTGAAAATCGGCCCTGAAATTCTTGCTGTCGCTGACAGCCAGGACGGTCTGCGGGCGCGCCACGGATTCACCGCCGAGGCCATCGCTGATCTGGTGCGGCAGTAGGCCGTTCACGCGCGACCTTATTGGAATCGATCACGTTTTTCATGATTGATCGAATCCGATCAATCACGACGTGATCTAGGCAATCCCTGACTGCTCGATTACCGCCATCTGAAAAAGTCTGATTTCGAGCTTGTGGCGACACTTGCTTCGACAAGCTCAGCATGAGGGCCTTTGAATAGCCTCACCCAGAGCTTCCTCATCCCGAGCTTGTCGAGGGACGAAGGGCGAGGCGGGCCGTCGGACAACACTTTGTCAGCAGTCTGTTAAACAGATGGAAGGTGGCGCCCTGCCGCCCAAACGAGGCCCATCATCGTGCATTCGATTGTTCCTTGGAAATCGGGTTCCGAGCACTATATCCATAGACGGTACGCTCCCATTTTGCTGTGACAAGGCGAAGCAACCATGCGCTACGAACTCAAGATCAATGGACAACCGCGGTCGGTGGATGCCGAGCCTGGAACCCCGCTGCTCTGGGTCTTGAGAGACCTATTGGATCTCACCGGCACCAAGTTTGGCTGCGGCGTGGCGGCCTGCGGCTCCTGTACCGTTCTCCTGGCCGGCGAACCCGTGCGCTCCTGCCAAACACCGGTGGAAGATGCAACGACGGGAGCCATCGTCACCATCGAGGGCGCCAATGACCGGATCGCCACGGCGGTGCGCGAGGCCTGGCAGGAAAAGGACGTGGTCCAATGCGGCTACTGCCAATCGGGACAGATCATGTCCGCCATCGGCCTGCTGAGCGAAATCCCCCGCCCGTCGGACAAGGAGATCGACGCCTACATGGACGGCAATGTCTGCCGCTGCGCCACCTATGTCCGAATCAAGGAGGCCATCAAACTGGCATCCGGCAAATTGGAGGGATGAGCCATGACCGTTGAAGTATCCCGTCGTGGATTTCTGCAAGGGGCCGCCACCGGCGCCGCTGCCCTGGTCATCGGCCTCAACGCCCGCGGCGTACTGGCCGCCGGCACCGAGTCCATGGCGCTCAATCCCTTTGTCCGCATCGACGAACAGGGCGTGGTGACGGTCATCCTCAAGCATTTCGAGATGGGCCAGGGCACCACCACCGGCCTGACCACCCTGATCGCCGAGGAGTTGGATGCGGACTGGGCCACCGTGCGAACCGAATTCGCCCCGGCGGACAATGACAAGTACAAGAACCTGTTTTTCGGCACACAAGGCACCGGCGGCTCCACCGCCATGGCCAATTCCTTTAAGCAATACCGCGAGGCGGGTGCCACGGCCCGGCAACTGCTGGTCAGTGCCGCCGCCGAGACCTGGGACTTGGACGAATCAGAAATCACCATTTCCGACGGCATTCTGAGCGCCGGGCCCCATGCGGGCCACTTCGGCCAATTCATCCGCGTGGCCAGCACTTTGACACCCTTCCCCGAGGTGACCCTGAAATCCCCCGATCAGTTCAAGCTGATCGGCAACGCCACCCTGCCCCGCAAGGATAGCCGCGATAAAACCGACGGCACGGCGGTGTTCGCCATGGACGTGAAAATACCGGGCATGGTCTATGTGGCCATTCGCCGCAGCCCCAAGTTCGGGGGGGTGGTGACCACCTTCGATGCCACCGACGCCGCTCAGGTACCGGGCTTCATCGACGCCAAGATTTTGGCCAACAAAGCGGGCGTGGCGGTCTATGCCAGAAATACCTGGGCGGCCTTCCAGGCCCGCGACGCCCTCTCGGCGGAATGGGACTTTGCCAAGGCCGAGCGGCGCTCCTCCGATGAAATGGAGACCACCATCCGTCGCCAGACCGGCAGGCCACAGTTCCAGGTCATGAAGGAATTCTCCACCGAGCAGGCGGCCATTTCGGTGGACGGCGCGGCCAAAACCATCGAGGCGGAGTTCTATTTCCCCTTCCTGGCCCATGCGCCCATGGAGCCGGTGAATTGCGTCGTTGAGCCCACCGAAACCGGCGGCGTACGGCTTCACGACGGCTGTCAATTCCCCGGCGGTGTCCAACCGGCCGTTGCCAAGGTCTTGAACCTGATTCCCGAACAGGTGGAAATCCATACGGTCTATGCGGGCGGCTCTTTTGGCCGCCGGGCCAATCCTGTCTCGGATTACCCTGTGGAAGCGGCCCTGGCCTTCGACGCCATGGGGCGCAAGGTGCCGGTCAAGCTTGTCTGGAGCCGGGAGGATGATCTCCATGGCGGTTTCTATCGACCCCTGGCCGTGCACAAGGCCCGCATCGGTCTGAACGCCCAGGGCGCCCTTGTGGGTTGGGACCACCGGGTGGCCGCCAAATCGATCCTCAAAGGGACGCCGTTCGAGGCCTTCGGGGTCAAGGATGGCATCGAACATTCCATGGTCGAGGGCATCGATGACAGCCTTTACGGCATCCCTAACATGGGGGTGGGCGTCTCGGACTTCATCACCCCGATCCCGGCCCTGTGGTGGCGTTCCGTGGGCCATACCCACACCGCCTATGCCATGGAAAGCCTGATGGACATGATCGCCCATGAGACCGGTCGGGATCCGGTGGCACTGCGTTTGTCCCTGCTGGACAAAGGCGATGCCAAACAGGCACGCCTGGCCGGGGTCATCGAGGCGGTGCGGGATGCGTCCGGCTGGCAACCCGGTCAGAAACGAGGTTTCGCCGCCCATTTCTCGTTCGGCAGCTATGTGGCCATGGTGGCCGATGTGACCGTCAACGGCACCGAGGTCCATGTGGATCACCTGCACATGGCCGTGGACTGCGGCGTGGCGGTCAATCCGGATGTCATTAAGGCACAGATGGAAGGCGGCGCCGGATTTGGCCTGGGCGCCATCCTGCGCAACGAAATCACTCTGGACGAAGGCCTGGTGGATCAGCAGAACTTCCCCGACTACGAACCCCTTCGCATGGCCGACATGCCGGACATCTCGGTAACCATCATCCAATCGGCGGAACCCCCGACCGGCGTGGGCGAACCGGCTGTGCCGCCCACCGGCCCGGCGGTGGCCAACGGGATTTTTGCCCTCACCGGCAAACGGATCACCGATCTGCCCATGACCAAGGCCGGATTTGAGTTCGTTTAAGAAAAAAGGCCCCTTTCAAACCTTGTTGCCCGACCTATGATAGAGGCAATCATTTGCTTGTCCGGCGGGCAAATGCCTATATACAGAACCCATCGTACTCCCAGGCACTGATGCAGGGTCGCAATGGCAAAAAAAAGTGACAGTGATCGCTCCCGCCTCGACGATGCCGCACGGGCCGGTTGGCTTTATTATGTCGCCCAGAATACCCAGGACGAAATTGCCGAAAAGATGGGGATTTCCCGTCAATCGGCCCAACGCCTTGTCGCCTTGGCCATGCGCGAGCGTCTGGTCAAATTCAGGTTGGATCATCCCATTGCCCGCTGTATGGACTTGGCCCAGCGCCTGAAGGACCGCTTTGGGCTGGAATACTGCGAAGTCACCCTGACGGACTCCACCTCCGATGATCCGGCCATGGGTATCGCACAGGTCGCGGCGGCGGAGATTGAGAAATACCTCAAGTCCGAGGCGCCCATCGTCATGGCATTGGGCACCGGGCGGGAAATGCGCGGCGCCGTGGAACAGATGTCACGCATGAACTGCCCCCAACACAAGCTCGTGTCGTTGGTGGGGAATCTGGCGCCAGACGGTTCGGCCAGCTTCAATGAAGTCATTATGCGTATTGGCGATACCACCAAAGCGCCGCACTATCCCATGGCCGTTCCCGTCGTGGCGTCATCAAAGGAAGAGCGCGACATTCTTTGCGCGCAGAAGCCAATCCGAAGCAATATCGCGCTGGCCCAATCGGCGGACGTGGCCTTTGTCGGTATCGGCGAGTTGAACGATGCCCCGCCTCTGCGAACCGATGGATTTATCACCCCCCGGGAATTGAGCGATCTGCGAGCCGCGGGCGGTGCCGGAGAAATCATCGGTTGGGCTTTCGACGATCAGGGGGTTTTGATCGAAGGTCAAACCAATGATCGGGTGGCCAGCGTCCCCTTGAGCCAGCCAACAGCGATTCCCACCATCGGCGTGGCACGCGGGCCGAGCAAGGTTCGAGCCATCCGCGCAGCCCTGACCGGGGGCAGGGTCACCGGGCTGATCACCGACGAGGCAACCGCCGAGACCCTTGTCGATTAGATTTTCTCCGGCTGCCCGGATCCTTGTTACAGCTCTGTTTTTTCACCTTCATTGAGAACCGGAAAGGTTCGTTTCCTGCGCCATGGTGCAGCGCAACGAAACAAACTTATTGACTTTGCACGCCACCTAGGCGAATAATTGCTCAATGAATTAGCAAATGCTCAATACGCAAACTGCAACGCGACTTGGAGGAAGAGATGAAGAATGTGACCCGAATGATGATTGGTGCGGCGGCTCTGTCGCTTGTGGCCACATCGGCCATCGCCGAGAAGCTGACCATCGCCATGGTTAACAATGGCGACATGATCCGGATGCAGAAGCTGTCCGGCGATTTCACCGCCAAACACCCCGGCATCGAGCTGGAGTGGGTGACTCTCGAAGAGAATATCCTGCGCCAGCGGGTGACCACCGACGTGGCCACCAAGGGCGGCCAATACGACATCATGACCATCGGCACCTATGAAGTGCCGATCTGGGCCAAACAGAACTGGCTGGTCTCTTTGCATGACCTGCCGGCTTCCTATGACATCGATGACATTCTTCCTGCCATTCGCGGCGGTCTGTCGGTGGACGGCAAGCTGTACGCGGCGCCGTTCTATGGGGAAAGCTCCATGGTCATGTATCGCAAGGACCTGATGAAAAAGGCCGGGCTGACCATGCCCGAAGCGCCGACCTGGGACTTTATCAAGCAGGCCGCCAGCGCCATGACCGACAAGTCCAATGGCGTTTACGGTATCTGCCTGCGTGGCAAGGCCGGTTGGGGTGAAAACATGGCCCTGCTGACCGCCACCGCCAATTCTTTTGGTGCCAGGTGGTTCGACATGGATTGGAAGCCGCAGTTCGATACCGCGCCTTGGAAAAAGACTCTGTCCTTTTATATCGACATAATGAAGGAATCCGGTCCGCTGGGGGCCTCTTCCAACGGCTTCAACGAAAACCTGGCTCTGTTCCAATCAGGCAAATGCGGTATGTGGATCGATGCCACTGTCGCCGCGTCCTTCGTGACCAATCCCGACGACAGCAAGGTCGCCGATCAGGTCGGGTTCGCCCTGGCCCCGGATACCGGTCTTGGCAAGCGCGGCAATTGGTTGTGGGCCTGGAGCCTGGCCGTTCCCGCCGGTTCGCAAAAAGTCGAGAGCGCCAAGAAGTTCATCGCCTGGGCGACCTCCAAGGAATATCTCGCTCTCGTGGCAGCCAACGAAGGCTGGGCCAATGTGCCTCCGGGTACCCGGGCGTCGCTCTATGCCAATCCCGAATATGCCAAGGTTCCCTTTGCCAAGATGACCCTTGAGAGCATCAAGACCGCGGACCCGACCAACCCGACCGTCGACCCGGTGCCCTATATTGGTATCCAGTTCGTCGCCATCCCCGAGTTCCAAGGCATGGCAACGGCGATCGGCCAACAGTTCTCCGCTGCCTTGGCTGGCACCCTGTCTGTCGATCAGGCCTTGAAGAATGCGCAGGCCCTGTCCTCGCGCACCATGAAAAAGGCCGGGTATCCCAAGTAACCTCCCTGCCTGGGGGAGCCGGGTCGTCGTGATCCGGCTCCCACTTTTTTCTCTCAATCTTCAGGGAGTGCGTTATGGCTACCGACCATTCACGCGTTGCCGCACGGTTCATGGTCTCTCCGGCAGTCCTGCTGCTGCTTGGGTGGATGATCGTGCCGCTGTCGATGACGATCTACTTCTCCTTCCTAAACTACAATCTCCTGACTCCGGGGATGGAAGAATGGATCGGCCTAAGCAACTACGAATTCTTTCTCACCGATCCGGCATTCTTCGCCGCCTTGGGCAACACCTTGTTACTGGTTGGTGGCGTGTTGTTTGTGACCATCGTCGGCGGGATCGGCCTCGCAATCTTGCTTGACCAACCCATGTGGGGGCGCGGAATTGTCCGGGTCATGGTCATCGCGCCGTTTTTCGTCATGCCGACGGTTTCGGCCTTGGTCTGGAAGAACATGTTCATGAACCCCGTGAACGGCCTGTTCGCCCATGTTGCGACGGGTCTGGGCCTTGAACCCTTTGATTTCTTTGCCGTGGCGCCTTTGTTCTCGATCATCGTGATTGTCGCCTGGCAATGGCTGCCCTTCGCTACATTGATCCTTTTTACCGCCCTGCAATCCCTGGATCGGGAGCAGATCGAGGCGGCCAAAATGGATGGCGCGCGGAAATTCAGCCGGTTCTTTTATATCGTCCTGCCGCATCTCTCGCGGGCAGCCACGGTGGTGATCCTCATTCAGACGATCTTCTTGCTGTCAATCTTCGCCGAGATCTTGGTGACCACCAATGGCGGACCCGGCTATGCGTCCACCAATATCACCTTCCTCGTCTACGCCCAGTCGCTGCTGCAATTCGATGTGGGCGGCGGATCGGCTGGCGGCATTGTCGCCGTCGTCCTGGCCAACATCGTTGCGATCTTCCTGATGCGGATGATCGGCAAGAACCTGGAGGCGTGATCCATGAACATCAATGCTGAATTCAAAACCAAAACGCTGTTCACCGTGCTGGCTTGGAGCGTCGCGTTGCTGATCTTCTTTCCGATCCTCTGGACGGTGCTGACCAGCTTCAAGACCGAGGCCGATGCCATTGCCTCGCCCCCCTTGTTCCTCGGGTTCGACTGGACGTTCGAAAACTATACCGAGGTCCAGGAGCGGTCCAACTACTTCCGCCACTTCATGAACTCGGTGGTGATTTCCGTGGGATCGACGTTGCTCGGATTGCTGATCGCCATCCCGGCGGCCTGGTCCATGGCCTTTGTTCCGGCCAAGCATACCAAAAACGTGCTCATGTGGATGCTGTCCACCAAAATGCTGCCGCCGGTGGGCGTGTTGATCCCCATCTATCTGCTGTTCCGGGATACCGGACTGCTGGATACCCGCACCGGGCTGGTGATCGTGCTGACCTTGATCAACCTGCCGATCATCATCTGGATGCTCTACACCTACTTCAAGGAAATCCCTGGCGAGATCCTCGAAGCCGCCCGCATGGACGGAGCCACCTTGTGGTCGGAGATCGTCTATGTGCTGACTCCCATGGCGGTGCCGGGCATAGCCTCGACATTGCTGTTGAACATCATTCTGTCCTGGAACGAAGCTTTCTGGACTCTCAACCTGACGGCGGCCAAGGCAGCACCTCTGACGGCCTTTATCGCCAGTTATTCCAGCCCCGAGGGGTTGTTCTACGCCAAACTTTCCGCCGCTTCGACCATGGCGATTGCGCCGATCCTGATCATGGGTTGGTTCAGTCAAAAGCAATTGGTACGCGGCCTTACCTTCGGCGCTGTGAAATAGGAGCGGATTATGGGAAGCATTATTCTTGAACAAGTCACAAAAAGCTTCGGCCCTGTCGAAGTCATTCCCCCTCTCGATCTGGAGATCAATGAAGGCGAATTCGTGGTTTTCGTCGGCCCGTCGGGCTGCGGCAAATCCACGCTGCTTCGATTGATCGCCGGTTTGGAGGACGTCACCTCCGGGCGTATCGCCATTGATGGCATGGATTCCACCGATGTGCGCCCGGCACGTCGGGGACTGGCCATGGTGTTCCAATCCTATGCCCTCTATCCCCATATGTCGGTGCGCAAGAACATCGCCTTTCCGCTGAAGATGGCGGGAATGGATCAGGCCGAGATCGACAAGAAGGTCGATGGCGCCGCCAAGGTTCTCAATCTGGACAGCTATATCGACCGCCGTCCCGGTCAGCTCTCTGGCGGCCAACGTCAGCGGGTAGCCATCGGTCGGGCCATTGTCCGCGAGCCCAAGGCGTTCTTGTTCGACGAGCCCCTCTCCAATCTGGATGCAGCCCTGCGGGTCAATATGCGCCTGGAGATTTCCGAACTGCACCAGAGCCTCAAAACGACCATGATCTATGTGACTCATGATCAGGTGGAAGCCATGACCATGGCCGACAAGATCGTGGTGCTGCATGACGGGTTCATTGAGCAGGTGGGCTCACCGTTGGAGCTCTATCACAATCCGGACAATCTGTTCGTCGCCGGCTTTATCGGCTCGCCGAAAATGAACTTCCTGACCGGTGCCGCGGCGGCCGCGTACAACGCCCATACCATTGGCATCCGTCCCGAGCACCTGACCCTGTCCAAGGACAGCGGCCTGTGGCAGGGCACAGTAGGCGTCGCCGAACACCTGGGGTCGGACACCTTTCTATACGTCACCTTGGCGGACGGGACCCACATGACCGTTCGGGCCGCAGGAGACGTGGACCTTGACCACGGCGATACGATCCATGTCTCGGCGGATGCCGAACGCATCTATCGCTTCGCCGAAAACGGGCAGACCATTCGATGAACCGCCTGGAAAATCAAACCGCCCTGGTTACCGGGGCGGCCCGAGGCATCGGCAAGGCCTTCGCCAAGGCCTATGCCGCCGAGGGCGCCACCGTGGCCATCGGCGACATCGATTTGGCCGGTGCCCAGCAAGCGGCCCGCGACATTGGCAAAGGGGCCTTCGCCGTCCCCCTCGACGTCACCGACGCTCATTCCATCCAAAAGGCCGTGGACCTCGTGACCAAGCGGGCGGGCGGCATTGATATCTTGATCAACAATGCCGGCATCTTTGATATGGCACCGGTGGTCGAAATCACCCAAGAAAGCTACGACCGGGTGTTTGCCATCAATGTTCAAGGGACACTATTCATGATGCAGGCCGTTGCCCGATCCATGATCGCGCGCGGTCAGGGCGGTAAAATCATCAATATGGCCAGTCAAGCCGGGCGGCGCGGCGAGCCTCTTGTGGCGATCTATTGCGCCAGCAAGGCGGCTATCATCAGCCTGACCCAATCGGCGGGGCTGGATCTGATCAAGCATCACATCAACGTCAACGCCATCTCGCCCGGCGTTGTCGAGGGCGATCATTGGGACGGCGTGGACGCCTTGTTCGCCAAGTATGAGAACCGCCCGCTTGGAGAAAAAAAACGTTTGGTCGGAGCCGAGGTGCCCTATGGCCGCATGGGGACGGCCGAGGATCTGACCGGCATGGCGGTGTTCCTAGCCAGCGCGGAAAGCGACTACGTGGTGGCCCAGACCTTTAACGTCGATGGCGGGAATTGGATGAACTAATGGCCGCAACCAAATTGAACCAGAACAATTTGCCCGCCCTCTCGGCGACCGTATCGGTCCCGGGTTATGACCGTTCGGCGCTGACTCCCGGAATCCTGCACATCGGTGTGGGCAACTTCCACCGGGCCCACCAAGCGATCTACCTGGACCGTCTGTTCAATCTGGGAAGCGATCATGATTGGGCCATTGTCGGAGCCGGGGTGCGGCCCCACGATGCCAAGACCCGAGAACTGCTGAGTAAACAAGACTGGCTGACCACCGTCATAGAGCTGGACCCCGCGGGCAACACAGCGGTGGTCTGCGGGTCGATGATCGATTTCCTGCCCGTGGATCCCTCGGCCTTGATCGAGGCCATGACGCATCCGGGAATACGTATTGTGTCCCTGACCGTGACCGAAGGCGGATACTACATCAATACCGAGACCGGCGGTTTCGATGCCGCGCATCCTGATATGGTTCATGACCGACAGGTTCCGGCGCGCCCCCGTTCGGTTTTCGGGATGCTGTTGGCCGGCCTGCGTCAACGTCGCTTGCGGGGCTTGCCCCCCTTCACCATCGTCTCTTGCGATAATTTACCCGAGAATGGTGACGTCACCCGGCGCACCATGGTCGGGTTGGCCGAGGCTCAATCAGCGGAGCTTGGAGAATGGATCGCCTCTGAGATTGCCTTCCCTAACGGCATGGTCGATTGCATCACCCCCGCCACCGGCGATCGCGAATTGAAGCTCGCCGAAACCGAATTCGGCATTGAGGATGCGTCGCCCGTGGTCTGCGAGCCTTTTCATCAATGGGTGTTGGAGGACAACTTCCCCGCCGGCCGCCCGGCCTTGGAAAAGGTGGGCGTCGAATTCGTCGATGACGTGGCCCCTTATGAACTGATGAAGCTGCGCATCCTCAACGGCGGTCACGGTGCGATCGCCTATGCGGGGGCTTTGTTGGGGCATCGGTACGTTCATGATGCCATGTCCGATCCGCTGATCCGGGGATATCTCCATAAACTGGCCCAGGAAGAAATCATTCCGACGATTCCGGCGATTCCCGGTATCGATTTCCAGCTCTACCTGGAGACCGTCCTGGATCGTTTCGCCAACCCTAAGATCGGCGATACCATTGCCCGCCTCTGCCTTGACGGCTCCAACCGGCAACCAAAATTCATTTTGCCGACCTTGACCGACCGCCTCGAAGCCGGTCAATCAATAGATGGCCTGGCTTTGGAAGTGGCCTTGTGGTGCCGCTACTGCATGGGTGAAACGGAAGATGGTTGGTCCATCACCCTTGAAGACGAAAGCGCCGATCAATTGATGGAGCGAGCCCATCAAGCCAAGACCCACCCCACGGCGTTCCTGGAGAACACCGATATATTCGGCGGCTTGGGTGACAACAAGACCTTTGCCGAAACATTCAGCCGGGCTCTATTGTCCTTGCTTTCCAACGGGGTCGCACGGACATTGCGGACCTATGGAAACGGAGGTCCTCAATGATCATTTGCTGCGGCGAGGCCCTTATGGATATGCTCCCCCGGCGGTTGGCGGACGACCGCGAGGCCTTCCTTCCGGTGCCGGGTGGGGCGGTGTTCAATACCGCTGTCGCGCTGGGTCGCCTGGGCGAAGACACGCAGTTCCTCTCCGGTCTTTCCACCGACATGTTTGGCCGCAAACTCATGGCGTTTCTAGATGAGTCAGGGGTCGGCACGGCCTATTGCGTGCGTAGCGCCAGACCGACCACATTGGCTTTCGTCACCCTCTCCGGCGGTAACGCGCAATACAGCTTCATGGATGAAAACACCGCTGGCCGAATGCTGTCCGCGGACGACCTGCCGATCCTGCCCGACACCGCCCAAGCGCTGCATTTTGGGGCCATCAGCCTGATTCCGGAACCCTGTGGGTCCACTTATGAAACCTTGATGCGGCGCCTGTATGAGAAAGCCGTGATTTCCCTCGATCCCAATATCAGACCGGGGTTCGTCACCGATGAATCGGCTTATCGGGAGCGACTCAACCGGATGATCGCCATGAGCGATATCATCAAGGTATCCGAGGAAGACCTGGATTGGCTCGAACCAGGGCGAGCGTTCGAGATCGTGGCCCGGGACTGGATCGACCGGGGGGCGTCCATTGTCACGCTGACCATGGGAGACAAGGGGGCCAGGGCCATCACCCGCGACCACGAGATCACCGTCCCGACCCAACCGGTCGCGGTGGTGGATACGGTCGGCGCGGGGGATACCTTCAACGCCGGATTCCTGGCAGGTCTGCGCCAAACCGGCGGCTTGTCGAAGCATGGACTGACACAACTCGATGAAGATGCCTTGAGAAAGGCCCTTGCGCTTGGTGCCGAAGTGGCCGCCTACACCGTGGGCCAAGCCGGCGCGAACCCGCCCTGGCGCGCGGCGCTTTCCTGCTAAAGTATCCGTCTTGATCAAGGACTGCCATCCAAGGACAGCTTCCGTCACTTGTTTACGGCAAGGGCTTTTCGCTTGGGGGCCTCTTTATCCGAGCGCCAATCCAGGCGGATGGTCAGGCGATTGTCGGTGCCGTCTTGAGTCGCCGAAACCCGCAAATGCAGAAGGCCCTCCGGGGATAGCACCACCTCGTCGTCTTCGTCGCTCAAGCTGACCTTTCCCTGGCCGATCCCCTTGGTGATCGCATTCAAAATACTCTTGATCGATTGCCGGTCCTGGAGGGATTCGTGCTTGAAGGTGCTGGGCGTTTTCTTCATCAGGATTTCTCCGGCATGGGTTTGAGCCCTTCGGGGTGGGCCGTAGCGGACGACGGCGCCTTCATGACGTTTGCCGCAACCGCTCGGCCAAGGCCATGACCAAAGGCCCGAGCTCTTTCTGCTTCAATCGTGCGGCCGCCTCCTCGGGAGGCATCCAGACCCGCCCCCGGTGGCTCTCCTTCCATTCCGCCTCGGGCACCACCCGCCTGACCGCCATCGCATAGACCGTACAGGTGCAGTTGGCGCCCCATTTCTCATATCCATAGGCCCCTAACGGCGCGTCTTCCACATAGCCTTCCACGCCGGCTTCTTCCCAGGCCTCCTTGGCCGCCGAGGCCTGTGGGGTGAGGCCCGGCTCCTTGATGCCTTTGGGCACGACGCTATGATGTTGCTTGCTCGACTGGATGACCAGAATCTCGACGGCCCCCTCGTGCAGGCGGTAGGGGATGACCGAAGACTGAGTATAGTAGTAGGACGGCCGGTCCCGCATCTCCGAAGAGCCCGGCCCGGGAAACGGAAACAGCCTCGGCAGGTCTCCGGGATCCACCCTGTCGAGCAGTTGCCCGCACCCCTTCTTCAGCTTGCCCCAATCGTCGGGAAGTCCGATCCGCAGCAGCATTCCCTTACTCAGCAATTCACCCGATCCGGTCAGATAGGCCGCCAATTGCTTTAGACCGGGATTGTGCCCCACCAGCATCAGCCGCTCTGTACCGTTGGACGCCTTGGCGAGCAAGGACTTCAAATCCTTCAGGGAGGCGTCATAGAGGCGCTCTTCCTTGCTCAGGCCCTCGGTGCCCGCGCCCCCGGCCTTCAAGGACTTCTGAGCCGTGCTCCAAGCCCGTTCCGCGGGCGAGGCGAGGATTGCATCGGGTAACCGCTCATTCTCTTGTAGCCAGACGCCAATCCGCTGAATATCACGCTTGCCCTTGTCTTTGAGTTCGCGATCCCGGTCTTTCGCTCCTCGGCCCGGTTGGGCCTTGCCGTGACGGAGAATGAGTAGTTCACGTGTCATCAAGTGGCTCCCAGCAAGCGTGCCGCGCAAGCGGCGGAAACGCCGTCAAAATCTATCTGTCCGGTAACTTCGTGGCAGGATACATGGGCCAAGGCGGAGAGATAAGCGGATTCATCGAAGGGCATATGGTCGGCCTGGAACCGGCCGTCTCCATATTGGTGGAATGGCCCGGGCGACTTCATCACTGCCCGCAGGAGGTCCCGCCGGTCTGCAAGGTCGACCTCCTGCAATCGCCAAGGCTTTGTCGAGTCCCGCGACCAGTTGAGGATGACGAAGGCAGAGAGCGGCGTTTGCGGAACGATCCGGTCCTCCCCATAGAGGGTCAGGATATCCACGTCGTGTTTTTGCTCCAGCTCCCAAAGCGCCTGGTTGGGCAAGGCGAGAAGTTCCTGGCGCCGTTCGTCATCGATCAAGGGATGAAGGCGCGGGTTATGGACCACGGTGCCGGGATTGATTCGGGGCAGTTTGGGAATACCGCGGGCGATCGTCTTGCCATCCTCCCGGCGCACGAGCAGCCGGTCGTTGGAGACAAAGGTAACGTCGTCTCGTTCAAGCAGGTGCAGCATCAGGGTCGACTTGCCGCCAGCGGACAACCCGGCCAGTCCCAGCCCCTGCCCGTTGGCGGCCAATCCCGCCGCATGGCAGATCAGGTTGCCGCGCTGTTGCAGCCAAGTCATGTATTGGGAGTTGATGAAGTTGATCACCTGGTTTTCGTTCGCCAGACACGGCCCGGCGCAGACCGCCCTATCCGCCGCCTGGAGAAACAGCATTCCGGTCCGAACTTTGCGTACCAGACGGGCATCCGGCAGGTCCGCGTAGGCGTCCTTGCGCCCTGTTTTGCCCGGTTCGCGGCTCCAGTCCGCAAAGGGAATATCACAAGGAACCTCTTCCCTCTGCCAGACTTTCAGTACCCGGTCCGGAACGGTGCTTGGTGCCGACAGATGGCGGAAATAGTGCCGCAGACTGTCAATCAACCGCGCCTCGTTGGAAACCACGCGCAGAGTGAAACCATCGCCTCCCAGGTCCAGGTCCAGGGGGGTGTCGCAAAGAATCAGGTCCCCTGCCATGTGGGACGCCAATACGGCGGCATCGGTCATGGGCGGACCCTTTCCAGAACATGGTCGACATAAAGGGCCGCGGCATCGATCGCGGCCCCTTCCTTGGCACCCCGAAATCCACCGAAGGCTGAAACCTCGAAGATCACCGGTCCGTCCGCTGTCTCGGCCAGATCGACGGTGGTGAAGTCCAGGCCGAACAGATCCACCGCCCGTTTTGCCAGATCGATCCATTCTCCCGGTGGTTCGAACGATGCGTATCGGCCACCGCTGTGGATGGTGGTGTTCCAGGCCTCGCCGCCGGCAACCCGGGCATAGGCTCCCAGGTAATTTCCTTTCAGAAACACAAGCCCCAGGTCCCGCCCCGGAAGATCGAGCTTCCGTTGCAGATACATCACAGGATTGTCGGCATGGAAAGCCTCCACGGCAGCCCGGATCTCCCTATCGGGTGTCGATCCGTTGATGACAGCCATACCCCGGGCCTTGGTGGAGTAAAGGGGCTTGAAAACCGCCGTTCCGAGCCGCCCGACCGCCTCAACGGCCTGGTCGACGCTTTCGGTGACCAGGGTCTCCGGCATGGGGATACCGCCATTGCACAGGGTCACGGTGCAGGCCAGCCGGTCGATGGTCCGCAAGATGGCGTTTGGCGGGCTGAAGACGCGAACACCGGCGGCCTCCGGCAGGCGCAACATCTCCAACCGATCCAGAGCGTGAGGGGAGTAGCTTTCACTGATTTTCTTGATCACCAAGCCATCCAGGGCGCAGAGATCCACATCTCCATGCATCAGGCGGCGCTCGTGAAGGTCGAGAACCACGTCGGCCATGTCGATCACCAGCCGGAAACCGGTCCGTGCCTCCACGGCATCAGCCAGGGCTTCCGTGGACCATTTGCCCGGAATGCCGACGATACCGATTTTGGGTTCAGCCATTGAAAAGCTCCCTTACTGGCACGCGGAACCGCTTGGCGGATTTCGGCGTCAGATTTGCAACCCGTTCCAGCAGGTAGTGCGACCGCATAAACATGCCCGCTGCCTGTTGCCGGTCCAAGATGAATCGGGTCGATGTGGCAAATGAGCGGGCCAGTCCCAGGGCCAGGCGGACCTCGAAAAAGGTGTCATCGGCGCGTTTGGCTTGCGTGCGGGCAAACTGGTAGAAATCCGTCACCACGCCGCGAATGCGAAGCCGGAGCGGCTCGTCGAGGCCTTGAAGACGATAGTTGGACACCATGAACACCGATATATCCTGCACATAATCCATTTGGCAGGAGCGGTGCAGGTCAATGAACCGGATGTCCTTTTCGGCCTGGTCGAACAGGATGTTGTCGATGTTGAAGTCTCCGTGGATATAGACCGAGAACGGGGCTGGATAGCTCTCCTCGACTTTGCGGGCCTGCTCGATCAGCCGCTCGAAGGATTCCGCGCGCAAACCGTTGTAAACCACGCTACCGGAACGGAAATCATGATGAACCGCATAGACGTCTTTTAGCCGACCATGCAGCTGTTCCATGAAACGGGCCGAGACGGTCTGCTCGGATTTGGTCTTGGCCCAGACGGCCTTTAGGGTTCTCTTCAGCCCCGCCAAGCTTTTCTTAAGGGCCGGGGCGGATTCCGTCATTACGATCTGCTCGAAGGTCAAGCCCGGCAGGTGCTGAATCAGCAGCCCGGCTCGATCACCATGCTTGCGATAGGAAAGGATTTTCGGAGCCAGCCCCGGGAATACCCCGTTCCAGACCTCTACTTTCTGGCGTTCCGCCTTGAGCTTGCGCTTCTTGCCATCCTTGAGAACAGCGATGATCTGGTCGTCGTCGTTGTCCGGATCGGATATACCGGACACCCCGCTGCCGGAGCGCGTTTCGGCCAGGGTTTCAATGGTTGCCTGGGCGCCGTTATGCATCTTTTCGAGCGAAGAGCGTAGGGTCTGGTAACGATCGATATCCAGATCCAGACCCAGGTTCGCCGAGATCACCGCCTCGCCAATTGTCAGCAGGGATTCACCCATTTCCTCGATTTTCTGGGCGATATACAGGTTGTCGATGATTACGGTGTTGGATTTCTTCCGTTTGATCAAGCGATTGACCAATCGCTTGTGGTCGCGGGCCAGGCGGGGTTGGGTGCCGCAGACCTCCATGGCGAGTTCCAAGTCGAACCGACCCTCGGCCGTTTCGATGAGCGCGATGCCATGTAGCACTTCACGCATCATGGCCGCGAGGTCCGAGCAGCGACAGTGACCTGATTTGCGCGCCCGACGGGCGTGTCGAACACAGTCGCAGCATAGGTCCGATATACGCGCCAACGCCGTTGCCACGGCTCCCAGCGCCCAGAAAGAGCGCCCGTCCAGGATATTCTTCTTGCGGGACTGAAACACCTCCAGGCACATGCCGTGAATTCTTGCCTTGATCGAGTATATGTAATGGTTACGGTCCATCATTTGTGTCGTCGGGGTCTGTGCCCCGGACTCAAAGAAGCTCTTCAGTTCGGTCGCATGAGAGCGGACCTCGATGATCAAGAAACGCAAATTCTCGTCGATGGGTATGGGGGCCTGCATGTCAGTCGATCCTTCCGAGATAGACCGCGCTGGGCGGGGAACGAAGGATTTCGACAAGCTGACAAGGAAACACCGGTTGCGCTGCCAGGTTATCCAAGGGGAGCCAGACCACACCGACCTGATGGCGGTCGGGTTTCGATCCTGTTGTGGCCTGATAGCTTTCGGGAACGCGGCAGGACAACAGAAACTCGATCTGATGCCGATAGGTTGGCGGATCCGTGTCGCGGGGCTTGAAAAAGTCCGCGACATGAAGAAGCGCGATGATTTCCACGCCCGTTCCGATTTCCTCGCGGCATTCCCGGTTCAGAGCCCGATCGATGGTCTCACCGGGATCTTGCGTGCCGCCCGGCAGCACGTAACGTTCACCGTAGGCCGAGCTGCTCTTGCGCAGCATCAGGATCTTGTCATCACGCCGGATCACGGCGCGCAAGCCGTTTCGGATTCCCGGCAGGACAACACTTGGATGGGGTGTGAGATTCTGGTTCGAAGGCATGGCTTTCATTCCACTATAGCCAATTGAACCGCCGGAGAAAAGGAGACCATACACCGAACCGTCGATTTGGCCCTTCCGCTTTTGACAAGAGCGCTTGTCGAGCCGATGAACAGCTGGCTCGGGCTCCATCCTTGTTCATCTGCCATAGCGCGGACCGCCGCACGCCCGAGGGAGTAATCTCAATCGCCTTCCAACTCGGTCAGGATGACATTCCGGCAGGCCTCGTACAGGGCGGTGACATACTCGTTGTTTTCAAGAAATGCCGAGTTTCCATAGTAGATTTTGACCGGCTTGACCCCATCGAGAATAATTTTCGGCACATGGCGGTCACCATCAGGCACGCACCATTGAGGGACAATGGCGTATCCGAGCCCGGCTTTGATCAGATTGGCGATACTGGTGCTGCCGGAGGTGGAGGTGGAAATATTCGGTTCCTGTCCAAAAATCCCGGAAAGGAAGTCCAAGGAGCGACTTCGAATGGTTTGCCCTGGTTCATAACTGATAAAGGGACGGTCGATCAGCAGGCCGATCTCGCTTTCGGTCAATGTCCGGTCGAACCAGGCTTGCGGATAGATCAAACTCAGGCGGTACTCACAGATCAGGTGCTGCGTGATCACGGAGTCCCCGAAGTGGCGCTCGCTGATACAGACATCCAATGACCCTTCGAGCATCATCTCTTCCAAGATGGTATCCCGTTCAAAGAATGAAAGCTCGATATCAGGGTCGCGCTGTCGGAATTCCGCCAAGACTCTTGCGAAAAAATGATGGAACAGAGCTTGCGGCACCCCCACCCTCAGCACGGTCCGCACATCGTGCATCAAAACCGAAATGCGCGAAAGGATGGTTTCCAACTCCCGACCGAGAGAGGCACGCAAGGCCTTGCCTTGTGGGGTCAAATGAATGAGGCGGGATCCCTTTTCCGCTTCGACCAGCTTGGCGCCATACATCTGTTCCAAGCGGCGCACATGATTGGCCGCCGACTGATAGGAGATATTCAGCTCCCGGGCGGCAGCAGAAAAGGAGCCCGACCGGGCCACGTGATGAAAGGTTTGCAGCAGCGAGATATCGATTTTCTTTCGGGGATGGTCGTCCGGCCTGCTCCCCATGTTGTCCCACCCCTTAAATCCCACTTGAATGGGAATCATTAGGCGGATGCTGGGGCGCCGTCAACAAGGTCCCATAAAACGGACTGCGTTCCAGTTGCGGCAGGTCGATATCCTGATGCCGAAGCAGGCCCCCCCGTTGTTCGGTGCCCGAGCAGAGGATGTCGACGACGCTGCATGCATGGGCGGCGGAGGCCACGGCCAAGGCTCCGGCCTGGGAACCGTCCTCCCGCCTGCGCGAGGGGATGATTTGATGGAATGATCGTTCGTGAATCAGATTGCCGGTATCGCTTGTGCGTTTGAACCGGGCAGTGACAAAGATGATCACCTGATCGGTCTCGATGATCGGCAGGCCATTCATCAACAGGTTTTCGAGCATATCTGTTCGATGGGCCAGCCCCAGATCTTCCAACAAGAAGCGGATGTAATCCAGATGACCCGGGAAACGCAACGTCTTGAATACTAGGGTTTTCAGGCGCCCTTCCAATTGGTCGGCCAACTCGTCGAGACTCCCCGCCGTGGCGAAGGCCTCCAATGCCTGGCCATTGATGGTGAGTTGCTCATACTGAGACAATGGGGATAGTGCTGTTTTTTTCCCCGAGACAATCGCCTGGCACGGGTTCAGGTATTCCTTGACCAACCCGCCGATATTCCAAAGATTGCCATATCCCAGCCGATTGGTTTTTTGAACCGGCAAGACGCCGACGTAGGCTCGGATCTCCGCGTCCTCGCCGCTCTCCCGCGCCATGCTGGCCACCACCGAGGAAATATACCCCGGCGCGATTCCGCATCGGGGAACAAAGGGGCTTTG
Source organism: Magnetospira sp. QH-2 (assembly GCF_000968135.1). Taxonomy (NCBI): domain Bacteria; kingdom Pseudomonadati; phylum Pseudomonadota; class Alphaproteobacteria; order Rhodospirillales; family Thalassospiraceae; genus Magnetospira; species Magnetospira sp. QH-2. The sequence goes on along the minus strand of NZ_FO538765.1, from coordinate 153,674 downwards.
GGCCCCCTCGGCAATGGCGGCGACGCCCGCCGCCGTGATGTAATCTTCGGTGAGATCCACATAGGGACAGCCCACCTCCCGCGCCACCTGCGCCAGGGGCGCGGCGATGAAGTCCGGTCCCGCCTCGACCACGGCCGCCGCGCCATTCAACAGGCGCTCCATGGCCTCGGTATCGGTCGCGCAGCCTTCAACGGTTTCGTGCCCCAGGGCCTGGGCCTTTCTGACTTGATTCTCCACGGGATCGACCAGAGTCACCGCATAACGAGGGTCCTTGGAGAACATCTGCGCGATGGTCAGTCCCACCCGGCCCGCGCCCGCGATGACAACTCTGTTTCGTTTCTCCTCAATCCCCATGGCTGCCTCTCCTTGTCCTAGCGCAGGTCGGGCTCAATGGAGCCCGGTAATAAACCTGCGCGACCCTGATGAACCCGGTCATGTCGCGTAGGAACTAAGCATGGAAGCGGGCCAGAAACGATTGAAGCCGCTCCAATTCCGGGTTGTGAAGCACCGAGGCCGGGTCGCCGCTGGCGGCGATGTTTCCTTGGTCGAGGAAGATCATTTTGTTCGCCACGTCGGCGGCAAAGGCCATCTCGTGGGTCACCAGGGCCATGGTCATGCCGTTTTCCACCAGCTTCTGAATCACCACCAGCACCTCCCCAACCAGTTCGGGATCAAGGGCCGAGGTAACCTCGTCGAACAGCATCACATCCGGTTTCATGGCCAAAGCCCGGGCAATGGCCACTCTTTGTTTCTGGCCGCCGGAAAGATGATTGGGATAGACATCCCGTTTCTCGGCCAGTCCGACCTGGCTCAGCAATTCCATTCCATCGGAATCCGCTTCAGCTTGCGGGATTTTCCTAACAATCCTTGGCCCCATGGTGACGTTCTCCAAGACCGTTCGGTGGGGGTAGAGATTGAAGTGCTGGAAAACCATGCCGACCCGGCGACGCAATTCACCGATGCCGATCCGGTCTTTCTTGTTTTTGAACGTTGGGATCACCTCCTTGCCCATAAACCGGAGCGTGCCGCCGGTCGGCATTTCCATCATGTTCAGGCAACGGATCAAGGTGGATTTCCCCGACCCGGAAGGGCCGATAATGCCCAGGACGTCGCCTTTGGACAGATCCAAGTCGATCCCCTTGCAGACTTCCAGGTCACCATAGGATTTCTGTAGTCCGCGAACGGATAGTACCGGTACGGTTTCAGTATTCATGGCGTATGGATCCCATCAATCGCTGGCCCGCATCCGCTTTTCGAAACGATCAGCGAACTGGGTGAGGGGGAAAAGCATGGCAAAGTACATGACCGCCGCGATGGTGTAGGATTCCATGGGCCGGTAGGTCTCGCCATTGACGACGTAGGTCATATAGGTCAGTTCAGCCACGGAAATGGCATAAAGCAGAGACGTATTTTTGACCTGAATGACTGACTGATTGATGAAGGCAGGCAGCATTTTCTTGACCGCCTGGGGGAGCACGATATGGCGCATCACCTGGGCCTGGGACATGCCCGATGCGGCGCCGGCTTCCGACTGGCCGCGGTCCACGGCGAGAATGCCGCCCCGGAAGATTTCCGCGTAGAATGATCCCACGTACAATGACAGGGTCATCAATCCGGCAACATAGTTGGGAATCGTCACACCGATCAGCAGCGGCAAGGCGTAGTAAGCCCACATGATCTGAACCAGCAGCGGCGTGCAGCGGAAGACTTCCTGATAGCATCGCGCCGCCAATCGGACCGCCATGAATCTTGAGAGGCGGGCAAAGCAGGTTGTCAATCCGATGACAACACCGATTGCGATCGAGCCGACGGTATAGAGAAATGTGTTGAGCAACCCATCGAAAAACAGATCAAGCGATTGGGATACAGTATAGAAATCCCAGTTGTACATGGCCGTCCACCTCCCATTCTACGCACCAGGCTTAGAAGCGGCGCCCAGCCTATCAAGAAATCGTGGCATTCGAAGCCGTGACCCCAAGAGAATACGGGCCACGGCTTGCAGAGGGGAGGCGTTATCCGCCGATGTCAAAGCCTTCAGGCAGGTCTTCGAGGCCAATGCCGAACGGCGCCAGACCGTTGACGATCCATGTCTGGTTGTTGCCGACCTGGCGATTGTAGTCCGCCCAAGCCGAGACAAAGCCCTTCCATGTTGAATCGGTGTTGTGGTTGAGCCCGATCACGGAGGGAGAAGAAAGCACCGGGTGCGGAACATAGACCATGCCCAACGCCTTGTTTTTCTTGGTCATGACCATGCCGTTCAGGACCGTGTTGATCAGGCCTTCCGCCTTGCCTGTGGCAACGGCGATAATGGCTTCGTCCCGGGTCTTGAACCTAAGGATATTGGCCTTGGGCAGATACTGCTTGGTGATGTTGTCTTGAGCGGACCCCAGATCGACGGCAAAGGTGTGGCTGGGATCATTCAACTCGGCCCAGTTCTTGCCCTTCAGCGCGCTTTTCGGCGAGATGATGACGAAGCTGTTGTAATAGGTGGGCGATGTAAAGTGGATGGACATGGCGCGCTTCGGCAGGGCGGTCAACGCCAAGGCCAGATCGACCTTGCCCGATTGAACATCCAGGATCGAGTTGCCCCAGCTTGATTCCACGACCTCCAGTTTAACGCCGATGGTCTTGGCAATATCCCGAGCCATTTCGACGGCGAAACCCCGCCATTCCCCACTGCGGGGATCCTTGGCGAAATAGGGGTCTTCATTGAGAATGCCCGCCATCCGGAGGGTTCCCCGGTCGCGAATTTCCTTCAGTTTATCGCCAGCCTTGGCGACCGTGGGGGTGATCGCCAGCACGGCAGCGGCCACGAAAGCTGAAATCAGCGTTTTTCTCGAAATCATCAAATCCTCCCAATATGTTCGTGTCGTTGTTTTGTTCGGCGGGCTGGAACGAAGCGCCTGATATGGAACGCCGAGAAACCGCCCTCCTGAATATGCAACACTGTGTAATCGAGCCTGTTTTACAGCGAGTTGGCAATGCAATAAGACGCGCTAACTTTACAAACATATTTGTAACTCTAGGAAACCTTGCTCGGTATCTGGCGTTGCACCTCCCTCAAGCTGCAATAATTTTTGCATTATCGGGTCCAACCTTTGTATCGCGGGGGCTTCGACTCGACGATACCCTTGGGGCTGATCGGAGTGACGTTCAGTCCGCAACACCGACCCGTGGTCGCCATGTCCAACCAGTACGATGTCATAGTCGCAGGAGCCGGAGTCATCGGCGCTTCGGTAGCCTATCACCTTTCAGCCAAGGGCATGAAGGTGGCGGTTGTGGATGCCGTCGGACCCGCGGCCGCGGCCTCGGGAGCTGCGGACGGCGCGGTTTCCGTTTGCAGCAAAAGACCGGGCCCAATGACCCGGCTCGGGCTGGAGTCCTTGCGTTATTGCCATGGTTTGGCCCAGGAGTCCGGGCCTTTGTCCGGTATATTCGCAAAGCGCCCCTCATACTATTTCAGCACGTCGCCGCAGGAAGATCAGGCTCTTGACGATGTCAGCCACAGGCTGGCCGATCTGGGTGATCAGGTCACCGTGCTCGCCGACCGGCAGGGTCTCTCGCCCATGCCCGGGATTGGCCCCATCGTTCATCGGGTCCTGGAGATTTCCGGCGAGGGGCATATGCTCGGCTATGCGGCCGTCAACGCTTTCCTCCGAGCCCGGCCGCTGGATACCTTCTGGCCCTGCAAGGTCTTGGAGGTCGGCGCGACCGGAAACAGCGTTCTGGCCCATACCGACCAGGGGGATCTGGAGGCCCCATACATGGTGCTGGCCACCGGGGGCGGAGCCAAGAGCCTGATCCCGGCGCTGCCCATCACGCCTCGGTCGGGACAGCTCATCGTGACCGAACGAGACCGGCTGCCGGTCCCTTTGGCGGGCGAGTTGATGGCCGGAGCCTATTTGCTCAACAAAAACAAACGCCAAGCGACATTACCCAATCCGCCGATTGTCATCGCCCCCTTGGCCAGCGGGCAATTGCTGGTCGGGAGCACGCGGGAAAACGACGGCGATCCGAGCCGAACCGATTTCAAGACAGTTCAGCGCCTGTTGACCCATGCGGCGAACTGTTACCCGGCCCTGACCCACCTGCGGATTATCCGCGTGTTCGCCGGTGTTCGTGCCGCGGTCGATGACGGCATACCCATTGTCGGGCCTCTGGACAAGGCTCCCAGAGTCATTGTCGCAACAGGCTTCGAAGGCGATGGCATTTGTCTGTGCCCGCTCGTCGGTCGGGAGATTGCCGCGATGATCGCCGGGCAGGCCGTGTCGGAGGATCTGCAGTCCTTGTCCCCGAACCGATTCCGAGAAGGGAGGATGGCGTCATGACATCCAGCATCTACTGGAATGGGCAGGCCGTTCCCTTTCAGCCCGGGGACACCGTGGCAACGGCTCTCATGCGTTCGGGCATCCGCGCTTTCGGGCCAAGCCTGGCCGGCAAGCCACAATCCGTGTTCTGCGGGATCGGACAATGCCAGAGTTGCCTGATTCGGGACGGAGAAGGAGGCTTGACCGAAGCCTGCTTGACCCTGTGCGGGAACGATCTGCGGTTCCAGTCCGTTGATATGCCGCCTGATCGGGGAGGAACCGATGAGGTCTGAGTCCGAGGTTCTCGTGGTGGGTGGCGGCCTATCCGGTCTTTCCGCCGCAACGGCCCTGGCGGAAGGGGGAGTCAGAGTCCGTCTCATTGATCGGACATCGGCTCTTGGCGGCAACATTCACCGGGCGCCAAACCCCGGCGCCGAATCCTTGTCCATGCTGGCGGATCACCAACGGCGTTGGGCGCGGATCGTGGCGCGGTATGAGGCTCAGAAAGAGCGGATCGCGGTCCGGTGCACGACCCGTTTCATGGGGATCGACCAGCGTGGCATGGCCTTGATCACCGGTCGCGAAGAAGGGGCGAACAGGATGATCTGCCCCGCCGCATTGGTCCTGGCCACGGGCGCCGTGGAGCGGGTCACACCACGACCGGGTTGGACCTTGCCCGGCGTGATGACGGTCGGCGGCATTCAAAGCCAGCTCAAATCCACCGGTCGGGCGCCCCTTGGCAGGATTGTCCTGGCTGGAACCGGGCCCATGATGCTGGCCGTCGGTGCCGGTTTGGCCAAGGCTGGAAACCCGCCTTTGGCGATTATTGAGGCGGCACAACCGTTCCGCCACCCCCTGCAAGCCCTCGGTCTGCCCAGGGAATACCTGTTCGAGGCCATGACCTATATGCGAATCTTGATGGCGGCGCGGGTTCCTCTTTTGTCGGGACGTCATGTGTCTCGTATCGAGGGCCGAGGCTCCTCGTCCTCTCTCAAGGTGATTGTCGAGGACAGGCACGGTCGGACCCGAATCCTCGAGTCCGACCTGCTGGGGCTGCATGACGGATTGCGGGAAAACACCTTTGGCCTCGATTCGGCCTTGAGCATTCCCGTCCGATCCACGGGCGATTGCCGGGAACTATTGGGAGCCCGCGCGGCAGCAGCGGACGGATTACGCGTGGGCCACGAATTGGCCGCCCATTTGACCGGCGCGGAGGTCGTTCGGGAGCCAGGCAATACCTTGGACCGTCAACGCCGGGCCCAAACCCGTCTGCGGGCCGTTTACGATCATCCGGATCCATTTGATCTCGATCGCATGCCGGATGACACCGTCCTTTGCCGCTGCGAGAACCGGACCTTGGGAGACCTGCGCGCGCTGGGAACAGCCACCGACAGAGAACTTCGCCTGCTCGGTCGTTTTGCCATGGGGGCCTGCCAAGGGCGCTTCTGCGCCGAATGGGTGCGGCGACTGACCAGCGACTCTCCCTTCTCAGACACCTCGACCATCGGACGACCCCGCTGGCCGGTCAGCCCCCTCTCCGTGCAGGCCTTGATCAAGGCCGTCGATGAATCAGAGCATGCCCCTGAAAACGAAAGCCCTTGAAATGATGTCCCAGAGAATTGCCATGCCTGCCCCGACCGACACCGAAACCTTTCAGGTTTTCAACCCGTTTACCGGTGCCTCCGTCGGCGAACTGTGTTCGGCGGATCCGAGCGAGATCAACGAAAAAGTCGCTATGGCCCGGCGCGCCGCCGAAGAATTCCGGTTTTCGACCCCCTACCAGCGCAGGTCCTTGATCGAGAAGATCGTCGCACTGGTCGCCCGGGACCGGGAAATACTGGCAGCGACGGTCTGCGCCGAGGTCGGCAAGACGATCACCGAGGCCCTGCGGGAAATCATCCGAGCCGGAAACACCCTTCGGCTGTCCGGGGACGCAACAACCTTCCTGGATGGCGAGGTTCTTCATTGCGGGGTGGTGGCACAGGGCGTGGATCGCCAGGCCGTGGTGACCTATGTCCCCACCGGGGTCGTCGCGGCAATCACTCCGTTCAACTATCCGGTCAATCTGTTGTGCCACAAGCTCGGCCCCGCCCTTGCGGCAGGCAATGCCGTGATCGTCAAACCCTCGCCCAAAGCGCCCCTTGCGGCTCAGCACCTGGTCGATCTGTGCCAGGAGGCCGGAGCGCCGAAGGGATTGGTCCAGATCGTTCACGGCGGGGCGGAATGCGCCTTGTCCCTGGTCCGCGCGCCCATCGACCTATTGAGCTTTACCGGCGGCCCGGCAGGCGGGTTGGCATTGAAACAGGCCAGCGGGTTGGTCCGGTGTCTGATGGAATTGGGTGGTAACGATCCCTTATTCGTACTGCCTGACGCGGATCTGGACGCCGCGGCCAAAACCGCCGTGTTGCAGCGTTTCGAGATCGCCGGACAAAGCTGCGCGGCGGTCAAGAAGCTGTATATCCACGAGTCTGTTCGTAAATCGTTCCTGGACCGGCTGATGCCGCTGGTCGAGGCAACCTCCCTCGGTGATCCGGCGGAACCAGCCACCCACATGGGCCCGGTGATCGACGAGGCGGCGGCACAAGAAGTGATGGACCGCCTGGAGGAAGCCACCCACCGGGGCGCCCGGATCCTCGCTGGCGGAACGCGGACCGGCACCATGGTCGCGCCAACGGTGATCGACCGACTGGACCCGAACACGCGATTGCTGAAGACGGAAACCTTCGGACCGGTTCTGGCCCTGCGCGGCTTTACCGATCTCAATGCCGCCATGGCCGAGATCAATGCCAGCGACTATGGACTACAGGCCGGCATCTACAGCAACAGCCATGATCAGATCCGCAAGCTGGCTCGGGGCCTGCGGGTCGGTGGTGTCATGGTCAACGAGGGCCCGGACTTCCGCGCCGAGCATGTACCCTTCGGCGGCGTGAAGGGGTCCGGGCTCGGGCGCGAGGGCGTCCGCATTGCGATCCGGGAAATGTCGGAAACCAAAGTGGTGATCGATTAAATGGCCGGGCAAGACACAATCTTGGCCGTGGTCGGTGCCTCCGGCAAGGTGGGGCGGGAACTCGTCGCGCTGATGCGGAAACCGGGATCGAAATGGCAGGTGATTCCCATTGTCTCGGCGCAATCGGCAAAAGACGGAAAAGGCGATGACCTGGCAGGCGCCCAACTGGAGAAATGCGACGCGGTGATCGATTTTTCGACTCCCGCGGCGACCATGGCGCTTCTCGACCGGCTAGGGGGAATGGCAACGCCCCTGGTTGTCGGCACAACCGGATTTACAGCCGAACAGGCCGACCGATTAACCGCCGAAGGCGCCGTCCGCCCGATCCTCGTCGGCACCAATTTCACCCATGGATTTGAAGACTTCCTCAAGGCCGCGAGCGATCTAGTCGCCGGTCTGCCTGACGCAGCGGTAACCGTGGGAGAGATCTATAACGCGCGAAAAAAGAAACTGGCCTCGGGAACGACCCAGCGCATGACAACGCTTTTTGAATCCATCAAGGAATTAGATGGGTCAGAGCGGCATATCACTCAGGACATCCAAAGAATCGGCGATACGCCCGGCGTGAACAGGGTCACCTTGGCCTATGGCGCCGCCACCATTGATCTCACCCTTACGGTTCATTCGCGCGCGGCCTATGCCATGGGTGCGGTGCGGGCCGCGCAGTGGCTCATCGGCCGACCGAACGGATACTACGCCCCGGTCCATATGCTGCCCTAGTCAATACAGCTCAAGGAGTTTCCCATGCCCGAACAAAGACGGCTCGACGGTGTTTTCACCGCCCTTGTCACGCCATTCACCGACCGGGGCGACATCGATTGGTCGGCGTTCGACGCCCTCATCGACCGGCAATTACAGGCGGGCATCTCGGGTTTGCTACCGGTGGGAACCACCGGAGAAGCGGCAACATTGTCCGAAGATGAAGCAGTGTCGCTGATCGAGCGGACGGTCAAGCGGGTCGACGGCCAAGCCTATGTCCTCGCGGGAACCGGATCGAATGCCACGGATAAGGCCGTCAAGGCCACCCGGCGCGCGGCGGATGTCGGCGTGGATGGCGTCCTGCTGGTCACCCCCTACTACAACAAGCCATCGCAAAGGGGGTTGGTGGCACATTTTCAGGCGATCGCAGACTGCGCCGCGGTAGACAATGTGCTCTACAGCGTGCCGGGTCGCGCCGGGATTGCCATCGAACCCGAAACCGCCGCGGAACTCTGCCAGTCCCGCACCAACATCGTCGCCCTCAAGGAAGCGGGGGGGGACCCGGCCCGGGTGACCGCGCTTCGGGCAGCCTGCGGCCCTTCGTTCGCCATTCATTGCGGCGATGACGGGCTGGCGCTGCCGTTTTATGCCCTGGGGGCCAGCGGATTGACCAGCGTGCTTGCCAATTTCGATCCAGAGATCTGCGTCGCCCTTTACCAAGCCTGGCAGAGCGGGGACCATCAGCGCGCCCTGGCACTCCACGAGATCTTGACACCCTTTGCCAGGGCCTTGTTTATTGAAAGCAGTCCCGCACCGGTCAAGGCGGCCATGGCCCTTCGGGCATGGGTCGGAGACACCTTGCGGCTTCCCCTGGTCCCCATGGGCCAGGAGACCTTGGCCCTGTTGGTTGCCGCGCTGAACCAGTACGCCGAAGATCGTGGACGCGTCATGAACGCGTGAGGATCATGGAATCGACCTGCTTCTCGGTGCCTGCCCCCGTCAAGAACCGGACCTTCATTTCCATCTCACGCGAGTCCGGTTTGTGGCCGGGCGACATGGCTCATTGGAATATCATCCCCATCAGCTTGTCCAAGCTTTCACGCGCATTCGCTCTATGTGATTCGTATTGCGCATGGGCATCAACGGGCGCGCTTTTGTCCAACCGAATGGACCAAAGCGGGGCAATCTCGGTGGGCAAAAACGAATACCGCATATCGATGATTCTCATGCTGTCGTTTTCGGCCTTGGCGAGAAAATTGTCGCTGAACCAAGCAAAGCGCTCAATATCCCGCGCCTGTCGCGATGATTTGTCGAGCCAGGGAAAATCCCGATCGACATCCAGTTTGAGGATGGATGTACCGGGATAGGTCGCTGGTTTCGGATTTGGGCGGATGCCATCCACATAAAAGCGGCCATCCGCTTCGTAAATGCTTTTCCAGACAACCAGGTTGCCGAAGGTCGGCTTGACTTCCAGACGGACGGGCCGATGCCCGCGCTGCTCGGCCACCTGTTCCGCCAGGGCTGTCGCTGCCAGATTCTGGTAGGCGCCGACCCCCAGGTAGGCCAGCGCCCAGACCATCGCCGCCCGGGCCCACAGGTTTTTCTTGCTGAGAACAGAAACGATCACCAGCAGAAAAACGGGACCGGTGAACAAGGGATCGACAATGGAAATGATGCTGGCGGCAAAGCGTGTGTCGCTGAAGGGCCAGAGAAGCTGGGTGCCATATGACGTTGCGGCGTCCAACAGGCCGTGCGTCGCATACCCCAGCGCACTGAACATCCAGATGAGCCAGAAATTCGGCCCGATCCATTTTCGAAACAGCATATAGAGCAACAGGGCGACGCCCAGACTACCCACCGGGATGAACGCCAATGAATGAGTGAACTGGCGATGGTATTCCAAAAACAACAAGCTGTCGGAGGATGATCGAATGAGAACATCCAAATCCGCCGCCATACCGGCCATGAATCCGACGATACCGGCCAGTTTTTCACGGCCTGCCGAGCGTGTTGACAAGGGTAGGGCTGCGCCGATCGCCCCTTGGGTTAACGGATCCATGTCACTTCCAGAAATGATACTGACCAAAGCCGCAGGACTGTTTTCGCCCTTGCGAGCCAACTGTTGCCGACGATAGCTTTCATATTCTGTTTGTCCAACGGGAAACCGCCCTTGTACAAATTGATTCCATGAGCGTCGCTGCTCATTCGCGATTGTTGACAGAAACACCTATAGGCTGGGGGATGTAATTTGTTTTCCAAGACGACATTCAAGGGTTTTATCTATGCCTGCATCGCGGTGGTTTTGACGGGCCTGTTGTCCAAACCCTCGCCGGCCCACGATGTGCAAATCTCGGCAACCGAAGTAAAGAAAATGCCGTTGGTGAACGTGACGGAGTCAGTCTACGTGATCCATGGCATGGTGTCGCTGCCGACCAACGAAAACAAGGCGTTCATCAACAACCCAGGTTTCGTGGTGACGCCATCCGGCGTGGTGGTGATCGACCCCGGTAGCAGCACCGGCGTTGGCGAAATCCTGTTGGATCACATCAAATCCGTCACCACCAAACCCGTCGTCGCGGTGATCAACACGCATGTTCATGGGGACCACTGGTTTGGCAATCACGCGATCCGCAAGGCCTATCCCCTTGTGCCCATCTATGCGCACGAAAATGCCATCAAGCGCATACACGACGGGGCGGACCAAGAGTGGCTGAGCTTGTTTAAGGGCATGGCGCCGGTCGCCATGGCGGGTACGGAAATTGTCCGGCCTGACCAAACGCTGGTTGGTGGAGAGACTCTGCGGTTGGGGGGCGAGGCGTTCAACATTCTCTATCCCGTCGACCACGCGCATACGGACTCCGACATTATGATCGAGATTCCAGGCGAACAGACGCTGTTCCTTGGAGATGTGGTGATGAACCGACGGGCATTTGGCAACCGACCGCACGAAAGCTCATTTGCCGGGATTGAGGAGGCGGTTCGGATTGTGTTGGAACGCCCAAACATCAAGCACTATATCCCCGGGCATGGAAACACCGGCGGGCGGGAAATGGTCGAGAATTTCCTGTCTCTCGTTTCAACCATGCGAAGCGCTGTCACCAAATACTACGAAGCAGGGGAGGCCGATTTCGAAATGCGCGACAAGGTTCTGTCGGAACTCTCGGCATACCAACATTGGTACGGTTTTGACCAATTGGGGCGGACTCTTAGCTTTATTTACCTGGAAGTCGAAAACGAAAACTTCTGAAGGCTTTCGCGTTTAATATGACCCATTCTGACCGAATTGTTTTGCCTCAGGGGCAGGCAGGCCAAGCCAATTCCACGCCTCAGTGTTGCGTCAATCGAAAATAGGAATGTCAAGAAAACTGGAGGCCCATCCACTGCTCCCATACCCGAAAGCCCGGACAAGGGTCTGGCCGCGAATCCTGCGTTTGGGAGAAATGCCATTGACGGGAGCAAATGGGTCTTGATCGCCCTTGCAGAAGAGGGATCACCCTACGGAATTGACGGGTTACCCTATCTCATGGGGGGAGAAATCGGCTGTTCCACCAAAACGTTCCGGCTCCTGCGCGCAGGCATCGTGCCAAATCGAGTTGGCCTATCTCCGGCTCCTTGGCAGCGTCATCCACGACAAAGCTTGCTGAAAAGGCGCCGACCGCCGTTACCCCGGAAAACCAGGGAAATCGCGAGACGACCACTAAGACATTGAAAAGAATGGCGCGCCCGAGAGGATTCGAACCCCTAACCTCCTGATCCGTAGTCAGGTGCTCTATCCAGTTGAGCTACGGGCGCAGGGCGAGGGAGACAGGCTCCCCGCCAAAGAGAGCGGGACCATACTCAAACCGCCCAAAGAGGTCAAGAGGCCGAATGCGAATGGGAAAAGAACTTTCGCTACAATGAAATCGCTGCTTGTCGCGCTTCCCGGCTTTGTTTAATATCCTGAAAAATCTCAGGGGGAATGGCATTTGCCGACTGGTATAGGTTGCACGTTAACCAATCATCCACTAATCCCCGGCCATAGTGTCAGTCCTTGGGGGCATCAGACAGACGCGCGTGATGAATAAAAGCATTAGAATAATGTTATTGAGCTCCGTGCTCCTGGTTCCGGCCTGTTCCTTTACGGAAGAAGCCTTGTGGCCCTCTTTGACCGGAGAGGACCCTGCAGGAGAGGATCAAGCCGCGACGCAGACCGCCGAAGGGCAGGACGCGGTCCCGGCCGGATTGCAGACCACACCCGTTGAGCCCGCGGCGCCGGTGGCACCCATGCCGCAATTGGGCACCGGTGATTTTCAGCCTCAATCCGTGAGCCCCGGCGTGCCCACGGGCACCTATGTGGGCAAGAAAGTCATCGAGATGCGCGACGAACTCTCTCGTTTGCACGGCTCGATCACTCAGCATAACGAACAATTGCAGCAGGTGCGCGCCGGAACCGTCCAGCATGCCCAGCGATTCCACGGCACCTTGGCCGCCATCTATGCCCGCTTGCAGGTGGGCACCACCCCCGGCAACCCGATTCTCGTGCAGCAGTACAATAGCGCGCTGGAAGACCTGGACCGCATGGGCGCCAATATCGCCGAAATGAACAAGGTTTCCCAGTCCGTCACCGCCGACGCCACCATGGCCGGGTATCTAACCGAAGCCGTGACCTCGTCGTTCCGCTTGTCCGGTGCCGTTGACGAAGATCACGAGCAGTTGGCCGTCTTGGAAGACGAAACCAAGCGCACCGCCGTTCTCATCGAGCGCCTTTTGGGCGAACTGTCCGACGACATGCGCCGCTCCACCGACTATGTGCGCGGCGCCCGCGCCGACCTGAATACCTTGGGCGTCGGGGTCAAGACCGGTGAAATGTTCGGCCAGAGCCTGACCCATCAAGTGGGGGGCCCCGGCTTGCAGGTGGGCTCCAGCCCGATGGATACCACAGGCCGTCGTCCGGTGGTGCTGATCCGCTTCGACCGTGAAAACGTGCCCTATCAACAGGCTCTCTACAATGCCGTCAGTCAGGTCTTGAAGGCACGTCCGGATGCCACCTTCGATCTGGTAGCCGTTGCACCGGCTGCCGGGGGCAATGCCCGCGTCGCTCTCAACACCAGCCGCGCCAAGCGGAGCGCCGAGGGTGTCTTGCGGGAACTGGTGGATATGGGGCTGCCGCCGAATCGGATTATCGTCTCGGCGCGTACCAGCGTCACGGCGATTTCCAATGAAGTGCATCTCTACCTGCGTTAGAGCCTCATCCGACCCTTGATTTCGCGACCGCAATGACCCACATTGGCGCCATGCCGATGTTTCATACTCTATTTTTGGCCCTGCTTTTGGGCATCTTGGCCACGGGCGGGTGCGCCGCGCGAGCCGATTCCGACATGGAAAAGGATCTGGCGGGGATCAAACTCCCCGAGGGTTTTTCCATTTCCCTATGGGCCCGTGTTCCCGGCGCCCGATCCTTGGCGGTGGCGCCCGAAAAAGGTTTGGTATTCGTCGGCACCCGGGGCGACAAAGTCTATGCTGTCGCCGATCGGGATCAAAACGGCACGGCCGAGGATGCCTTTCAGATCGCATCGGACCTCAATATGCCCAATGGCGTCGCCTGGCGCGCGTCGGCGCTTTATATCGCCGAGCGCCACCGCCTGCTACGGTTGCCCATTGGTGACTTGAAGCCCGAGACCCGGTTGAAGGCCGAAGTGCTATACGAAGGCCTGCCGGATTTACGCTGGCATGGCTGGCGTTATGCGGCCTTTGGGCCGGACAACGGCTTGTATGTGGCCATTGGCGCCGCCTGCAATGTCTGCGCCCTGAAGGGCATGGAAGGCACCATCCAACGCTTTGATCCCAAAACCTGGAAACCCCAAACTCACGCCACCGGCGTGCGCAATTCCGTCGGTCTGGATTTCCATCCGGTCACCGGAAACCTGTTTTTCACCGACAACGGCGCCGATTGGATGGGCGACGATTCCCCCCACGACGAGCTGAACCGCGCCGACAAGGCCGGACACCATTTCGGCTTTCCCTTTTACGGTGGCGGCAGGGCCCGGACCGACGACTTCAAAGGCGAAAAGACCCCCGCCGGAGTGCGGTTCCCGGATATCGACTTCAATGCCCATGTGGCGCCCCTGGGTATCCGCTTTTATACCGGCGACTCTTTCCCCGCCGCCTATCGCAATGACGCCTTCGTGGCGCAGCATGGCTCTTGGAACCGGGCAGAACCCGATGGCTATAGGGTGATGCGAATCCGTTTTGACGCCAAGGGCAACGCCCTGCGCAAGGAAGTTTTCGCGGAAGGATGGTTGAAGGAGGGCGAGGCTTGGGGCCGCCCGGTGGACGTGGCGGTGTTGTGGGACGGCTCGTTGTTGGTGTCCGATGATTCCGCCGGAGCGATCTACCGGATCACTTATACCAAGCCTTGATCACACCGCGATGTTGTCGATGAGGCGGGCACCGCCCATGTGGGCAGCGGCCAGAATGCGGAATTTCCTTTTTTCGTCAAAGGCTTCCACTTCCGACAGGTTCCCGGCATCGCGAACGGTGACGTAGTCGACACTGCGGAATCCGGCATCCACCAGACAGCCGGTGGCCCATTGGCTCAGAGCCTCGGGGGATTCGCCGGAGCGGAACCGGCGCGCCATGTCCTTGATCACTTCATACAGCGCCTTGGCCTGTACCCGCTCTTCCTCGCCCAGATAGACATTCCGCGATGACATGGCGAGACCGTCGGATTCGCGTATCGTCGGCAGGCCTTCGATGCGGGTTGGCATGCTCAGGTCCGTCGCCATGCGTTGAACGACCAGCAGCTGCTGATAATCCTTCTCGCCGAACAAGGCCAGCGTGGGCAGCACCTGGATTAACAGTTTGGCGACCACGGTCGCGACCCCGGTAAAAAATCCGGGACGGTAAGCCCCTTCGAGGATATCGCCCAGTTCCGGCAGAATTACCCGGGTCTGCTCGCCCATGGGATAGACTTCCTGCATCTGCGGCACATACATGATCGAGACACCGGCATCGCCCAGCTTTTTTCGATCCCCAGCCTCGTCGCGCGGATAGCGGTGCAGATCTTCGTTGGGGCCGAATTGAGTGGGATTGACGAAGACCGAGGCAACTACATGGTCGGTCTTTTCGGCGGCGGCGCGGGCCAGACTGAGGTGGCCTTCATGCAAGGCGCCCATGGTCGGCACGAAGCCGATGGTTTCTCCGCCTACTCGCCATGTGGCCAAGCGGGCGCGCAGGTCGCCTACGTTGCGAACGATTTCCGGTTCCATGAATGAGCCTTTATTCTCCGACGACGCGAACTGCTCGTACGGCACCGAAACAATGCTCGGCGGTTGGGAATTTGCGGGATCGCACGTCATCGGCATAGGCCTCGGCGGCGGCGTGAATGTCGTCGGCCAAATGGGCATAGCGCTTGACGAACTTGGGTTGGAAGTCGGTAAAGCTCCCGAGCATGTCATCAACCACTAGAATCTGGCCGTCGCACGCGGGCGAGGCGCCGATGCCGATGGTCGGAACGGGAACCATTTCGGTTATTTCGCGGGCCAAGGGCTCCACGGTGCCTTCGATGACCAGGGAAAAAGCCCCGGCGTCGGCAACGGCCCAGGCGTCCTGGCGAATGCGTTCGCCCTCGGCGAAATCCTTGCCGTGGGACCGGAACCCACCAGCGGTGTTGACCGATTGCGGCATCAGCCCCACATGGCCCATCACCGGAATGCCCCGTTGGCTCAAAAAGGCGACTGTTTCAGCCATTTCGGCGCCGCCTTCGAGCTTCACCCCGTCGGCGCCGGTCTCGGCCATTACCCGAGCGGCGTTGCGGAAGGCTTGTTCGGGAGATTCCTGATAGCTGCCGAAAGGCAGATCGACAATGACACAGGCCTGTTGCGCGCCGCGCACCACCGCCGCCCCATGGGCGATCATCATATCCAGTGTCACGCCCAAAGTACTATCAAGGCCATAGACCACCATGCCCAGGGAATCACCGACCAGCAGCAGATCCACCGTGTCGTCCAAATTGCGGGCCATGGGTGTGGTGTAGGCGGTCAAACAGACAAGGGGCTCTGCCCCCTTGCGGGCCCGAATCTTGGGGGCGGTCATCTTTTGGATCTTTTTATGTACGCTCATGTCGGCTCTCGTCGATGATCATGACGGGGTCTGTCGTAATGTTGTAGCACAAATTATTGCACCTGCGAAGAAAGATATGGGGCACTGCACCAATTTTTCAATTCACTTTTTATCGAGCGGTGTTTTTTTGACCTCTTCATCGTCGAACAGGATGCGGTTGGCCGCCCCGTCCAGGTCCTCGAACTGGCCGCTTTTCAAGGCCCAAAGAAAGGCGGTCAGGCCCAAAGCACCGAGGCCGAGGGCAATGGGTATGAGGTAAATGATAATGTCCAAGGTGCGCTATTTCCCTATTCTGCGCCCCAACCGGAGGGCGTTGGAGATGACCACCAGCGATGACGAAGACATGGCCACGGCGGCAATCAGTGGGGTCACATACCCGGCGACCGCCAAGGGAATGGTACAGGCATTGTAAAGGAAGGCCAGCAGGAAGTTCTGTTTGACCAGCCGATCAGCGCGCCGGGCCACCGCCAAGACTTCCGCCACCGGGGCCAGGCGATCGCCCTGAAAAATCACGTCGGCGGCGGTCTGACTGACATCCACGGCGGTGGACGGCGACAGGGACACATGGGCCGCCGCAAGTGCCGGCGCATCATTGAGGCCGTCACCGACCATCATGGTATGCGCTCCTTGGGCGGCAAGGGATTCCAGACGGTCGGTCTTGTCAGTCGGCGAACAGTTGGCACGCCAACGCGCAATGCCCGCGGCTTCGGCCACAGCCGAGACCACCGGCTCCCGATCGCCGGAGAGGATTTCTTTTTCCGCCGACAAAGACGCGACAACCGCTTCGGCATCGGGCCGTAGTCTATCCGTGAAGCGGATCAGCACCGCAGGCCTTTTAGGTTGTGACAACCACAACTCCGGCCCCTCGCTCGACGGGGCGGACGCCTCCCCGCACCAATCCCGGGCCCCCAGCTTGACCTCGCCCAGGACCAGACCGCGTCCGGGCACTTCTGCCACCCCCTGGGCCACCGGCACCATGGGCAGGGCGCGGCACAAAGCGCGTGCCAGGGGATGCTTGCTGGCCGCGGCCATGGACGCGGCAAGGGTTTTATCAGCCTCTGCCAGTTCATCGAGATTGGCCGGAACGGGCTTGCCGATGGTCAGGGTACCGGTTTTGTCGAAAACCACCCGGTCCACCTGTACCAGGCGCTCCAGGGCCGACGGGTTCTTAAGCAGGATACCCTGGCGCATCAAACGGCCCGAGGCAATAACCTGAACCACCGGCACGGCCAGGGCCAGGGCACAGGGACAGGTGATGATCAATACCGAAACGGCGATCATCAAAGCCGGTTGCCAATCCAGGCCACCCAACCCCCACCAGCCCAGGAAAGTGACCAAGGCCAGCCCATGGACCACCGGGGCATACCAGCGGGCGACCCGGTCGGCCACCGCCACATATCGGGCCCGGCCCTGTTCGGCGGATTCCATCAAGCGGACAATTTCCGCCAGCAAGGTCCCCTCCCCCGTCGCGGTCACGCGCAAGGTCAAAGGGCCGCTGAGATTGGTTGTGCCGGCGAATACCTTGTCTCCCTCCGCAACCGTTTCCGGCGTGCTTTCGCCGCTGATCATGGAGGCGTCCACATCGCTGCGCCCGGTGAGGATTTCCCCATCCACGGCGATTTTCTCCCCCGCCGCCGCCAGCACGGTCATGCCGTCGTGGACCTCTTCCAAGGGCAAGAAACGACGGGTGCCATCCTCATCGATGACCGTGACCGCTGTCGCCGTCAGTCCCAGCAACCGTTCAGCCGATGCCCGCGCCCGACCCCGCGCCCGGCTATCGAGGTAGCGCCCGATGAGCAGGAAGAACAACAGCATGATCGCTGAATCGAAGTACACATGCGGCCCGCTGCGCATTGTTTCGGACAGGCTCATCCCGGCAGTCAGGATCACCGCCAGGGAAATGGGCACGTCCATGTTGGTATGGCCGCCGCGCAGGGCAATCAGGGCGGAACGGAAAAAGGGCCGCCCGCAATAGACCAGCGCCGGAAGAACAACCAGTGCCGACAGCCAATGCATCAGATCCCGGGTGGACTGCATCATGCCGCTGGCATGACCGGCCCAGACCGATACGGAAAGCAGCATCACGTTGCCCGCCGCGAATCCTGCCACCGCCATGGCCCGCAACAATTCTTTTTCCCGCTTCAAACCCTCGGCGCTCAAACGCTCCGGATCGAAGGGCACCAGCCGGTAGCCCAGGGTCAGAACCGTGTGAATAATGTCATCGGCCTTGTGGGCATCACCGGTCCAGGCCAGGTTCAGGCGATGGGTGGTCATATTGACCCGGGCCTGAGTGACAGCGGGATTCCTGGATAGAACTGATTCGATCAGCCAAACACAGGCTGCGCAATGCAAACCTTCGACCATCAAGGAAAGCTGATGGCCACCATCCTCGCCAGTGCGCACATGGCGGCTATAGTCGATGTCGGTGTCATCTTCGTCGGGCTTGAGGATCCGGGCTTCCGGATCAATGCAGCGACGTTGGTAATAGGCATCGAGCCCCAGGCCCCGGACTAGGTCGTAGGCCGCCTCGCAGCCGTGACAGCAGAAATCCCGGCCACCATCGCTGTTGTCGGGCACCGGCGTGCCGCAATGCAGGCAGTCAGCCATGGAACCCCCGCACCTGCGGGCCTACTTGGCCACGAAGCGTTCGACCTGCTGGAACGGCACCTCGCCGCCTAGGGCCACGACATGGGCGTCCCACTGGCCTTTGAGCGGCAGCGAAACAGGCGTGGCATAGGATCCACCACTGAACGGCAGCATGTCGGCTTCGCGGTCGAAACCTTCCTTTGTCGGACGGATGAAGTAGGCTTTGACCTTCAGGCCCGGGACCGGGCTGCCATCCCGATCAAGCAGCTTGACCAGCAAGGTACCATTGACCCCTTCGGCGCTTTCCCCAGAGGGGGTAAAGTTGATTTCGGCGGTCCAACCCATGGCTTCTTGCTGGCGCACCATTTCCAGGGTCTGATTATAGGCGATGCCTTCTTCGTAGTGGTTTTCCGTTTCCAGACCGCTATAGGTGCTGGTGGCGAAATAGATCAAAAAGCCGTTGACCACGACCACAATGGTCATGCCAACAACAAAGATCCAGGGGTACCACCAACCGTCGGCGCGTTGTGCGGCCATGATGTTTCTATCTCCTTGGAGCGCGGAAAACGCTGCTATTGGAAACCGATTCCCCGGTTTCTGTGTCGGTCAGGACAAAGTCCAGATCCGTGGACTCCCCATCCAGGACGTCGGTCCCGGATTTCACATAGACCTTGAAAGTGCCCACCGTATCCGATTTGACCGGCAGTGTCGCCTTGGCCGATGGTGTCTTTTGGTAACCGATCACGGTCATCAGCGCACCATCAATGCCCTTGAGGGACAGTTCATAGGTTTTCGACCGCGAGACCATGTTGAGGATCTTATATGTGTAGCCGTTGCGGATATTGCCGTCCGACAGGCGGACGAACAACGGGGCCCGATCACGCAGGATGTTGATCTCGATGGATGCCCGGTTGCTGAACCCGATAGCCATGATCGCCATGACCGCTATCATCAGCACCGTATAGCCGATCGTCCGGGGGCGGACCCATTTTCTCACCGGATTTCCGCCCTGGGAACGAAGCACCTGATTGCGCTCGGAATCATACGCGATCAGATTGCGCGGCATTTTGAAGCGGTCCATGACCGTATTGCAGGCGTCCACGCATAGGGCACAGCCGATACAGGCCAACTGATTGCCTTTTCGGATATCGACCCCGGTGGGACAGACATGGACACACATGCCGCAATCCACGCAATGGCCCCGGCTTTCGTCGAAACCCTGCTTGGGATTGAACTTGGCGCGTGGTTCTCCGCGCCACTCCTCGTAGGTCACCAGGAACGTGTCTTCATCGAACATGGCCGCCTGGAAACGGGGATAGGGGCACATGTAAATACAGATCTGTTCCCGGGCCCAGCCCGCCGCCATATAGGTGGTAAAGGTCAGGGTACCGACCACCGAGTAGGTCCAGCCCCCGGCCGTGCCATCCAGCATGCTCCAAAAGGCCACATCGGCCTCGACAAAATAGAAAACGAAATAACCGGCGGTGGCCAGGGCGATGAACATCCAAAGAATATGCTTGACCAGTTTCTTGGATAACTTGGCCAGGTTCATGGGTTTTTTGTCGGCGGCAATGCGCTTGTTTCGATCACCCTCGATGCGCCGCTCGACCCACATGAACAGGTCGGTCCAGACGGTCTGGAAACAGGCGAATCCGCACCATACACGTCCCAACAGCGCCGAGGAGAAGAACAACCCGATGGCAGCCAGGATCAACACACCGGTGAGGTAATAGACCTCCTGCGGCCAGATCTCGATGGGGCCGATATAGCCCCGGCGACCAGCCATGTCGAGCAGCAGGAATTGGTCGGTGACTCCCTCGCCCCGAGTCCATTTCAGCCACGGAAAGACGTAGTAGATTCCCAGTAGCACCCATAGCGCCACCCATTTGACCGTTCGAAACGTTCCCTTGATATCACGCGGATATATGGCCTGCGTGGCAGCAAACAGCGGAGGGGGAGTCATGGGTTGGTTGGAGGCGGTCTGGTTCGAATCTGCCATGGTCGTCACCGTTATATTTTTCGGGCCGCCGCCTCGGGTTCAGTCGGTCGGGCACCGTCTTAACATGCAAAGAGAGACATCGCGAGTCCGCTGGTTTCACCGCAGACCCGTGTCTCCCCAATTTCGTCGTACCCCAGTATACCCTAGAGTTACAATATAACAAGAATAATTCTAAAAAGAAAAGCAAAAAAACGGCGGGGCCCACTGACCCCGCCGCCTTAAATGTTGGTGTTACTGACCACCACCGAGGGTGGACACGTAGATTGCCAGCTGCTTGATGGCCACATTGCTCAAACGACCTTCCCAAGCGGGCATCACCCCGTGGGTCGGCTTGTTGAGTTGCGCCATGATGCCTTCCTTGCCGCCGTCGAACAGCCAGATGCCGTCGGCCAGATTCGGGCCGCCCAGATCGGTCATGCCCTTGCCGTCTTCACCATGGCAGGACGCGCACTGTTCGATGAACAGATCCTTGCCCGCATCGGAGCCACCCTGACCAGCCAGGTTCAGGACGTAATCGGTCATCTGTGCCAGCTGATCGGCGCTGAGCAGTTCGTCGGCACCGAAGGCAGGCATTTCATTGGCCCGTTCTTCGTCGTGGCCGGACCGAATACCGTAGCGGATGGTGGTCTCGATGGCTTCGAGGCTACCGCCCCACAGCCAGTCATCATCGGCCAGCACCGGGTAACCCGGATTGCCCTGCCCGTTAGCACCGTGACAAGGCGCACAATTCTCGTTGAACAAGAACTGGCCGCCGGCCATGGCATAGCTGCGCAAGGTGTTGTCGTTGTAGACCTCGGTCACCGAAGTCGACTCGAACTTGCCAGCCCAGGAAGCCTGGGATTCCTTGACCGCCATCATATGTTGATCATGCTGTGCACGAGACGAGTAGTTCCACATGCCCTTGACATAATCGTTCATGGTCGGCCAAGACGGATAGACCACATAGTAACCGATTGCCCAGATGATGGTTGCAAACCAGACATAAACCCACCACTTGGGAAGCGGCGTATTCAACTCCCGGATACCGTCCCACTCGTGTCCAGTGGTCTCGGTGCCGGTCAGGGCGTCTCTTTCGGGTTGCGCCATGACATTCCCCTCCATTAATCAGTCATCGTTCAACGGGATCGAGGCATGGTCTTCCAAGCCTCTGTTCTTGGGGCGAAAGGCCCACCAGATGATCCCTATGAACAAAATCATCAACCAGACGACCCAGAAGGAACGGGCGAGTTGGTAGAGTTCTTGCAAACTTTCCATAGTACGTTCGTTCCTTCCGGTTGCCTGATTATCTCGTCGGTTTCTTACCGATAACCCATCTTCGCGTCGTACGTGGTGAAGTCCACCAGCGTCCCCAGCATTTGAAGATAAGCGACCAGAGCGTCCATCTCGGTGACCTTGGACGGATCACCGTCAAAGTCGCCGATCTGTGCCTTCGGATACCGCGCTTCCAGGGCATCGGTGTCGGCATCGTCGCCGTCACCATTGGCCTGGCTTTGGAAATCCATCATGGCATTGTCGATCTGCTCTTGGGTGTACGGAACACCGACGACCTGAAGTGCCTTCATGTGCGCCTGCATGGTCGGGAAGGAGATTTCCTTCTCGGCCAGGAACGCATAAGGAGGCATGACCGATTCAGGCACAACGGCCCGGGGGTCGATCAGGTGGGCGGTATGCCAGGCGTTAGAGTACTTGCCGCCCACACGCGCCAGATCCGGACCCGTACGCTTGGATCCCCACTGGAACGGATGGTCGTACATGCTCTCGGCCGCCAGGCTGTAGTGGCCATAGCGTTCGGCCTCGTCGCGGAACGGACGGACCATCTGCGAGTGGCAAAGGTAGCAGCCCTCACGGATGTAGATATCCCGTCCCTTCAGTTCGAGAGGTGTATAGGGACGCATCCCGTCCACCTTTTCGATGGTTGAGTCCATGGTGTAGAGCGGAACGATCTGCACCAAGCCACCCACGGAGATGGTGATCAAAATGGTGATCACCAAAAGGATGACGTTTTTCTCGAATATCTCGTGGTTCATGTCATCCCCCCTTATTCGGCGGCCGAGGTGGCATGGGGGGCTTCAACGAAAGCCTCTTCATGCCGGATATCGCCCCGGGCCGTCTTGATGAAGTTGTAAACCATGATCAGGGAGCCGAGCACGAACAGCACGCCGCCGAGCATCCGGATCACGTAGTAAGGATGCATCGCTTCGACGGATTCGATGAACGAATACTGCAAGAAGCCCAGTTCGTCGTAAGCACGCCACATCAGGCCCTGCATGATCCCGGAGATCCACATGGAAGTGATGTAGAGCACGATGCCGATGGTGGCGATCCAGAAGTGGTAGGATACCAGCCGCAGGCTGTACAGGCGCTCACGGTTCCACAGCTTCGGATACAGGTAGTACAAAGCGCCGAAGCTGACGAAGGCAACCCAGCCCAGGGCACCGGAGTGCACGTGGCCAATGGTCCAGTCGGTGTAGTGGGACAGCGAGTTCACCGCCTTGATGGACATGGCCGGACCCTCGAAGGTCGACATGCCGTAGAAGGCGATGGAGGTCACCAAGAAGCGCAGCACCGGATCGGTCCGCAGCTTCTCCCAGGCACCCGACAGGGTCATGATGCCGTTGATCATGCCACCCCAGGACGGCATCCACAGCATGATCGAGAAGGTCATGCCCAGAGTCTGCGTCCAATCGGGCAGAGCCGTGTAGTGCAGATGGTGCGGACCGGCCCAGATGTATAGGAAGATCAGCGCCCAGAAGTGCACGATGGACAGCCGGTAGGAGTACACCGGACGGTTGGCCTGCTTGGGCACGAAGTAGTACATCAGCCCCAGGAAGCCAGCGGTCAGGAAGAACCCAACGGCGTTGTGGCCGTACCACCACTGAGTCATGGCGTCGCGGACGCCGGCCCAGGCAATGTAGCTGCGGGTGAATTCACCACCGAACAGCGCCACCGGCACGGTCGCGTTGTTGCCCAAATGCAGGACCGCAACGGTCAGGATGAAGGCCAGATAGAACCAGTTGGCCACATAAATATGTGATTCACGACGAGTCATCAGCGTACCGGCGAAAGCCACCAAATAAGCCACCCAGACCACCGTCAGGATCAGATCCACGTACCACTCGGGCTCCGCATATTCCTTGCCCTGGGTGATCCCCAGAACATATCCGGCCGCTGCCAGCACGATCACCAGCTGGAAGCCCCAGAATACGAAATTGCCGAGACCCTTGCCGCCGAACAATGTTTGCCGACAGGTCCGTTGCACCACATAGAATGAGGTGCCGAGCATGATGTTGCCGCCGAAGGCAAAGATCACCGCCGATGTGTGAACCGGACGCAGACGACCGAAAGTCGTCCATTCAAGCCCTAGGTTCAAAATCGGAAAGGCAAGCTGTGCCGCGATAAAAACACCGGCGATAAAGCCGATGACACCCCAAAACGTGGCGGCCACAACGAACTTCTTGACGACCTCCTCGTTGTAGGCGACCGGCTCTGCTGCTGTCGCTTGGTTCATCCCGAACTCCTGTTCCCCTTGTTTACAAACGACGCCCCTACTCCTCCCGACGATGCCCGTCCTCAACCCCCCGATGGCGGGAAAGGACATCGCGCTTGCGGATGAAGCCGGAGCGCCCGTGTCCGCAGCCACCGGCCACGGATACCTCTAGATATGGATGTGATCTTATAAAGGGGCGCGGACGAAAGTCAAACCGCATTTCCTCATTTTTTGCCCGGAAAGCCTTGATTGGGGCCAAAAAAACAGAAAAACCACACTAAAAGTATTACTACCGAAAAAAGCGCGATGTTTTTAATTCCCACATAAAGAGCTCAAACTGCCCATTGCCTCTGAATATCACAAATTTAACGGTGTTGTTCATTGAAAAAACCTCAATGAATAGCGCGTCTTCCGAGAGCGTGGCCATGGCTCCCATGGGCAATCGGTGTTATAATATATGAAGGAGCGGGTTTTGCCGCAGGTCACTGTGGGAGCAATGCCATGTTCGATATTCTCAAACGAAGCCGGGGACGGGTAATAGGCGTGCGGGCCAGAGGCCACCTGCACCATGAGGACTACGAGAGCCTCTTGCCCAAGCTCGAGGAACTGACCGCCCGGTACGGACAAGTGCGGTTGCTGTTCGATATGGACGGTTTCAAGGGCGCCGATCTGCATGCCATGTGGGACGATTTCCTGTTCGGCTTGCACCATTGGCGGGATCTGGAACTATTGGCGGTCGTGGGCGATTCCGTTTGGGAGCGCTTCCTGGCCCAGGCCATCGAAGAATTCCATCCGGGAGAGACTCGATACTTCGACCTATCGCGCGAAGACGAGGCCTGGACCTGGCTGGAAACGGCGGATGGCCCCGCTGATTAGGCGTTCGCGCCTGCCGGGATCAATTGGACCCGTTGGATAGGCGTGACTCTATTGGGATCGATCACGTTTTTCATGTTTGATCGAATCCGATCAAACACGACGTGATCTAGCCGTGCCGCAGCTTGAAGAACAAGATGATTCCGGCCAACACCAGAGTCACCCCATTGGCCAGGATCAGCGGATGGTCGCCGGTCAGCAGCCCGTAAATCAGCCACAGCCCGATTCCTGTGCAAAGCACCAGAAACATGATCAGCGAAATATCCTCGGTGGAGCGGGTCCGCCAAGTCTTGATCACCTGTGGCAGGAAGGCCAGGGTGGTACAGGCGGCGGCGGCAAAGCCGACGAGGGAGACGGGATCGGTCATTGTTTTTCCACGACAATAAAGATCCGTCGGAAGGGCAACAGGGTCCGTCCGTCCGATTGCGGCGGATAGGCCGCGGCCAGGGCGCCCCGGCATTGCTCGACAAAGGCGGCCTGGTCCTCCGGGTCGGTCAAGGCGCTGAGATAGGGCCGCATGGCCGTGCCCATAACCCAATCAAGCACCGGATCCTCGCCTGCCAGCACATGTTGATACTCGGTCTCCCAGATATCCGGCTCTTTGCCCAACGGGGAGAGCAGATCGTAATAGGCACTGATCGATAACACCGGACTCGGCGGCACGGCATCGGCCAGTTGGTCTTCCCAAAGGGCGCTATCGGCCACCATGGCAAGGGCCTTGTGGGCGGGCAGTTCGCCGAATCGCGGCATCTGGATCGCTAACCAGCCCCCAGGCGCCACAAAGGACATCATTTTTGGCAGCAAGGACCCGTGATCAGGCAGCCAGTGCAAGACGGCATTGCTGAACAGCAGATCCACCGGCCTGTCGGGACTCCAGGTACCCGCATCGCCTTCCACCCAGTCCACGTCCCCACCCTCGGCGCGCGCCTTGGCCAGCATACGGGGCGAATTATCCAAACCGGTGACTCGCGCGCCGGGCCAGCGGGTGCTCAGCAGTCGGGTTGAAATGCCCGTGCCGCAGCCCAGGTCCATCACGCGGTCCGGAGAGTCCGCTCCCACGCGGGCCAGCAGATCCACCGCCGGACGCAGACGCGCACTGGCATGGCGAAGGTATTGTTCCGGATCCCAAGTACTCATGTGATTTCATCCTCTTCGCCAGGGGGCAGGGATAAGGTGAACACCGTTCCCTCCGCGCCGGTGCGGTCCAGTACCAGATCCCCGTTATGGGCGCGCGCCACGTCGCGGGCAATGACCAATCCCAATCCGGTGCCGTCCTTGCGTGCCGAACCGGCAAAGGGCTGGAACAGCTTGTCCTGGGCCTTGGGCGGCAGACCGGGGCCGTCATCGGTGATGGCAATCACGACGATGCCATTGCGGTCGTGAGCCTCAATGGTAACGTGTTTTGCCCCCGCTTGCAGCGCATTGCGCCCGATATTGGTCAAGGCCCGGTGCAACTGCCCTTCATCGGCCACCAGTTCCAGCATCGGCGGAACATGGGCCAAGACCTCGCCGTCGCCATCCCGGTCGATGACCAACCCGGCGATCACATCCTGTACCAGATCGGTCAGGTAGAAGCGTTCCTTGAAAAGAGGCACGTCCCGTTCTCCGGCGTAGTCCAGGGTATGGCTGCACAAGGCGACCGCCCGATCAATGGAGCGAATCAGTTTCGGCGTGATCTCGCGGACATCCGGATCGGCGCTGGCTGCCAGACGGTCCGAGACCAACATGGCCGTGGCCAGGGAATTGCGCAGATCATGGTTGATCTTGGTCACCGCCCCGCCCAGGGCCGCCAGTCGGGCCTTTTGCCGAAGGGCGGAGCGAACATCCTCTTCCATTTGCGCCAAAGCCCGCTGAGCAACGCCGATTTCATCCTGTCGGTCGGTATCGGGCAGCCGGTGACCATCCCCTTCTGGGTCGCCACGGAAGGCCACCATGCTGGCGGTGATCCGCCGCATGGGCCGCACCATCATCCAATGCAGGCCCAGATAGACAAAAACCGCCGTGACCGCCGATATCACCAGCGAGAGCAGCAAAATCCGCCGTGAATAACCGCGCATCTCCGACCGCAGCGGAGCTTCGTCCAGCACCACTTCCACCCGCGCCTCCATGGCCTTGGGGGATTTACCCATCACCCGCAACACGTGGCTGCCCTCCCGATCGAGAGTCTCGAAGGCACCTTGAATCCAATAGAACCAGTCTTCCCGGTCCAGGCTCACCGTCTCGTCCACCGCCGGGGGCATATCGGCGGACAGGGCCAAGAAGCGGGCACCCTCGCGTTGGATCGCCACCCCATGGGCCCCGGCATGGAACAGCAACCGGTCGCGCAGTTCCTCGTCGACCATCTGATCCGGCGTGGCTTCCAGGGCCAGGGAAGCCAGATGTCCGGCGGCCAGATGCTCTTGCAACCAGGCCCGGCGGTAGCGGGAAATGGACGGCACGTAGATCAACGCTTCGCTGAGCAAAATGAGCGCGACGATCAACAGCAACAGCCGGGCCGACAGCCCGGTGGCGAAGGAGGGAGTGCTGACATTGGAATCGCTCATTCCCGAATGATGCGGCAAGCTCAGCCGAAGCGCGACAGGAATCGCACGATGCCGCGGGTGCGTTTGGAAAACAGGGTCGGCGTATAGAACGTCCCGGCGGCGCGTTTGTTCAACTCGCCCAGGGTTGGATAGGGAGCGATCATCTGTGCCACGGCGCCGATCTTCAGCTTCTGCGATAGGGCCAGGGCCCAGACCTGAATCAATTCCCCGGCCCGCGCGCCGACGATGGTGGCGCCGAGGATTTGGCCTTTCTTGGTGACCAAGACCTTGATCATACCTTCGGTCTCGGCTTCCGCCCGCGCCCGGTCGTTCTCGCCCATGGACCAGCGCAGCACCCGCAGGTTCTTTGAATGCTTGGCCATCGCCTGTTCTTCGCTCAGACCCACGCCGGCCAATTCAGGCGATGAGTAGGTGACCCAGGGCACGGCTCGCATGTCGGCCTTGGCGGGCATGCGGAATAGGGCGTTTTTGATGATGATCCCGGCGTGATATCCGGCCACGTGGGTGAACTGCATGCCCCCTGCCACGTCGCCGATGGCAAAAACTTTCTTGTTGGTGGTGCGCAGGCGGCCGTCCACGGTGATCCCGGCCCGATCCGCCGCGATGCCTGCTTTGTCCAGGTCCAGACCTTCGATGTTGGGGCGCCGTCCGGCGGCCACCAGCACATGAGACCCAGCAATTTCACCGACACCCTCGACGGTGACCGAGGGTCCCGCGCCGACGGCGGTGACTTTGGCGCCTTCGTGAAGGGTGATGCCGTCGGCGCGCAGCCGTTTGCGCACCACATCCACCAGTTCCTGGTCATCCCGGGGCATCAAGGTGGCGGCTTCCAACAAAGTGACGCGGGCCCCAAGATGCCGATGGGCCTGGGCCATCTCGACACCAATGGGGCCGCCGCCGATGATCAGCAGATGTTCGGGGATGGCGGGCAGATCGAACAGGGTCTCGTTGGTCAGGTAGTCCACCCCGTCCAATCCGGGAATCGGTGGAACCAGGGCCGAAGAGCCGGTGGCAATGACAAACCGCCGCGCCCGGATGCGGTCATCGCCCACCGCCACGGTGGCGCCGTCGACAAATCGCGCCGCGCCGCGCAGCACGGTGACACCCAAGCCTTCGAATCGTTCCTGTGAATCATGCGGAGCAATCCCGGCGATGACTCCTTGTACATGGCCGTAGACCCCCTTGGGATCGATCGCCGGTTCTTGCGCGGTAATGCCGAATCGCTCTCCCCGGCGCATGGCATCGGCGGCATGACCGGCGGCCAGCAAGGCCTTGGACGGGACGCAGCCATAATTCAGGCAGTCGCCGCCCATGACGCCTTTTTCAATGAGAAGGGTGGAGGCGCCCATCTGCGATGCCCCGGCAGCCACCGACAGGCCGCCCGCACCGGCCCCAATAACGCAAAGATCGACCGACCGCTCACCCATCAGCGCGCCTCCCGTTTTTTTCGTCGTCGTTGTACTTCTTTATAAGCGACGGGAATCAGTGCCAGAAGGGCAATGCCGAGAATGGGCCCAAACACCGCGGGTTGGAAGATGATGCCCATGTCCGGGGTCTCCCCAGCATCGAAAACCGCGCCCAGGCCGTTCCCAACGCTGGCATAGACAAAAGCGCCGGGGATCATGCCGATCACCGTGCCGATCAGATAGGCGCGGAAAGGCACGCCCAACAGCCCCGGCACCAGATTGACCAGGAAAAACGGAAACAGCGGCACCAACCGCAAGACCAGCATGTAGCTCAGGGCGTTTTCCTTGAATCCGTCTTCCATGCGATGCAAGGCCTTGCCCGCCCGGGCATGAAAAAAGTCGGCCAGGGCATAGCGAGCGGCAAAGAACACCGCCACCGCGCCAATGGTCGCACCGACCAGGGAGTACAGCGCGCCTTCCATCAAGCCGAACAGGAAACCGGCCACCGGTGTGATCAGCGCCGCCACCGGCAAAGACAAGGCGACCACCACCGCATAGATCACCACCAGGGCCGCACTGGCGAAAACCATGTTGTTGTTTTTCCACTCCATCAGTGCGGTGCGGTTATCGGCCAGGGTCTGCCAGGTGAAATAGTTGTGCAGACCAAACGCGAAAAAGGCCGCGAACCCGGCGGCAATGACGAACAGCGGCAACAGCCGTTTGACGCTCAGACGAGCCTTTTTGGGAGAGGCGGCAACGGAATCGGACATAAACTAGGCTCGGTGATTGATTCAACGGTGGTGAACGTCGGTACAACAGGATATTACGACGAAACCCTGTTGTCGCCAGTCACATGCCCGGCCGATCGGGTCACGGTTCCGTGACCGAAAGGCTTTTTGTAACGGAACGTTGACTTGCGCCGACCGACCCCTTATACAGCGGGGCTCGATTTCGCGCGCCCCTGCATGGGCGGGATGGCGCCGCAACTGTATTCGGAGAAGACCCGTGAAACGCACTTTTCAACCCAGCCGCCTGATCCGCAAGCGTCGGCACGGATTCCGTAGCCGCATGTCCTCCGTCGGAGGCATTCGGGTGGTGACCAATCGTCGTCGCAAGGGTCGCAAGAAGCTGTCCGCCTAAGGACGCCTTGCGACCTCTCGCTAAACCCGGAGACCGGTCATGGGCGCGGCTTTGCCCCATTTGAAGCGTCGCGCGGAATTTCTCCGTGCCGCCCGGTCGGGTCTGAAATCCGTCACCCCCGGTTTGATTCTGCAAGCTCGCCGCCGCCATGGCCGCGAGCGTTTTGCGTTTGAGGGCGACTCCGCGCGGGTTGGATTCACGGTCAGCAAAAAAGTGGGAAACGCGGTGATTCGCAACCGCGCCCGCCGTCGGTTGCGGGCCGCCGCCGAGCAAATCCTCGCCGATCATGCCCTCGCGGGCCACGACTATGTGATTATCGGTCGCGCCGCCACGCCCGAGCGCCCCTTCGGCAAGTTGCTCGAAGACCTGACCAAATCCCTGAAACGGCTGAAACTCTACAAAGAAGGCGACTCCGCGCCGGGAGAAAGTTCATGAGTCCGGCCGCTTGGGTGTTACGGGCTCTTGTGCGGGGCTATCAGCTTCTGCTATCCCCCGTCCTACCGTCCACTTGCCGGTATCAGCCAACCTGCTCCCAGTACGCCATGGAAGCCTTGGCCCGGCATGGGGCATTGCGTGGCGGCTGGCTGGCGGCCAAGCGCATCGGACGTTGCCATCCTTGGGGCGGCATGGGATACGATCCCGTGCCCGGCACCGGGGAGGGTGACGGTCATACCTGTAATGAGCATAGCCCGGCGGGCGATCGGGAAAAGGGACCTTAAGAAGATGGACAACCAACGCAACCTGATCCTGGCCATCGCGCTGTCCATCGGCATTCTGCTTGGATGGCAGGTGCTGTTTCCGCCACCCGAGCCGGCCCCTGTCACGCCGGTCACCGGCGAACAGGCTGACGGCACCGCGGGCATGGTTCCGCCGTCTGGCCAGTCAGCCGCCGCCGTGCCGCCGGGGTCGATCAGCGCCCCGGTTCTCGGTGGCACAGAGGCGGAAGTCCGCAGTAACACTTTGGCCAAGGCTCCCAGACTGCGCATCGAATCCGAGCGCCTGACCGGCTCCATTTCGCTCAAGGGCAG
Source organism: Magnetospira sp. QH-2 (assembly GCF_000968135.1). Lineage (NCBI taxonomy): Bacteria > Pseudomonadati > Pseudomonadota > Alphaproteobacteria > Rhodospirillales > Thalassospiraceae > Magnetospira > Magnetospira sp. QH-2. The sequence continues at coordinate 122,499 of NZ_FO538765.1, read as the reverse complement.
CCGCATCGACGACCTGATCCTCAGCACCTATCGCGAGGAACTGGCCGAGGACAGCGACCCCATCACCTTGTTTTCGCCGTCCGGCGCCCCCCATGCCTATTTCGCCGAGTTCGGCTGGGTCCCGGTGGCCGGAGGCGGCATCCGCCTACCCACCGCCGAGGACGTCTGGACCACCGACCGCGAGACCCTGAGTCCCGACAGCCCGGTAACCCTGACCTGGGACAACGGCCATGGCGTGGTCTTCAAGCGCGTCATCTCCCTTGATCAGCAGTACATGTTCCACATCCGGCAGACGGTGACCAACAACACCGATCAGCCCCTGTCCATGGCGCCCTATGGCTTGGTTTCCCGCCACGAAACACCGGAAACCACTCAGTTTTATATCCTGCACGAGGGTCTATTGGGGGTCTTCGACGGCACGTTGGAAGAAGTGGACTATGATGATCTGAAAGAGGAAAAGACCAAGACCCTGACCAGCACCGGCGGCTGGCTGGGCATCACCGACAAGTACTGGCTGGCCGCCGTCATCCCCGATCAGACCCAGCCCATCAACGGTCGTTTCCACTATAAAACCGTTGGCAACGGGGATCGCTATCAGGCCGATTTCACCGGTGCCGTGGTTACTGTGCAGCCGGGCGGCGAGGCGGTTGCCACCAGCCATCTGTTCGCAGGCGCCAAGGAAGTGGAACTGCTCGACGGCTATGCCAACGACATGGGCATCACCAATTTCGATCTGGCCATTGATTTCGGCTGGTTCTACTTCCTCACCAAGCCGATCTTTTTGGCCTTGCTGTTCATCAACAAGTTCGTCGGCAATCTCGGCGTCGCCATCTTGTTGTTGACCGTTTGCATCAAGGCGCTGTTCTACCCGCTGGCCAATACCTCCTATCGGGCCATGAGCAAGATGAAGAAATTGCAGCCGGAAATGAAGAAGCTGCAAGAACGGTTCAAGGACGACAAGGCGCGCCTGAACCAAGAAATGATGGCCCTGTACAAGAAAGAGAAAGCCAATCCTGCCGCCGGTTGCCTGCCCATGCTGGTGCAGATTCCGGTGTTCTTCTCGCTCTACAAGGTGCTGTTTGTCACCATCGAGATGCGTCAGGCGCCGTTTTTCGGCTGGATTCAGGATCTGTCGGTGCAGGATCCCACCTCTTTGTTCAATCTGTTCGGATTGATCCCCTGGGACCCGCCGACCTTCCTGATCATCGGTGTCTGGCCGTTGCTCATGGGTATCACCATGTACCTGCAGCAGAAGCTGAACCCGGCACCCGCTGATCCGATTCAGGCCAAGATTTTCATGTTCCTGCCGTTTGTATTCACCATCATGCTGGCCAGCTTCCCGGCCGGACTGGTGATCTATTGGGTGTGGAACAACGTGCTGTCCATTGCCCAGCAGTGGGTGATCATGCGCCGCATGGGGGTCGCCCCCTGAGCGGCGAGACCTTCAGCCCCGAGGAGCGGGAATCCGGGCGCTTGTTGTTCGCCCGGGAATGCCGCTTCGTCATGGGGGCGGTGGATATGGATCACCTGCCGCCACCGAGCCTGCCCGAGGTCGCCTTTGCCGGACGCTCCAACGTCGGCAAGTCGAGCCTGATCAACGCCCTGACCCGGCGCAAGGAACTGGCGCGGACCTCCAATACCCCGGGCCGCACCCAGGAACTGAACTTCTTTACCCTCGACGACAAGCTGATGATTGCCGACCTGCCCGGCTATGGTTATGCCAGCGCCCCCAAGGCCAAGGTGGAGAATTGGACCTGGCTGATTCTCGACTACCTGCGCGGACGCCCCAACCTGCGCCGGGTGCTCGTGCTCATCGACAGCCGCCACGGCATCAAGAACAACGATGATGAAGTCATGAGCCTGCTGGATCAGTCGGCGGTCCCGTTTCAGGTGGTGCTGACCAAACAGGACAAGATCAAGGCGGCGGCCCGGGAAGCCTTGATGGCCCGCACCATCGCCGACCTGGAACAGCATGTGGCCGCCCACCCGCATATCCTCGCCACGTCGTCCAGAAAAGGCGGCGGCATCGAGGAGATGCGCGCGGCGCTGGCGGGGCTGGCGCGCTAACGCCTGTCGGGTCCATTCGGGCCCATTAAACAGGGGCGATCCTATTGGAATCGATCAGCGGCGGATGATCTTCAGCAACGGCTCGAAGGCGTAGAGTGCGGCCCGGCGGCCCGATGCGGGCTCTATTGTGATCAAGAGATCCTTCTCGACCAATGCGCGGGTAAAGCGGGCGGCAGTTGCGCTCGGCACGCCACTGTATCTTGTAAACGAGTTGTTCCTGAACACTGGTCGGGAGAAAATCGCATCCAGAGCGTTCATGCCCCATTTGGAGGATAATGTACCCCGGAAAACGTCCTTCATCTCCTCATAAAGAGCTCCGATCTGCTCGGCAACTTGGATATTTTCCTTCGCTTGGTTTTCCAGTGCCTCAAAAAAGAACAAGCACCACTCCGTCCAAGACCCGGAGGCGGATACGTCGCGCATGCGGTCAATGTAATCATCTCTTTGTGCTTCGAGATAGGCGCTGACATAGAAGTGAGGAGCGGAAAGCAATCCATACTGCCATAGCATCAGAGGAATCAGCATTCTTCCGATCCGGCCATTGCCATCCTTGAACGGATGCAGGGCTTCGAACTCAATATGGGCGATGGCGGTTCGCAGCAAAGGATCATTTCCATCATCTTCGATGAAATGGATCAGGCATTCCATGCCATCGCGCAATCGATCGGGGCTGATCGGAACGAATAGGACCTTTTTTTTCCGCCGATCAACCAGATAGTTCTGCTCGACCTTATAGTCACCCGGCGACTTGTCCGCGCCCCGACCAAATCCCAAAAGCGTCTGGTGGGCGGATCGGATAAGCCATTCGGAAATACGAGAGCCGTTCTCGATTCCCGTTCTGGCCTGCTGCATGGCCCGATGATACAGGTATGTTTCAATGACATCGTCCCTGGAAGCGGGCCCTAATGGAGCTTCGTCCGATATTTGATCAGCTTCGTATCTGAGGACTTCGTCCAGTGTCGTGACAGTGCCCTCCATTCGCGATGAAATGACCGCTTCCTGACTTCTCAGTGGTGCCAAAAGCAATTCGCTGTTATGCATGCTCCGGATGTACTGGTCATACCGAGCGAGGGCCGCGGCGGCTGAATTCGATACGCTGAGAAGGGTTTTGTAATCGAGCTCTCTGGGCGGAAAATTACCGTAATGGTACTCGACGGCGTCTTTTAAATCGAGATCATCCATGGGCATCTATCCGTAATGGAATTTTGATGTTCAAAATTCGGAAAATTCGGTGCTCAACGCATTTTGATAGCATCATGTGTACATCAAACCAATTTGTCGATCAAATTTACGAAAAAGCGTTGATCAAACTGATTTGACCTTCATGCATTCACATCAACAATCCTTGCCAATCATTTTTTGAGGAATTTGATATACAAAATTACTCGCATCGCGAAGAGAAAGGGATTATGAGGCTGGACCAAGTTCCAAAATGTAAGCAACGTATTTGAGAAGCCCATGACCGACAGCAAACCCGAAAAGACCCACGAGGAATGGCTGGCCCAGGCGGCCACCCTGTCCGAGGCCCTGCCCTTCATGCGCAAGTACTCGGGCCAAAGCTTCGTCGTCAAATATGGCGGCCATGCCATGGGCGATGGCGAGCTATCCCAACTTTTCGCCCGCGACATCGTGCTGATGCGTCAGGTGGGCATCAATCCGGTGGTGGTGCATGGCGGTGGGCCCCAGATCGGCAAGATGCTCGAGAAATTGAAAATCGCCAGCGAATTTATCGATGGCCTGCGGGTCACCGATCAGGCCACCGTGGACGTGGTGGAAATGGTCCTGGCCGGATCCATCAATAAACAGATCGTCTCGGCCATCAACGAGGCGGGCGGATTCGCCGTCGGCCTGTCGGGCAAGGATGGCCATTTGATCCGGGCCACCAAGCTGCACCGCACCCGCCGCGACCCGGAATCCAACATCGAGAGCCTGCTGGATCTGGGTTTTGTCGGCGAACCGGCGGAGATCACCCCGCATATCCTCGATTTCTTCGAAGAGACCGACATCATCCCGGTCATCGCCCCCATCGGCCATGGCCCCAAGGGGGAAACTTACAATATCAACGCCGATACCGCCGCCGGAGCCATTGCCGGATCGCTGCATGCCCGACGCTTGTTGATGCTCACCGACGTGCCCGGGGTCCTGGGTAAGGACGGCGAGTTGATGCCAACCATCTCGGTCTCGCAGGCCAAATCCATGATCGCCGACGGCACCATCCATGGCGGCATGATCCCCAAGGTGGAAACCTGTCTTGATGCCTTGAAGAACGGTGTCAGCGCCGCGGTCATTCTCGATGGTCGGGTGCCCCATGCGTTGCTGTTGGAGACCTTTACCGCCCACGGGGTCGGGACGCTGATTCATCACGACAATTGATCGGATCGGAAAATCGCCGAATAATCAGCCGCGATGCCGCCACCAGGCTTTCTCGTTAATGGAGAACACCGGCTTGTAGTGGCGGATACTCTTGTCCTCGGTGACCTGTTTGACCTGGTTGTCGAGGATGTAAATTTTGCCATCAAGATAGACGCCGAGGATGGCGTGGCCGACCTTGAGGTTCTGGTCCTTGACCGCGATGATGCGCAAGGACATCTCGTCGAAGCCCAGCTTCTTGAGGGACATGTATTTAGCGATGGAGTAGTCCTCGCAATCGCCGCGCTTGTCCAGGAATTCGCCCGGCGTGGCCCAGAAATCCTTCTTGCCCCAGTTTTTCGGGTCGGTGATGTAGCGCCGCTGATTCATGTAGCGGTTGACCTTTTTGATCTGAGTCATTTTGTCGAGGCTCTTGATCTTTTCCAGGTAGTCCATCCAGTGCTTGTAGTGGCAGCCATTGAGCTTGGTGGCGGTGCAGGGGCCTTCTTTCTTCTTGGCCTGCTTGATGTAGCGGTCCATGGCCGCACGCCACTTCTTAAACGGCTTGAAATTGGTGGACTTGATTTCCTTGGACTTGAAGACACCCGGCTTGGCGCGCGCCCATTTTTTCTTGGATTTGTCAGACGTTTTCTTTTTCGTGACGGTTTTCTTGGTCGCCTCCGCGGCGGCGGCCTCGGCGGAAGACGTCATGATCCCTGGCCCGGCCAACAGGGCCAAACCGATCCAGGCGGCAAAGAGGACTCGCATCATCGTCATACCCTGAAAGATACCAGGAAAATTTCATGCAACAAGTGATGGCCGTCGCTGCTCGCGGGAAATTGACAGCCCGGCGCGCCAACGGTTCACCCGCGCACGCAGCGCGCATGGTTATAGACCCGCCGCACATCGCCTTGTGGTCCATGTCCCCAGACAGGATACTTGTCGAAATCACCCACCTTGGGGTCGGAACGCTGGGCTCCGGCGCCATGCACGTCGATGATCGACGACCGCTCACCAACGCTCTGGGCGCCCATGCCCGGCCCGCCCATTTTGCCGCCGCCCATGCCGCCGCCTTGGCCCCGACCCTGGCCCGGCGGTGAAAAAGCACCCAGGGCCTCGCCGAAAAAGACCACGATGCCCTGGTCCCCCGGGTTCCGTCCATCGAGCAACGACGTGGAGGACCAGTAGCCGGGGAAGTTGCTCCGGCCCCGCTCATCGGTGATCTGGCTGGCGTGGAACAGCGGATCCAACGCCGCCGAGCCGTTGTTCTGCGGCGAGCGGGAATAGTCGAGCAGGCTGTGCAGTTCCTTGGCGTTGGGCAGTCGCCAATCGGTTTGGCCCGCGAAATCTAAGTCCTCGCAGAAGGCCAGGGCCTCCACCCAGTCCATGCGACCGTCCTGGGCCCGGGTATCGGTCAGCCGGTCGCGGAAATGGCGGTGGCCGGAATCACCGATCATCCAGGTCAGCCCGGTGGCGGCATCGGTGGCCGTGCCGTCGCCGTTGTTGGCGAACTTGTTGATGCCATAGGCCGGATTACCGCGCACCAGACGCAGGTAAAACCCTGCTTTGCCCTGCTTGCCACGGATCGGATAGCCCTTGATCCGGCCATCGGCGAAATTGACCCCGAAGAAGGTGTCGTTGCGGTGCATGGTATAGCCCCGGTAGACCGTCGCGGCGATATATTGGGCGTCGATGTAGCGTACCGATCGGCCATAGCTGCCCGATGGCGTGTCGGAGGGATACTCGAAGTCGAACAGCTCGGTGTTCAAATAGGGCTCGGCGTCCGACGGCTTGGTCGTCGAGCCGGGATTCATGCGCCCGGTGACCCCATCGAAATTGATCAGCGAATAGAGCTCCTTGGTCGACGGCACCCGCCAATCCCGATGGCCGCCGGTGGTGGCCTGCCGGGCTTGACCCGCCGCGCTGTTCCAGGCCACGTTGCGGCGGAAGGCCCGTTCCCACATCAACCCGGTTACCAAATCAGAGACCGTGCCGTCGCCGTTGTCGCGGTAACGGGGCGAGTTGATGGTATATTGCGCATCCTGCCCCGAAAGTGGGCCCGAGGCCTTGCAGTCCATGCGCGGCGAGCCCCAGCTGTCGCCGGTGTCGTAACACTGGCTTTGGCCGGTATCGACGACCCGGTAACTGGTGCCGATCTCGCGGCTCTGGTCAGCCTGGGCGGCTAAGGGAAGAGCCAGGGCGGCGGCAAAGGCAAGGGTCGGGAAGCGGTACATGGCCTATCTCCTTTGTGGCGTCGGGTCCAATGGGGTCCTGGCATCCGTTAGGGAGGTGCCTCATTGCGGATTCCAGGCACCCGGCTGTCCTTGCTGTTGGTTGCCCTGCCAAGTGCCCTGTTGGCCCCCTTGTTGGGGTTGGCCCTGCTGGCCTTGCGGCGGGGGTCCGCCTTGCCAATTTCCCTGCTGGCCTTGCGGCGGTGGGCCACTCTGCCAACCGCCTTGCTGGCCACCCTGTTGGGGACCGCCTTGCTGCCCACGGGGGGGCGGACCACCCTGCCAGCCACCTTGCTGGCCGCCTCGCCGAGGGCCGCCCTGCCATTGTCCTTGCGGGCCTTGGGGAGGCGGCCCACCTTGCCAGTTGCCCTGTTGGCCCTGCGGTGGCGGACCCCCCTGCCAGTTTCCCGACTGACCGCCTTGCCGGGGACCGCCCTGCCATTGTCCCTGCTGTCCTCTAGGAGGCGGCCCGCCCTGCCAGTTGCCCTGTTGGCCCTGCGGTGGCGGCCCCCCTTGCCATTGCCCTGGCGGCGGCGTGTCTGTCTGCTCCTGCGCCATTGGACCCGTCCCCCAAAGAACGGCGGCAAGCGCGGTGGCGGCGAATAGACGGCTCAGATTTTTCCGCTCAGCCATGCGGTGGGTCCTCCCTGCGGTTGGGTTGGACCGAATTATAAACATGGTTTGGACGGGCTTGGAATGGAGGATCGGCGCGAGCCCAAGGGCTTACATCCCCACCACCCCGCTCTCGTCGGCCTTCAATTCGAACGCCGCTGCCATGAGGGCCTGGGTATAGGGCTCCTTGGGGCTGGCGAAGATGGTTTCCGCCGGACCCTGCTCGACGACCTTTCCGGCGCGCATGACCAGCACCTCATGGGCCAGGGCGCGGACCACCTTGAGATCGTGGCTGATGAACAGGTAGGTCAGGTCATGGTCTGTTTGCAGTTGCCGTAGCAACTCCACCACCTGGGCCTGGACCGACATGTCCAGGGCCGAGGTGGGCTCGTCGAGCACGATGAACGATGGTTTCAAAACGAGAGCGCGGGCGATGGAAACCCGTTGCCGCTGACCGCCGGAGAATTCGTGCGGATAGCGGTCCATGGTCGCCGGGTCGAGGCCCACCTCCGCCAGGGTGTCGGCGACCAGCTTGCGGCGCTCTTCGTAGCTGCCGCCCATCTTGTGCACCAAAAGGCCTTCCTCGACGATCTGATAGACCGACAGGCGCGGACTGAGCGAGCCGAAGGGATCTTGAAACACCATCTGCATATGGCGGCGCAGGGGGCGTAGCTGCCTGAAGGTTTGGCCATCGATGCGATCACCGATGAACACGATGGGTCCTTGGGAAGGTTCCAGCCGCAGCAAGGCACGGCCCAGGGTGGTCTTTCCCGAGCCGCTCTCGCCGACGATTCCCAGGGTATGGCCGCGTTTGAGGGTCAGCGAAATGCCGTCCACCGCCTTCACATGGCCCACCGTGCGGCGGATCAGACCCTTCTTGATCGGGAACCAGACCTTCAGGTCGGTGCTGTCGATGATCTCTTCCGCCCCGGCGGGGGCCGGGTCCGGGCGGCCCTTGGGCTCGGCGGCCAAGAGGTGTTGGGTATAGGGATGGTCGGGGAATTGGAAGATCTGTTCCGTGCCGCCTTGCTCGACGATTTCCCCGTCGGTCATCACGCAGACCCGTTCGGCCATGTTGCGCACGATGCCCAGGTCATGGGTAATGAGCAGCAACGACATATGCAGTTTGGCCTGCAGATCCTTGAGCAACTTGAGCACCTGGGCCTGTACGGTCACGTCCAGGGCCGTGGTTGGCTCGTCGGCGATCAACAGATCCGGCTCGTTGGCCAGGGCCATGGCGATCATCACCCGTTGCTGCTGGCCGCCGGAGAACTCGTGCGGCAGGGCCTTGAGCCGGGGGATCTGCTCGCTCAGGCCCACCAGGTCCATCAGTTCCTCCACCCGCGCCCGCACGGCTCTGGGGCCCATGGCCTTGTGCACATAGAGCACTTCGGCGATCTGCTTCTCGATGGAATGCAGCGGGTTGAGGCTGGTCAGAGGCTCCTGGAAGATCATCGCGATACGGTCGCCGCGAATCTGTCGCAGACGCCGGGCCGAGGCGCCGATCAGTTCTTCGCCACGGAAGGTCACCGACCCCTTGGGATGATGGGCCAGGGGATAGGGCAGCAGCTGTAACACCGACAGGGCGGTAACAGATTTCCCCGAGCCGCTTTCGCCCACCAGCGCGACGGTTTCGCCCGCGCCGACGGAAAACGATGCGCCGCGTACGGCCTGAACCGCATCCGGTCCGCGACCAAAAGATACATGCAGATCGTTGATGCAGAGCAACGGATCGGTCAAATACCCAACTCCTTGTCGTCTTCCAAAAAGCGCTGGCGCAAGTCCCGTTGGCCGGCGATCCAGATCATATGCTCCGAAAGTCCGTCCAGGTCAGGGAACACGGTGGCGGCATTGTAGCCGTAATGATCCAACTCGGTCAGCAACCCGTCCACGTAGTCGCGGGGGATGACCGTGGTCTCCAGCGCGCCGAATTCAGTGGTATGCAGCAAGTCCAAATCGGCGGGCTGGTGGACGCTGAAGCGGGCCAACTGGCGGGAAATGCGCGGCGAGAAAGCGCTGGGCCGGTATTCCCACACCCCCGGCTCGATATTGAACGGCGACAGCCCCGGCTGTGGTCGAATGCGGTAGCGCGGCTTGAAGGAATGGACGCAGGCATCGGTGGTGCCGTCGTTGCGGAACACGGCGAAAAAGCAGGCGATCAGCGGATTGCCGCTCCAATCCAATAGCTTGGTGGAAAAGCCGTGGTGCTGGGCGACGGCCAGCCATTCCCAGTCGTCCGGCGGTGGGTTGGGCACGAATTCCACCGCCCGGCGCTGCCAGGCCCGGAAGAAGTCTTCCTGGTGCTTATGGAAAAACGGCGACCGTCCGGCCTTGGGCATGAGCACCTTGGACACATCGCGATGGCCCCGATGCATCCATTTGGAATCGCTTTCGAAGCGCTTGAACACCTGATGCAGTTCGGCGAAGTTACGGGCGACATGCTGTTCGACCATGGGGCGCCTCACTTGAACGTCTTGCGGGGATCGAAGGCGTCGCGCACGGCCTCGCCGATGAAAATCAACAGGCTCAGCATGATCGCGACAACGAAAAAGGCGGTGATACCCAGCCAGGGGGCATGCAGGTGATTCTTGCCCTGATTGAGCAACTCGCCCAGGGACGGCGATCCGGCGGGCAGACCGTAGCCGAGGAAATCCAGCGAGGTCAGGGTGACCAGCGAACCGGACAGGATGAACGGCAGGAACGTGATGGTGGCGACCATGGCGTTGGGCAGGATGTGCTTGGCCATGATCACCGCATTGGAGACTCCCAGGGCACGGGCGGCGCGCACATAGTCCAGATTACGGGCGCGCAGGAACTCGGCCCGCACCACACCCACCAGACTCATCCAGGAAAACAGCAGCATCAAGCCCAACAGCCACCAGAAATTGGGCGCCACCACGCTGGCCAGGATAATCAGCAGATAGAGCACCGGCAACCCCGACCAGATCTCGATGAAGCGCTGAAACAACAGATCGGTCAGACCACCGAAATAGCCCTGCACGGCGCCCGCCGCGATGCCGACAATGGAACTGATAAGGGTCAGGATCAATCCGAACAGCACTGAAATGCGGAAGCCATAGAGCAACCGCGCCACCACGTCGCGGCCCTGGTCGTCGGTGCCGAGCCAGTTCATGGCCGAGGGCGGCGCCGGGGCGGGAACCTCCAGGCGATAGTTGATGGTGTCATAGGAGAAGGGCACCAAAGGCCAGAGAATCCAGCCGCCTTCCTCGATCATCTCTTGGACTTCCGTATCGGCATAGTCCGTGGGGGTTTCAAGGAATCCGCCAAAGGTGGTTTCCGGGTAGTCGAACAGGATCGGGAAGTAGTAGCTGCCCTCGAATTCCAACACCAAAGGCCGGTCATTGGCGAAAAGTTCGGCGAACAGGCTGACGAAAAACAGGCCTAAGAACAGCCACAAGGACCAATAGCCCCTTTTGTTGGCGCGAAAATTGGCCAGGCGGCGTTGGGTCAGGGGCGTGAGGCGGGGGGTCATAAGGCGCACCTCGGGACGAGACTTAGAGGCTCCAGACGCCCGCGCTGGCTTCGTGGACCGATATGCTTCGACAGGCTCAGCATGAGAGTTGCAACACACGAACCAAGAGCCTCACCCTGAGCTTGTCGAAGGGCGAGGCGGGCCAGAGGTGCCTGGCATAGCCCGGCCTCGAAGGGCGTGGTTTGGCGGCGTGTGAACCGGTTCATCCTCCTCACGCCTCCCGCTTCTCGAAGTCGATGCGCGGATCGATCACATGATACATCATGTCGCCGATGAGGTTCATCAGCAGCCCCAGCAGGGTAAAGAAGTACAAAGTGCCGAAGATCACCGGATAGTCGCGCTTCTGGATGGCATCCCAGCCCAGCAGGCCGAGACCGTCGAGGGAAAAGATAATCTCGATCAGCAAGGCACTGGAAAACAGGATGGAGACAAAGGCCGAGGGGAATCCGGCGATAACGATCAGCATCGAATTGCGAAACACATGGCCATAGAGCACCCGTTGTTCCGTCAACCCCTTGGCCCGGGCAGTGATGACATATTGCTGGTGGATCTGATCGAGGAACGAGTTTTTCGTCAGCATGGTCAGCCCGGCAAAGCCGCCGATGGTCATGGCGGCCACGGGCAGGGTGATATGCCACAGGTAATCCTTGATTTGACCCCAGGTGCTTAAGGTCTCAAAGTCGGAACTGGTCAGGCCGCGCAAAGGGAAAACATCCCAATAGCGTCCGCCCGCGAAGAGGATGATCAGCAACAAGGCGAACAGGAACGAAGGGATGGCATTGCCGATGATCACCAGCCCGGAGCTATAGACATCGAACCGCGAGCCGTCGCGGACCGCCTTGGCGATGCCCAGGGGAATGGAGATCAAATAGGTGAACAGGGTGGTCCAAAGCCCCAGGGAGATGGAGACCGGCATCTTCTGCGCTACCAGATCGATCACCGACTGATCGCGGAAAAAACTGTCGCCGAAATCGAACCGAAGGTAGCTGCCGATCATCAGCATGAAACGCTCATGCAGTGGCTTGTCGAAGCCAAATCGCTTTTCCAGATCCTTGACGAAAGCCGGATCCAATCCCTCGGCACCGCGATACTTCGAATCCCCGGTGGGCGCGGCGGATCCCCCTCCGCTGACCTCCGAACCGCCGCCGCTGATGCGCGCAGTGGTGTCCTGGGCCACCCCTTGCAGTTCGGCCAGGATCTGTTCCACCGGGCCGCCGGGCACCGCCTGGATGATCAAGAAATTGATGATCATGATACCGAGTAACGTCGGCACGATCAAAAACAGTCGTCGGAGGATATAGGCGCCCATGGACGATCAGTTCCCACGCGCCTTTTTCAAGGCGGCGACCTTGTCGGGGTCCACCCACCAGGTGCCGAAGATCGTGCCGCGCAGCTTGGTGGGCTCGGGGCGACCGAACTTGTCCCAGAAAAGGATGCGTTGATAGGGCGTGTGCCAATTGGGGATCACGTAATGACCCCATTGCAGCACCCGGTCCAGGGCCTTGACCCGGGTAATCAAGCTCTCGCGGTCGGGAGCCGAGATGACCAATTCGATCAACTCGTCGATCACCGGGTCCTTGATGCCAATGATGTTGCGGCTGCTCGGCTGATCGGCGGCGGCGGTGCCCCAAAATCCCCGCTGCTCGTTGCCCGGCGACAGGGACTGGCCCACCGTATGGACGATCATCTCGAAGTCCCGCTTGCGCCAACGTTCCACATATTGGGATGAATCTACCCGGCGCACCTCCACGGCGATGCCCAAGCGCTCCAGGTTCTTTTTCATCGGCAAGACGATGCGCTCGAACAAAGGGCTCGAGAGCATGATCTCGAAGGCCAGGGGCGTGCCCTCGCCGTTGACCCGTTGCTTGTCACGGATCACCCAGCCCGCCTCTTTCAGCAAGGTATCGGCCATGCGCAGGTTGGAGCGGATCTTGCCGTCTCCCTTTGTGGCCGGGGGATTGTACGCCGTGGTGAAGACCTGATCGGGGATCCTGCCGCGATAGGGCTCCAAGATGGCCAGTTCCGCCGGTCCCGGCAGACCGGTGGCGGCCAGTTCCGAATTGTCGAAGTAGGACCGGGTGCGCTTGTACTGACCATAGAACAGGTTCTTGTTGGACCATTCGAAATCAAAAGCATAGGCCAGCGCCTGGCGCACCTTCGGATCCTGGAACAAGGGTTTGCGCAGGTTGAAGGCGAAACCCTGCATGCCCTGAGCCTGTTGATGATTGACGGTAATTTTGTTCAGAAGCCCCTTTTCCACCTCGGGGATATCGTAAGAGGTGGCCCAGGTAACCGAGGAATTCTCCGAGCGGAAATCAAAGGCGCCGGACTTAAAGGCTTCCACCGCCACCGGGGTATCGCGATAGAACTCGTAGTGGATGACGTCGAAATTGTCCTGGCCCCGGTGGACCGGCAGGTCCTTGGCCCAGTAATCCTCGACCCGTTCCAGGGTCAGGGAACGGTTGGGCTCCAGTTTGGAGATGCGGTAGGCGCCGCTGCCCAAGGGCGGGGTCAGGGTGGTTTTCTCGAAGTCTTTGTCGGCCCAGTAGTGCTTGGGCAGAATGGATAGTTCGGAAATGATCAGCGGCAGTTCCCGGTTCTCGCCATCTTTGAAGTCAAAGCGCACGGTCAATTTGTCGAGCACCGTGACCTTTTCCACGTCACCGTAGTAGAAGCGATAAAAGGGTTGGCCCTTTTCGAGAAGGGTTTCGAAGGTCCACTTGACGTCCTCGGCGATCACGGGCTGGCCGTCGTGCCAGCGGGCATCGGCATGCAGCCGGAATTCGATCCAGGACCGATCCTCGGGCAGGCGCATGGCCTCGGCCAACAGCCCGTAGCGGGTGAAGGCCTCGTCCTGGGCCGCAATGGTCAGGGAATCATAGATGCTTCCCGCGCCACCCGCTGATTCGCCTTTGGGAATAAAGGGATTGAGCGAATCGTAGCCACCGATCTCGGCCAGAGTGACACGACCGCCTTTCGGGGCCTCAGGGTTCACGTAATCGAAATGAGGAAAATCAGCGCTGTATTTGGGACTGCCATGCATGGCGATGGCATGGACCCACTGGGGATCTTCCGCCCGGGCGGCGAAGGCAAGAAAAAACACGGCGGCAAGGACGGCGAAACGCATGGAACGGCTCTCCCAAGGACAGAATGGTGGCGATGATGGACGTTCCGCGTGGCGGGATCAAGGCAGGGAAGCGCCTTCCGCATAAACAAAGGAATTTCGGCCCGCGCCCTTGACCTTGTACATGGCCTCGTCGGCCCGCTTCATCAGGGTTTCGGGAGCCTCCCCATGGACCGGGAACAGGCTGATACCGATGCTGGCGCCGATATGGACATCCGCCCCTTTGATTCGGAAGGGCGCCAACAGCAAAGTGAGAATCTTGTCGGCGATCTTGCCCGCCTCCTCCGGCGCGTTGAGGCTTTCGATGAGCACCACGAATTCATCGCCGCCCACCCGAGCCACCGTATCGGTGCCACGCACACTGCTGACCAGCCTTCCGGCCACGCCGCGCAACACATCGTCTCCCGCGTCATGGCCGAACAAGTCATTGATAGGCTTGAATTTGTCCAGATCCACATACATCAGCGCCAGATAGATCTCCTGACGATGGGCGCGGGCCACCGCACGGTTCAACCGGTCCTTGAGCAGCGCCCGGTTGGGCAGCCCGGTCAGAATGTCGTGATGGGCCAAACGGCGGATTTTTTCCTCCTGGGCCCGTTTTTCCGTCACATCGCGGATGGTGGCGATGAAATTGCGATGCCGTCCCTCTTCAATCTCGGTAACGCGGATTTCCGCGGTGAAGATCGTCCCATCCTTGCGGCGGGCTTGGAAATCGCGGGTGTTATCCACAACGTCCGAATGGCCGCGCTTGCGATAGTCCTTGATCGCCGAACCGTGAAAGCCTTTGTCCTGTTCGGGAATGAAAAGGTCGATGGATTGGCCAATTACCTCCGTGGCGCGATAGCCAAAAATGGCCTCGGCGGCAGGGTTGAAGGTATGGATGATTCCCCGTCCGTCGATGGCGACGATCCCGTCGGCCACGGATTCGAAAATGCGCCGCAGCTTTAGCTCTTGTTGCTGGGTTTCATGGGCAGCGCGCAGGAAATCGGAAATGTCCCGTACTTCAACGATAAAGGTCCCCGGCTCGCCTTCCAATGGGGTCACGGAAAGCACGGCGTCGCGCACCGAACCGTCGAGCGAATGAATTTTCAGGGGGGTACCGTTGGCATCCTCGGCGAAGGCACCCATGTCCGCGCGCATGAGATCGCCATACTCCGAAGGCACGAAATCGGCCAGGGCGCGGCCAAGAACTTGATCCTTGGATAGAGCCCCAAGCAGCGAGACTCCCGCCGTATTGATATAGGTGATGGACCCCTCCCGGCACAAACAGACCAAGTTCGTGACGGCCTCCAGCGTCTGCTTGAGCAAGTCCGTATCCACAGCAGTATCTACATCCATTTATCGTTCTTTTTTCGGATATTACTTATAGTTTTAGTGAGATCTGGGGTCAAGCAACTGACGGGATTGTACGCCGTATCCCGGATTGTTCCAATGATTATAAGCGCCTACTAATTTTGTATAAGGTCTAGGGCGGCCTGATGATTGGCCGCGCTTCCCGATGCCAGCACCCTGCCATCACTGTTCAGTCCCAAGGGGTTACCCTGCCAGTCGGTCATCAATCCACCGGCATTTTCGACCACGGCGGCGGGAGCCAGATAGTCGTAAGGTTGCAACAGGGCCTCGCAAACCAGATCGATATGGCCCGACGCCAATAGCCCATAGGCGTAACAATCGACCCCGAATCGGCGCAGTTTCACTTTTTCGGCCAGGGCGTCATAGGACGACTGCAGATCTCCGGTAAACATTTCCGGGTCGGTGGTGAACAAGGCGGCCTTGTCCAGTCCGCCACAGTCGCGCACTTTGACCTGGCTCCCGTTGAATGTGGTGCCATGGCCGAAAGCCCCGACCCAGCGCTCGTTCAAGGCCGGGTGGTTGATCACGCCCAATACCGGGCGCCCCCAGCGCATCAAGGCGATCAAGGTGCCGAAAGTGGGCTGTCCACAGATGAAGGCCTTGGTGCCGTCGATAGGATCGAGCACCCAGACGAATTCCGCTTCCAGATCGTGGGCGCCGTGTTCTTCTCCGAGGATGCCGTGATCCGGAACTTCCTGGGCCAGCATTTGGCGAATGGCCATCTCGGCCTTGCGATCGGCGATGGTCACCGGGCTGGTATCGGCCTTGTCTTCCACCGTGACGCCGCTGCGGTAAAAACCCATGATGACTTCGGCCGCGGCATCGGCAGCCCGGTTGGCCAGGTCGATCATCTCGTCCCGGCAGATATCTTCTTTAACTCGATCCATGAACCGTTCCCCCTTGGCGGCCATGGTAGACCGCCGGACGGGGTCGCAAAACCCTTTTGTCCGACGGGTCGTTCAGCGTAAATTGCCAGGCATGACTTTACCCGCCCATCCCATTGTTCTGATTCCCGCCCGTTTGGCCTCCACCCGGCTACCCGGAAAGCCCTTGGCTGACATCCATGGGGAACCAATGATCGTTCAGGTCTGGCACCGGGCCATGGAGGCGGACCTGGGACCGGTGGTGGTGGCCTGTGCCGAGGTGGAAATCGCCGAGGCCATCGAGAAGGCTGGTGGTCAGGCGGTGTTGACTCGCCCCGACCACCCCTCCGGCTCCGACCGCATTTACGAAGCCCTGCAGGCCGTCGATCCCCAAGGCCGCCACGATGCGGTGATCAATTTGCAAGGGGACCTACCGACCTTGGACCCGGGAATTGTCCGTGCCACCTTCGCGCCCCTGGCCGACGACGCGGTGGATATGGCCACGGCGGTCTGCGAGATCACCGACGACGAAGAGCGCACCAATCCCAATGTGGTCAAGGCGGTGGTCGGTTTTTCCCCGGACCAGGACATTGGACGGGCCCTATACTTCAGTCGCGCCACCGTGCCCGCGGGCACGGGACCGCTGTATCATCACATCGGCCTCTATGCCTATCGGCGGGCGGCGCTTGAGCGCTTCGTCAGCCTGCCACCGGGGGTCCTGGAGGGCCGCGAGAAACTGGAACAGCTCCGGGCCCTGGAAAACGGCATGCGTATCGACGCGGCCCGCGTTGACACGGTGCCTCTCGGGGTCGATACTCCCGCCGACCTTGAACGGGCCCGCAACCTCTTGAGATAGTTATGTCCGATCCCAGCAAGACCATTGCCTTCCAGGGCTCGCCCGGCGCCTATTCCGATCTGGCCTGCCGATCGCTGCGTCCGGAAATGACCACGTTGCCCTGTCGCTCCTTTGAGGATGCCTTTGCGGCTGTCTCCAACGGACAAGCGGCCTTGGGTCTGATTCCCATCGAGAACTCGGTGGCCGGCCGGGTGGCCGACATCCATCACATCATGCCGCAATCGGGCCTGCATATCATCGGCGAGCATTTCCAACGGGTGAATCATCACTTGCTGGCGGTGCCGGGCGCCCGGGTCGAAGACATTACCCATGTGCATTCCCATGTGCATGCACTCGGCCAGTGCCGGGATTTGATTGGCGAATTGGGGCTGGAGCCGGTGGTTTGCATGGATACCGCCGGATCGGCGGCCGACCTGGCCAAGTCCGGGGACAAGACCCGGGCGGTGATCGCCTCGGAGCTGGCCGGAGAATTGAACGGTTTGGTCTCCCTGCGCGCCGACATCGAGGATGCCGACCACAATACCACCCGCTTTTTGATCCTGGCCCGCGAACCCATCGTACCGCACCCCAAGGCCGGTCGCATCATGACCACCTTTGTCTTTCGGGTGCGCAATGTCCCGGCGTCCCTGTTCAAGGGCCTGGGCGGGTTCGCCACCAACGGCATCAACATGACCAAGCTGGAAAGCTATATGCTTGGCGGCTCTTTTGCCGCCACCCAGTTCTATGCCGATGTGGAAGGCCACCCGGAGAACCGGCCCTTGCGCCTGGCGCTCGAGGAACTACAGTTCTTTTCCCACGAGGTCACGATCCTCGGGGTCTATCCGGCTCATCCTTATCGGTTCCTGGACGTGGTGAACGGCGGAGAATAGACCCCGCCTCATGCCCCACCCAGATCCTCTCCCGCCACCGCGCGATTGATCAGCGCCACGGTCTCGTCCTTGCCATAAAGCGCGATGAACGAGCCCATGCGCGGACCCTGATCCTGGCCGAGCAGGATCTGGTAGAGCGCCTTGAACCAGCTTTTCAGGTCGGCGAAGGTATCGGGATGGGCCTTGCCCACCTCGTAGACCTGGCCTTGCAGGTCTTCCGCCGGGGCATCGGCGGGGAGTTGTTCCAACAAGCCGGCGAGCTCGCTCAGGGCCGTTTTCTCGGCCTCGGTAGCCGGGCGGTACTGCTTGTTGGGCTTGATGAAATCCCGGTAGTAGTTGATGGCGTAGCTGACCAGTTTGTTAAGCATGGGCGCCGTTTCCGGGGTCGCCGAGGGGGCGTAGCGGGCGATATAGTGCCAGAGCACCGCCGGGTCCTCGGAATGGCAGACCGAGGCCAGATTGAGCAGGATGTTGTAGCTTAGATGCGCTTCTTCGTGGGGCGGATTGCCACCGTGGATGTGCCAGGCCGGGTTGTCGATTTGCTTGTTGGGCGCCAGGTTGGCGAAGCGCTCGACGAAGGTCAGGTACTCATCGACGTTTTTCGGAATGACGTCGAAGAACAGCCTTTTCGCGGTCTTGGGCTTTTGGAACATGAACAGCGACAGGCTTTCCGGCGGCGCATAGGCCAGCCACTCCTCCACCGCCAGGCCATTGCCCTTGGATTTGGAAATCTTCTCGCCCCGATCGTCGAGAAACAGCTCGTAGGTGAAGCCTTCGGGGGGCTTGCCGCCGAGGATGCGACAGATCTTCGACGACAGCTTGACGGAATCGATCAGGTCCTTGCCGGACATTTCGTAATCCACCTGCAAGGCCGCCCAGCGCATGGCCCAGTCGGGCTTCCATTGCAGCTTGCAATGGCCGCCGGTGACCGGGGTCTCGACCTTCTCGCCGGTTTCCGGGTCCGCATAAACGATGGTCCCGGCCTCGGGGTCGCGCTCCAGCATGGGCACCTGCAACACCACGCCGGTGCGCGGACAGACCGGCAGGAAGGGGGAATAGGTGGCCCGGCGTTCCTCCCCCAGGGTCGGCAGGATGACCTTCATCACCGCATCGTAGTTGGCCAGCATCTTCAGCAGGGTTTCATCGAATTCCCCGGCCTGATAGGCGGTGGTGGAACTCTTGAATTCATAAGTGAAACCAAAGTGGTCGAGAAAGGCCCGCAGCCGGGCATTGTTATGATGGCCGAAGCTTTCATGGGTGCCGAATGGATCGGGTACCTGGGTCAGCGGTTTGCCCAGATAGGGCTCCAGCAGCTCTTTGTTGGGGAGGTTGTCGGGGACCTTGCGCAGGCCGTCCATGTCATCGGAAAAGGCGATCAGCTTGGTGGGCAGCCCGGTCAGGGCCTCGAAGGCCTGCCGCACCATGGTGGTCCGCGCCACCTCGCCGAAGGTGCCGATATGGGGCAGGCCGGAGGGTCCGTAGCCGGTCTCGAATAGCACATAGCCTTTGTCCGGCACGCTCCCGCCGATCCGTTTCGCCAACTGGCGCGCCTCGGCAAAGGGCCAGGCGTTGGATTTCTGGGCGAGTTCGCGGATGTCGTCAGTCATGTAAAATCTCCGGTCAAGGGGCGTGCGGAAGGTAGGACCCCGGGGCTTGGACGTCAAGAAACCGCTGGGTGCTTTTCATCGCTGGTCACCTATGACACCCTGCCAATCCAAAGTTTGCATCCCCGCCAAAGGAGCCCTGCCGACCATGGGACCGGTGAGCGCCGCCACCCTGTTCCGCATCCTGATCTGGATGCTGTTGCTGGCCGTGATCGGTGTCGGTGCCCTGTGGGGGATTACCGAAGACCGGCCCTTGGTCACACGCGCCGCCGTGCCGGATTCAGAGGATGCCCGTCAGTTGCGCTCGCTGCTGCATGGCTTTCGATTGGCCCTCAACGAGACCACTCACGATCACCATGTCAGCCTGTCGCCGGATCGGGTGGCCGGATTATCCGCCCTGGCCATGCGCGGCCTGGGACAAAACTGGCCGACCACGGCGGTGATCAAGGACGACGCCTTGGAAATGCGGGGCACCATCCCGCTCCCCCGGATGCGGTTCTTGAATATCGCCTTGTCGGTGGAGAACAATGATCGGGGCCTGAGTTTCGGCGGTCTGCGCCTGGGCCGGATCACATTACCCGGACAGGCGGTCCCCCCCTTGATTCAAGGGGTGCTGGACGATGTCATGGAAACCGGCGCGGGCAATATCCTGTTCGACGCGGTCCGCTCAACGACCATCGAAGCCGACCAGATCAGCCTGACCTATCGGTTCGGCCGGGATGATATCTCATTGCTGAAAAAAGGGCTCGACCGGGTGGTGACGCGCTATCAACCTCTGGGCGATCCAACCCTGGTCCAGCTGTACTATAAGCGGTTGATGCAGGTGGGGAACCGCCAGGCCTGGAACAAGGCCAACCGGCTGGGGGAATACCTGGCGCCGACCTTTGCCCTGGCCGCCGAGCGCTCTGCGCAAGGGCATGATCCGGTATTGGAGAACCGGGCAGCGCTGCTGGCCGTCAGCCTGTACTGCGGGCCGCCGATCTTCGAAAAAGCCATCGGCAAGGTGCGAACGGGCCGGTTGTGGAATCACTTTTCCCGCTGCCGCTTCACCCATGTGGGCGGGCGCCACGATTTGGCCCTGCATTTCATGTTTTCCGCCTATCTGCGCATGGTCTCCGATGTGGCCCCGGCCTTTGTGGTTGGTGAGGTCAAGGAACTGCTGGACAGCTCGCGTGGCGGCAGCGGATTCAGTTTTGACGATTTGGCCGCCGACCGGGCCGGGATCCGTCTGGCCGATTTCGCCCTGAAATCGAAACAGAACGCGCGCCATACCCAACGGATGTTCTCCCAATCCTCCGACGATGGCTTGTATTTCCCCAAGCATCGAGATTTGCCCGCCGGGCTGACCCAGGCGTTGTTTGAAGGCGTTTATGGATCCATGAACGATCCGCGCTATCACGACATGGTCGCCAAGATCGACGCACGGATTTCCGAGCTGCCGCTCTATGCAGGGTCTAAAATTCCACCAGCGCCGACTGCAGGGCCAGTGCCGCCAACAGCGCCATAAAAAACAGCGACCCCACGCCCATGACGAACAGCAGGTTGCCCAGGGAAAGGCGCGAAGGAGCGTCTTCATGAACCTGGCGCCGTTGCGGTGTCCGTTTTTCCTCCCCGGCCACCACGGTCAAGTAATAGCGTCGTCCGAAGAAGGGCAGACTGTAACGGATATCGATGGGATGGGTCCGCCAAGTGGATTCGGTGACCACTTGGTGGATGGCTGTTTTCTGGTCATCGTCCAGACTATCGACCACCTGGGCCGGTAGCCGGGTGATCAGCAAATCAAAATCCTGGGTTTCGGTTTCACCCTGCATCTTTTCCTCGCGGTTTCGCTCAACACTTCCCATATGCCCCGATGCAATTCTAAAGCAAGGAAACAAGTGGTTCAAAATTATTTGTTTTTTTACCCGACTCCGTTAACATTCCGCCCAGGGAACGATTCGGAGGGGCGCAAGACCAATCTCTTAGGGAGGAGCCCCCCATGGTACTAAATCCGGTCAAGCAAAAAGCCGACCTGATCGAAAAAGCGGTTACCGAAGCCAACGAACGCCTCGATAGCCCTCTGGCCGAAAATGCCGCCACTTTCATGCGGCAATTCTACCGTCGCGTCATGCCCGAAGACATGATCGGCGACCCGGTGGACCGCCTGTTTGGCGGCGCTCTCTCTCTGTGGCTATTTGGTACCAAGCGGCAAAAAGGCGGGCACAAAGTTCGGGTCTATAATCCAAGCCTGGAAGAACACGGCTGGCGCGCCGAGCAGACCGTGGTCGAGGTCGTCATTTCCGACAGACCGTTTTTGATTGATTCCATTTCCGCCGCCCTATCGAAAAAAGGTCTGGCCATTCATCGGCTGGTGCATCCGTTGATCACCCTTAGCCGTGACGACGACGGCGCCGTGCAGGCCATCATGGATGGAAAGTCGGATGACGAGGATCTGAACCGGGAATCCTATATTCAGGTCCTGGTCACCAAACAGTCGTCGGGGGAACGCCTCAAAGAGATCCAGCAGAGCCTCGATTCGGTGCTGAGAGACGTGGACGCCGCCGTCACCGACTGGCGCAGCATGGTCGATCGCATGGATGCCGTGCTGGCCGAACTGGATGAACCTCCCGCCAACCTGGATGCGGAAGTGGTCAGCGAAACCCGCGACTTCCTCAACTGGCTGCATCACGGCAATTACACATTCCTGGGCTATCGCTTCTGCTCCTTCGTTGGCGCCATGGGCGAACAGAAGATCGAAGTGGACGGGGACTCCGCTCTGGGACTCCTGGGCAAAAAGGAAGTGCTGGTCTTCAAGCAACTCGTGGATGGCCGACCGTTGCCTGGCGAGGTGCGGGCCTTTGTCCATAAGCCCGATATCATGATGGTCACCAAGGCCAACCTTCGGTCCACGGTGCATCGCGACACCCATATGGACACCATCTGCATCAAGAAGTACGACGCCGAGGGACGGGTCGCCGGACAGCATGTATTCGTCGGCCTGTTTACCGCCTCCGCCTATAACCGCACCCCCACCGACATTCCGATGATCGCCAAGAAGGTCAATCGTATTCTCGATGCGGCGGGCCTGCCCCGGTCGAGTCATGACGCCAAGGTCATGCTCAATGTGTTGGAAACTTTCCCGCGCGACGAGCTGTTCCAGATCGGCGAACAGGATCTGTTGGAGATCGCCCAAGGCATCATGCACCTGCAACAGCAGCCTCGGGTGGCTTTGTTTGTGCGGCGGGACGACTTTGAACGGTTCATGTCCTGTTTGGTCTATATCCCGCGCGACCGCTACACCACCAATCTGCGCAAGCGTATTCAAAAGATATTGGAATCCGCCTTCAATGCCGAGACTTCGGCTTATTACATCCAGGTGTCCGACGGCGCCCTGGCACGGCTGCATATCATCATGCGCACGGAGCCGGGGATCGATCTGGATTACAATGTCGCCGAGATCGAAGCGGAAATCATCGAAACCGCGCGGACCTGGACCGACCGCCTGGAGCAGGCCTTGGTCGAGGCCCGGGGCGAGGAGATTGGCCTGACGTTGTTCCAACGGTACGGTGAAGCCTTCCCGTCGGGCTATACGGACCGCTTCAATGTGGACGCCGCCGTGGCCGACGTGGAACTGGTGGACAGCGTGCTGGCCGCCAAGACCATGGACATGAATCTTTATCGCCCCCTGGGCATGTCCCCGGATCGGGTGCGACTGAAGATCTATCACCCCAACAGCGCGGTTCCATTGTCCGATGTCCTGCCCATGCTTGAGCACATGGGCTTCAAGGTCATGGACGAAGTCCCTTATGAAGTGCGCCCCGGTGTCATTCGAGGCAAGGGCTCGGACTTCGTGATGATTCATGATTTCGGTTTACAGACCCGCGATGGCGGCAACATCGATTTGGGTGTGGTGCGCGAGAACTTCGAGGAAGCCTTCCAACGGGTTTGGGCCGGGGATGCCGAAAGCGATGGCTTCAACGCCTTGATCCTCAGCGCCGGATTGGCCTGGCGCGAAGTGGCGATGCTGCGCGGACTATGCAAATACCTGCGTCAGGCAGCCATTCCCTTTTCTCAAGCCTATATGGAACAGACCTTGGGCCGCAACGCCCATCTGGCCCGGCAGATCGTGCAACTGTTCCTGGCCCGCTTCGATCCGGCCCGCGCCAAGATGCGCGACAAGACCGTCGGTGCCCTGCACAACGACCTGATGGTCAGCCTGGAAGAAGTCGCCAGCGCCGACGAGGATCGCATCCTCAAGCGCTTTATCAATGTGGTGGAATCCACACTGCGCACCAACTACTTCCAGACCGACGGGGAAGGAAACCCGCAACCCTATATCTCCTTTAAACTGGATAGCCAGAACGTCGAGGAACTGCCCCTGCCGCGGCCCTGGCGCGAGATCTTCGTCTATAGTCCCCGGGTGGAAGCGGTCCATCTGCGCGGCGGTCCGGTGGCCCGTGGCGGACTTCGCTGGTCCGACCGACAGGAGGATTTCCGCACCGAGATCCTCGGCCTGGTCAAGGCTCAGCAGGTCAAGAACGCGGTTATCGTGCCGGTGGGCTCCAAGGGCGGTTTCGTGGTTAAAAGGCCGCCCACCGAGGGCGGGCGACAGGCCTTCATCGAAGAGGGCATCGCCTGCTACAAGTCGTTCATCGCCGCCATGTTGGAAATCACCGACAATCTGGATGGCGATTCGGTCGTCCCGCCGACAGATGTGGTCCGCCACGACGGCGACGATTCCTATCTGGTGGTCGCGGCGGATAAGGGCACCGCGACCTTCTCCGACATTGCCAATGGCGTGGCCATTGATCACGGCTTCTGGCTTGGGGATGCTTTCGCATCGGGCGGCAGCAACGGCTATGACCACAAGGCCATGGGCATCACCGCCAAGGGTGGCTGGGAATCGGTCAAGCGCCATTTCCGCGAGATGGGGGTGGATACCCAGTCGCAGGAATTCACCGTGGCCGGGGTCGGCGACATGGGCGGCGACGTGTTTGGCAACGGTATGCTTTTGTCACCGCATATCAAGCTGGTCGCGGCTTTCAACCACTTGCATATCTTCATCGATCCGGACCCGGACGCGGCCAAGACGTTCAAGGAACGCACGCGGCTGTTCAACGATATCAAGGGCTGGGACGCCTATGACCAGAAACTGTTGTCCAAGGGCGGCGCCATTTTCCAGCGATCTTCGAAGAAGCTCAAACTGACACCGGAAATCAAGAAAGTCCTGGGGATTTCCAAAGACACGGTGACCCCCACCGAATTGATCCGCGCCATTCTGACCGCCGAAATCGATCTGTTGTGGTTCGGCGGCATCGGGACCTATATCAAGTCCACCACCGAGACCCATGCGGACGCGGGCGACCGGGCCAACGACGCGGTGCGCATCGACGCCCCGGAACTGCGTTGCAAGGTGATCGGCGAAGGCGCCAACCTGGGCGTGACCCAGCGGGCCCGCATTCAATTCGCGCTGCGCGGAGGACGACTGAATACGGATTCCATCGATAACTCGGCCGGGGTGGATTGCTCTGACCACGAGGTCAATATCAAGATCCTTTTGGACAAGGTGGTGTCCGACGGCGACATGACGCCCAAGCAACGCACGGCCTTGTTGGAAAAGATGACCGACGAGGTGGGCGAGCTGGTGTTGCGCGACAACTATCTGCAATCCCAGGCCCTGACCATCGTGGCCAGTCAAGGCACCGATATCCTAGACCAGCAGGTCCGCCTGATGCGCATGCTGGAGCGCACCGGACGGCTCGACCGGGCTGTGGAGTTCCTGCCCGACGACGAGACCCTGAGCGAAAGGGAAGCCGCCGGACAGGGCCTGACCCGGCCGGAAATCTCCATCCTCATGCCCTATGCCAAAATCTGGCTGTTCGATCAGGTAATGGAGTCCGATCTGCCCGATGATCCGGCTCTGGCGGAGGACTTGATCCGCTACTTCCCCACCGCTCTGCGTAAAAAGTACCGCAAGGTGATCAACGAGCATCGGCTGCGCAGAGAGATCGTTGCCACCTATGTGGCCAATGCCATGATCAACCGGGTCGGCGGCTATTTCGTCACTCAGATCGCCGAGAAGACCGGCCTGCATGCCGCCGAAGTGGCCCGGGCCTATCTGATCACCCGCGATGTCTTCAACCTGCGCGAGGTTTGGGCGCAGATTGAGGCCCTGGACAACAAGGTGCGGGCCGAGGTGCAGACCCGCATGCTGTTGGAAGTCAACCGGCTGGTGGATCGGGGGACCATGTGGTTCCTGCGCCAGATGAAGCTGCCCTTGGACATTGGCGCCAATGTGGCCCGCTTCGCGCCCGGGGTCGCGACACTGACCGATCAATTGGACCAGGTTCTGGCCACCCGTGCCGCCGAAGATCTGGCGGCGCGCAAGCAAGGCTACCTGGAAGCGGGGCTGGACGAGGACCTGGCCCTGCGCATGGCCGGACTGATGGTCATGGTGTCCGGCTGTGACATCGTGCGGCTGGCCTCCGACCACGACCTGTCGGTGGAGGCCGTGGCCAAGCATTACTTCGCCGTCGGCGGACGGTTCAAGCTCGGCTTCATGCGCGCCGCGGCGGAAGAGCTGAAATCGGAAAACCACTGGCAGAAGCTGGCCGTGGCAGCCCTGATCGAAGACCTCTATGGCCACCAGATGGCGCTGACCTCGAAAGTGCTGTCCTGTCCCAAGCGGGTCGATAGCGAGCCGGACGAAGCCATCGCCAACTGGGTGGAGCTGCACAGCGACATGGTCGGACGCACCGAACAGATGCTGTCGGAAATGTGGGCGGGTGACAAACCGGACTTCTCCATGCTAGCGGTATCCAGCCGCCAGCTTCGTGCGTTGGCGGAGGATTCCCCGGAGGGATCCGCCTGCTGACCGCCAACAACAGAGAACCCGATGACCTTTCCCGATGACTCCTATGCCGACATCGCTTCCTATTTCGACGCCTATGCGGACCGCCTGGCCCATGCCCTGAAGTCCATTGACCGGAGCAAACTGGATCAGGCGGGCCAGCGTCTGGCCGCCGCTTACGAAAACGGCGGACGCCTTTATGTTTGCGGCAATGGGGGCTCGGCGGCCATTGCCGATAGCTTTGTCGGCGACCACGCCAAGCTGGTGCAGTCCGATACCCACCTGAAGCCCCGGATCATTTCGTTGTCGTCTAACATTCCCATGTTGACCGCCATCGCCAATGACCTTTCCTACGATGACGTGTTCCTCTACCCATTGCGCTCCGATGCCCGGCCGGGGGATCTACTGCTGGTCATCAGTTCGTCGGGGAATTCCGAAAACGTCGTGCGCGCCGCCCAATGGGCACGGGACAATGAGATCGATGTCATTGCCTTCACTGGTTTTACCGGCGGACGACTGGCCGGAATCGCCACCCATCATTTGCATGTGGAGGCCGACAACTACGGTGTCATAGAGGATAGCCATCAATCCCTGATGCATGTGCTGGCCCAATACATCCGCATGGCCAACATGGACCCGGCGCTGATTGCCGAGCGGTTGTTCTGAGATTCGGGACTTTCTCTTGAGCCCACGCTAGATCACGTCGTGATTGATCGGATTCGATCAAACATGAAAAACGTGATCGATTCCAATAAGGTCGCGCGTGTCTAGCGGGTCCGATTGGACCCGACACGCGCTAGGAAACTCCGACACCAACCCGTGACATTCTCAATCATCTGAGCATCTTGGGTATTCAAGTTGAACGCTCTCCGCCTTACTCTGTCACAGCAAGGGTCAGTTTAAGAGCATCGGCCGCGAGGGATGGATCTGCTCTGAGTACACCGGCGAGGATTCCGCTTCGCCTTCCCGTGCCGACAATCTCCAACAATCAGTAAACCATGGCTTATTGGCTTCCCTTCTTGCAGGCGTGACAAATGCCTTGCTGGGCTCCCATGGCATGAGCAGTCAAGTGTCGTGGTCGGGAACCCGATTGAAAAACTTGCTACGCCACTTTCCTCACGTGGGCGATTTCCTTGGTGCCCACAGGTCGGATATTCGCGGCAGCCACCGTCTCCACGGCAACCGTGATTCCAGACAGCGTGGCAAATTCCACCTCGTAACCCGATCCGTTCCCGTGAATCATCACCACTGTGCCGATATCACCAGCCTCCAGGCCGGCGTTCGGCAGGTCAGACTGTAGAACCACTGGATCATATTCTTTGATCATCGGTTACTCCGAACGAACAGGATAAGCGGTCACAAGTTTGGGCCGTATTCGCCCTTCGGCGACAAACCACACCGTCCGAAGGAGGACGATGCGCCCCAACGGGCTTCGCAATTCACCCTCTACCGTATACTTTTTTTCGAATTCTGTCTCGCCCGTTGATAGAACCTGAGCAGATCTCCCATGAGCGAGCAGTGCCTCCCGCAAAAGAGGCCATTCGGCGCGCGAGAATCCGATCCCTATGAAAAAACGCGCCTTGGCCCGCCCCAACGCGTGCTATTCAGAGAGCAGATAGTCGACGATTTTTCGCTCGTCGACCTCCGCCTCTGCCGCATTTGGTAGCTTTTTCAAGGCTCACCCCGGCAGGCGGCTTTCCCCCATCAAGAAGCCATCCACGGCGCGGGCGCAACGGCGGCCTTCCTTGATCGCCCAGACAATCAAGGACTGTCCCCGACGCATGTCGCCGCAGGAAAACACCTTGGAATTGGAGCTTTGGAAATTGTCGTAGTCGGCCAAGACGTTGCCGCGCGGATCCAGTTCCAGCTCGAGATCGCTGACCAGACCCTCATGAACCGGATGGACAAAGCCCATGGCCAATAGAGCCATGTCGGCCTTGAGAACGAACTCGGTGCCCGCCACCGGCTGCATCTTGTCATCGACCTTGACGCAGTTGAGTTTGGTCAGCTTGCCGTTGACGCCCTCGAACGAGGTGGTCATGACGCTCCACTGACGCTCGCAGCCTTCCTCGTGGGAGGTCGATGTGCGCAGCTTTAAGGGCCACTTGGGCCAGACCGTCGGCTTGAACTCTTCTTTCGGCGGTCGGGGCATGATCTCGATCTGGGTGACGCTCCGCGCCCCATGGCGGATAGAGGTGCCGACGCAGTCGGATCCGGTATCGCCACCACCGATGACCACCACATGTTTGTCGCGGGCGATAATTTCGTGTTCCTCGGGGAACGGTTCGTCGGCCACCCGCTTGTTCTGCTGGGTGAGGAAATCCATGGCGAAATGGACGCCGTCCAAATCCCGACCCGGGACCGGCAAATCGCGCGGCTTTTCCGATCCACAGGCCAAAACCACGGCGTCATATTTTTCCATCAGCCGGGCCGTGGGGATATTGACCCCCACATGACAGCCAGAGCGGAACTCCACACCTTCGGCCTGCATTTGGGCCATGCGGCGGTCAATGGTCCATTTTTCCAGCTTGAAATCGGGAATGCCATAACGCATCAGGCCGCCCATGCGGGCGTTCTTTTCCATCACCACCACCTCATGGCCGGCACGGGCCAGTTGCTGGGCAGCGGCCAGACCGGCGGGACCGGCCCCGACCACGGCAATGCGCTTGCCGGTCCGGTGGCTGGCAATCTGCGGCTTGACCAGATTGGCGGCCCAGCCCTTCTCGATGGTATTGAGCTCGATATTCTTGATGGTCACCGCTTCGTCGGTAAGGTTCAAGGTGCAAGACGCCTCGCAGGGCGCCGGACAGACCCGTCCGGTGAACTCGGGGAAATTATTGGTCGAATGCAGGGTGCGCAGAGCATCTTCCCAGCGCCCCCGATAGACCGAATGGTTCCAGTCCGGGATGAGATTGTCCACCGGGCATCCACCGTGGCAGAAGGGAATGCCGCAATCCATGCAGCGGGCCCCCTGACGGCCCAGTTCCCGATCATCCAGTTGGATGGCGAATTCCCGATAGTGGCGGATCCGCTGGTGCACCGGGGCATAGCCCGGGGCTTGGCGGTTGATTTCCATGAATCCGGTCGGCTTGCCCATGGCTCACTTCCCTCCACGCAGACCGTGACCGGCCTGTTGTTTTTCGACGTTTCTGGCGATCTGCATTTCTTGCAGGGCGCGGCGATATTCCACCGGCATGATCTTGCGGAACTTGGGCAGCATCTGCTCCCAATTCTCCAGGATTATCTTGGCCCGGGCGCTGTCAGTGTAATGGGCATGCTTTTCGATCAACTGCCGCAGGCGCAGGGCGTCGTGACGGGTCATATCCGCCATGACGTCCACCCGACCGTGGGTCTCCAGGTCGAGACCCTGGTGGTCCAGATCCTCCAAGGCTTCCGCCTCGTCCATCACCGGTTCCAGTTCGACCATCGCCATGTTACAGCGCATTTCAAAGTCACCCGCTTCGTCGAGCACATAGGCGATCCCGCCGGACATGCCCGCCGCGAAGTTGCGGCCGGTGGCGCCCAGCACCACGACCACGCCGCCGGTCATGTATTCGCAGCCGTGATCACCGGTTCCCTCGACCACCGCGATGGCCCCCGAGTTGCGAACCGCGAAGCGTTCCCCGGCAATGCCGCGGAAGTAACATTCACCGGCAATGGCACCATAGAGCACCGTATTGCCGACAATCATGTTGTCCTCGGCGACGATGGGGCATTCGGCGGCCGGATAGACCACCAGCCGTCCGCCGGACAGGCCCTTGCCCACATAGTCGTTGGCTTCGCCTTCAAGCTCCAAGGTGACACCCCGAGCGACCCAGGCGCCAAAGGACTGGCCCGCGGTCCCCTTGAGTTTCACCGAAATGGTATCCTCGGGCAGGCCCTCGTGACCATGGGCCTCGGCGACCCGGCCCGACAGCATGGCGCCCACCGAACGGTCGGTGTTGCGGATGTCGGTGGTGATCTGCACGGCGGTGCCGCTCTTCAGGGCCGGTTTGGCCTCGGCGATCAGCTTGTTGTCCAGCTGCTTGTCCAGACCATGATCCTGAACCTCGCAATTGAAGACCGCCGTCTTTTCATCGGCCTCGGGCTTGGTCAGGATGCGGCTGTAATCCAGTCCGCGCGCCTTCCAGTGATCCATCGCCTTGCGCATGTCGAGCATCTCGGAGTGACCGATCATTTCCTCGAACTTGCGGAAACCCATGCTCGCCATGTACTTGCGCACTTCCTCGGCGACAAACATGAAGTAGGCAATCACGTGTTCCGGCTGGCCGAGGAACTTTTTACGCAGTTCCGGGTCCTGGGTGGCGACACCCACCGGGCAGGTATTGAGATGGCATTTACGCATCATGATGCAGCCCTCGGCGATGAGAGCCACGGTAGCAAAGCCGAATTCATCAGCGCCCAGCAGCGCACCGATCACCACGTCACGGCCGGTGCGCATGCCGCCATCGGCCTGCACCGCGATGCGGCCACGCAGCTTGTTGAGCACCAGAGTCTGATGGGTTTCGGCGAGGCCGATCTCCCAGGGGCTGCCCGCATGCTTGATGGAGGTCAGCGGCGAGGCGCCGGTGCCACCGTCGAAGCCGGAGATGGTCACATGGTCCGCATGGGCCTTGGAAACGCCCGCGGCCACCGTGCCCACACCCACCTCGGAGACCAGCTTGACCGAAATCCGCGCCTTGGGATTGACGTTCTTCAGGTCATAGATGAGCTGCGCCAGATCCTCGATGGAATAGATGTCATGATGCGGCGGCGGCGAAATCAGGCCGACACCCGGGGTCGAATGGCGCACCCGGGCAATGGTCCGATTGACCTTGTGGCCGGGCAACTGGCCACCTTCACCGGGCTTGGCGCCCTGGGCCATTTTAATCTGAATATCGTCGGCATTGACCAGGTAGTGGGTGGTCACGCCGAACCGGCCCGAGGCCACCTGCTTGATGGCCGAGCGCTTCAGATCGCCATTGGACTCGCGAACGAACCGTTCCGGCTCTTCGCCGCCTTCGCCGGAATTGGATTTGCCGCCAATGCGGTTCATGGCCACAGCCAAAGTGCTGTGCGCCTCGTAGGAAATAGAGCCAAAGGACATGGCGCCGGTGGCGAACCGCTTGACGATCTCGCTGGCGGGTTCCACCTCGTCAATGGAAATGGGGTTGGCGGCTTCCTTGATGTCGAACAGGCCGCGCAGGGTCAACAGCTTGCGGGACTGATCGTTGACCCGCTGGGCATATTGATCATAGCGCTGTTGGTCGTTCATGCGCACCGCATGTTGCAGATCGCCGATGGTTTCCGGCGTCCAGACATGCTCCTCGCCCTTCAGGCGATACGACAGGAACCCGCCAGGATCCAGCTCGTCGTATTTGTGCGAGGCATAGGCCTGGCGGTGACGACGAATGGTTTCGGCGGCCACTTCGGCCAGACCGACACCCTCGACCGTGGTGTCGGTGCCGGCGAAATAAGCATCAATGAAGTCGCGGGACACGCCCACCGCATCAAAGATCTGCGCACCGCAATAGGATTGGTAGGTGGAGATGCCCATCTTCGACATCACCTTCAACAGACCTTTGTCCACCGCCTTGATATAGCGGGCATGCATCTCGTCCAGATCCAACGGATCGGGTAGCTTGGGCTGCAAGCTGGCCAGGGAGTCCAGCGCCAGATAGGGATTGACCGCCTCGGCGCCATAACCCGCCAGCACCGCGAAGTGATGCACCTCGCGGGCCTCGCCGGTCTCGACCACCAGGCCGGTCTCCGTCCGCAGGCCGTTGCGCACCAAGTGATGATGGACCGCTGCCGTGGCCAGCAAGGCCGGGATGGCCACATGATCCGCATCCATGCCCCGGTCGGACAGGATCAAAATGTTGTATCCGTCCTCGCGGATGGCCCGCTCGGCCTTGTCCACCAGTGCCTTGAGCGCCGGGCCCAGACCTGCTTCGCCCTGTTCCACCGGATAGCAGATGCTGATGGTACTGGTGCGGAAGGAATCGCCCAGGGCATCGTCGATGCGACGGATCTTTTCCAGATCGCCATTGGTCAGAATCGGCTGCCGGACTTCCAGGCGCATGTGCCGTCCACCGGTTTCCAGGTCCAGGATATTGGGCCGGGGACCGATCAGTGAAATCAGCGACATGACCAGTTCCTCGCGGATCGGGTCGATGGGCGGATTGGTCACCTGGGCAAACTTCTGCCGGAAATAGTCATAGAGCAGCCGCGACTTGTCGGAGAGCACCGCCAGCGCCGAGGTGGCACCCATGGAACCCACCGGGTCCTGGCCGCTCAGGGCCATGGGCTTGAGGAAGAACTTTAGGTCTTCCTGATTGTAGCCGAAGGCCTTTTGCCGTTGCAGGATGATGTCGTCATCCGGCGCCATGGCCGCCACCTGGGCGGGCTGGTGCTCCAACATGATCTGCGTCTCGGCCAGCCAGCGGCGATAGGGCTTGCTGTGGGACAGGTCCTTCTTCATTTCCTCGTCGGAAATGATACGGCCCTGTTCCAGGTCGATGAGCAGCATCTTGCCCGGCTGCAACCGCCACTTTTGGACGATTTTGTCCTCGGGCACCGGCAGCACGCCCATTTCCGATCCCATGACCACGAAATCATCGTCGGTGACCAGATAGCGCGCCGGGCGCAGGCCATTGCGGTCCAAGGTGGCGCCGATCTGCCGCCCATCGGTGAAGCAAACGGCGGCGGGGCCATCCCAGGGCTCCATCAGCGCGGCATGGTATTCGTAAAAGGCCTTGCGGTGGATTCCCATAAACGGATTATCCGACCAGGCTTCGGGGACCAGCATCATCATGGCATGAGCCATGCTGTAGCCGCCCTGAACCAGGAGCTCCAACGCGTTGTCGAAGCTCGCCGAATCCGACTGTCCCTCGGCGATCACCGGCCAGATCTTGGGCAGGTCGTCACCCAGCAGGCTGGAAACCATGCCATTGCGACGGGCGTTCATCCAATTGATGTTGCCGCGTACCGTATTGATCTCGCCGTTGTGACAGATCATGCGGAACGGATGAGCCAACTCCCAACTGGGGAAGGTATTGGTGGAAAACCGCTGGTGCACCAGGGCCAGGGCCGAAACCATGCGCTCGTCGGTCAGGTCCTGATAATAGGCATCCACCTGATCAGCCAGCAGCATTCCCTTGTAGACAATGGTGCGCGAGGACATGGAGGGCACATAGACCATCTGTGCATCGGGCACATCGATCTGGCGGCACTCGTTCTGCACCCGCTTGTGAATCACATAGAGTTTGCGCTCAAAGGCATCCTGATCGGCCAGACTGGCGGTCCGGCCAATGAACACCTGCCGAATCGCCGGTTCGACCGCAAGCACGCTTTCGCCGATTCCGGCATTGTCCGTTGGCACCTCGCGCCAGCCGAGAACCGTCTGGCCCTCTTCAAGGACGATCTTTTCGATCCGGGCCTCGCAGGTGGCGCGGCTGGTATCATCCTTGGGCAGGAACAACATGCCGACGCCGTAGTGACCCGCTTCCGGCAGATCGAACCCCAACGCAGCGCATTCAGCGCGCAGAAAGGCATCGGGCAACTGAATCAGGATACCGGCCCCATCGCCGGCCAGGGGATCGGCCCCAACAGCGCCGCGGTGGGTCAGGTTTTTCAGGATCTCAAGACCCTGGCTGACCACATGGTGGCTCTTTTGATTCTTCACATGACAGATGAAACCGACACCACAGGCGTCATGTTCATTGGCGGGGTCGTAGAGGCCCCTCGGAGCCGGATAGCCAGCAGCTCTCATAATTCACTCCCTCAAAAGCGGGGTCCTGATTTTCCAGAGTGGTCGATGATAACCAACCCCAGGCGCCCCTGACGGGCGGCATTCGGCAAACCCGTGCCAGTCCAATCCATGGATCACGGCGCGGCCCGCGCGGGGCTATTACCATGTCCGGCTCAGGTTCGGAACCCCTTGCTTGACGGGTTCCGGGATTTGTAACGGTCGTGCAGTCTGCCTGAAAGAGGCAACTAGGTCAATAGTACTGACTTAAACCCACCTCACTCATTGACTTAGCCTATGAATCCCATGGGGAAATAAAATTTCCCCATGCTCGGACCAGTCCTTACATTCGTGCGAGTCCCTGAACCCGTACGAAAGGCAAGACCATGTATCGCTTCCTTATTGTTCTTGGTGCCCTGTTTGGGGTGACCCTCACGCTTCCGAGCAAGTCCCTTGCCGAGGGTCCCGCCCTGCATGGCCAGCGGACATTGTCCCTGGACTTGGCGCAGACCGCCGCCAGAGCGGCCTTGGATCACTGCAAGGAGGCCGGGTACGCGGTGGCGGTGGCGGTGGTCGACCGGGGCGGCCATGCCCAGGTTCTGCTGCGCGATCGGTTCGCCGGGCCCCATACCATCGACACGGCCATGGGCAAGGCCTGGACCGCCAACAGCTTTCGCGAATCCACCGGAAACCTGGCAGCGCTGTTGGCCGAAGGCGTGCTGCCCGCGCGCATTCCGGATATTCCCGGCACCTTGCTGATTCCCGGCGGTCGGATTGTCGAAGCGGCGGGGGCAACGGTCGGCGCCATCGGCGTCTCCGGCGCCCCGCGTGGCGAGAGCGATCGCAACAGCATCGACGGCGCTTGTGCCCAAGCGGGAATCGACGCCATTATCGAGGCCATCGAATTCGCTGACTGACGGATCTTTGTCATGCCGCCCCTCGCCGCGCTGCCGGACCCGCCCTACTACGCCGTGATCTTCAGCTCTCGGCGGACCGGGAGCGACGACGGCTATGACCTGGCGGCGCAGCGCATGATGGCCTTGGCAAAAGACCAGCCCGGGTTTCTCGGGGTTGAGTCCGTGCGCGATGCGGACGGATTCGGCATCACGGTTTCCTATTGGCGCGATCTGGACTCGCTGAAGGCCTGGGGCCGCAATCGGGAACATCAGGTGGTGCAACGAAAGGGCGCCGAGTTCTGGTACGGCGACTACCGCCTGCTGATTACCCGGGTGGAAAGCTCACGGACAGCCCGCCGACAGGGCCGATAGGGTCCGGGCCATGACATGGACGCTTTCCTCGATCACCGCCTGATTGGGGCCACCCGGTGTCCAGGCCGCCTCGAAATGCACATGGGCGGGGGTGCCATCCTTGGTAACGATGGGGCAGGCCACCGATGATTCCGGCAATTTGGAGCGCGGCAGGATACCCCCGGCGATGCCCAGATCGGCCCATTCCGCCACCACGCCATAGGTCAACGCCTGCCCGGCATAGGGAGTCAAGGGCACGGACTCACGCGCGAACAGGTCACCGATCACATCGGACAGGCCGCAGCCGTTGGTCAGGATGATCGGTTGTTCCGCCAACGCGGCCACCTCCACCCCGTTGGCGCCGGGGCTCCCCACGTCCGTTTGTGGCGGAATGTAGAACAACGGCTCGTCGTATAGCGGATGGCTCTGTTCATAGCGTGAACGGGATTGCCGGGGCTGGAGCGCCAGATCGAGAGTATCGTGGGTCAGGCGCTCACCCAAGTCATCGATGAAACATTGCTTGAGGAAGGTCTCCGACCACAGGCCGCGCTGCTTCAGGGCCTGCAACGCCCCACTGAATAGGCCATTGTCAATCAGCGGCGAGAGGCCGATCCGCAGAATGCGACTGTCCGGCTGGAAATAGGCCTGGGCGGATTTTTGCAGTTCGTCCTTGGCATCCAGCACCGCTTGGGCCAGGGGCAGTATAAAGCTCCCGAAGCGGGTGATGGTCACCGACCGAGTGGTGCGCCGGAAGAGTTTGCCGCCCAGCTCTTCTTCCAACTGGGCAATGCCGTTGGACAGGGTTGGCTGGGTGACGCAACAACGCTTGGCCGCCTCGCTAAACGAGCCGCAGGCGTCAACCGCCGTTACATAGCGCAACTGAGCCAGATTCATGATCGCCTCATTTATTCTCTGAATCTATAAACAGAATTTTTAATGACAATTTCTCTATTAATATGCCCTGTCCCATAGTCTTCCCACAAGCCCGTCGCGCAGATCGGGTTCAATTGAACCCGGCGAATCAGCGCGAGCCTATTGATACCGATCACGTTTCTCGCGGTGGATCGAGTCCGATCAAACGCGGCATGATCTAGGAGGACCGCGCCATGGATATCTCGCTTTATGTCACCGCCGCCGCCGTGATGGGCTGTGGCGTGCTGATCTTGGTCTCCGGGGAACTGTCCCGCCGCTTGGGCCTATCGCGCACCGGTCGAATGATGATGGCGGGAATGTTGGGCTTTGGGGTCATTGGCCTGTCCATCAAGGCCGTTGTCTTGTTGTTGCTGCAACCCCCCGCGTCCTTGGCCGCCATGGTGGAAGCCGGTCAGGTCATCACCCCCCAGGCCCAGCGCAGCACAAGCGAGGGTCTGCCGCTCGGCCTGACCTATGCCGGACGGGGCAAGGCTTGGCGGGCACTGCCGGTGACCGACATCCCCCCCCAGGACGAGACCCAAGTTGAATTGGGGCGACGGCTTTTCTTCGATACCCGGCTCTCTTCCAGCGGCCAGGTGGCCTGCGCCTCCTGTCACGTCATCGCCAAGGGTGGGGACGACGACAGCGCCACCTCGACCGGTATCCGCAACCTGAAAGGCGAGCGCAACGCCCCGACGGTTCTCAACGCGGCTTTCCTCAAGCGCCTTTTCTGGGATGGTCGCGCCGCCTCTTTGGAAGAGCAGGCCGTGGGCCCGCTGACCAATCCGGTGGAAATGGACCTGCCGTCCTTGGACCGGGCGGTGGCCATCGTCGCGGCGGATGAGTCCTATCGCCAAGCCTTCGGTGGAACGGTGACCATCGACAAGATCGCCTCGGCCATCGCCTCATTTGAGCGCACCTTGATCACACCGGGCTCGCCCTATGATCGCTTCGTTGAAGGCGATAACGAGGCCTTGAACCAAAGCCAGATACGCGGGCTGATGCTGTTTGACGAGATTGGCTGCCGTGGCTGCCATCCGGACCCCTGGTTCACCGTCGCCGCCCAACCCCATGCCAGCCCCTATCGGGTTTTTCCGGTGTATCGCGATTCCCCGTCGGTGGCCCGGTATGATCTGACCAAGGACAAGGGACTGAACGGATCGGGCGTCTGGCGAGTGCCTTCGCTGCGCAACATCGACCGGACCGCGCCCTATTTCCACAACGGCTCGGTCGAGGACCTGGAAGAAGCCGTGCGGGTTATGGTCGCAACCCAGTTGGGGCGCGAGGTACAATCGGGGCCCGCCATGCGGCCGCAGATCGTCCGCGATGAGCACGGCCGACCATCGGTCACCGGGCGCCGCGCCCTGACCGACCGGGACATGGGAGATCTGACAGCCTTTCTACGCGCCCTGACCGGCGTGACCCCCGCCGTGGTGGTTCCGGGAACATCGTGAATTAGTCGTTTCCCTGACCGGCCTCATTGAATAGGGTGGCTCTCTCGCAATACCAACAGACAGGGAAGGAGTCCCCCACCATGGCCGCACGGATAGGAATCAACGGATTCGGACGCATGGGACGACTGGGCATGCGGGTGGCCTGGGGCCGAGATGACCTGGAAGTGGTCCATATCAACGAGATCAAGGGCGGGGCCGCCTGTGCCGCCCATATCCTTGAGTTCGACACAGTACATGGCCGCTGGGACCACACGGCCGAGGCCCGCGGCAACGAGGCCATCGTCATCGACGGCAAGGACGTGGGCTTTTCCGAGGCCGCCGCGCCGGGGGATGTGGCTTGGGGTGACCTGGGCGTTGACATCGTCATCGAGGCCTCGGGCAAGTTCCGCACCCCGGAATTGCTGCAACCCTACTTCGAGCGAGGCGTTAAAAAGGTCATTGTCGCCGCGCCGGTGAAGGAAGGGGCACTGAACGTGGTGCAGGGCATCAACGACGATCTTTATGAGCCGGACAAGCATCACCTGCTGACCGCCGCCTCTTGTACCACCAACTGCCTGGCGCCGGTGGTCAAGGTGGTGCATGAAAACCTGGGCATCGTCCATGGGGCAATCACCACGATCCATGACATCACCAACACCCAGGTGGTTGTCGACGCACCGCACAAAGACTTGCGCCGAGCCCGCTCGGCCATGAATGCGCTGATTCCCACCACCACCGGCTCGGCCACGGCGATCACCATGATCTATCCGGAACTGAAGGGAAAGCTGAATGGCCACGCGGTGCGTGTGCCGCTGCTCAATGCCTCGCTGACCGATTGCGTATTCGAGGTGGGTCGCAAGACCAGCGCCGAGGAGGTCAATGCCCTGTTCCGCGCCGCCGCCGACGGACCGCTGAAAGGCATTCTGGGCCTGGAGATGAGGCCCTTGGTCTCCACCGACTACGTCAATGACCCGCGCTCCTCCATCGTCGACGGGCTGTCGACCATGGTTGTCGACGACACCCAGCTCAAGGTCTATGCCTGGTACGACAATGAATGGGGCTATGTGAACCGGATGATGGAGCTAGCCGGAAAGGTCGCGGCGAGTCTCTAAACGGGAAGCGTGAAGTGGAAGGCACTGCCGCTTTGGCCGTCGCTTTCCACCCAGATCTTCCCACCATGGCGTTCGACGATTTTTTTGCAGATGGCCAGTCCGACCCCGGTGCCGTCATAGGCTTCGCGGCCATGCAGCCGCTGAAAGATGACGAAGATCCGCTCGGCGAAATGGGGCTCGATCCCGATGCCGTTGTCGCGCACGGTGAAGGTGGCCAAGGTGCCTGAAATCCTGGCCGAAATCCGCACTTCCGGCAGTCGGTCGGCATGCCGATATTTGAGAGCATTGGATACCAGGTTCTGGAACAGCTGCAATAGCTGAGACCGGTCGGCCCGCACCCGGGGCAAGGGGCTTTGGACCACCGCTGCCCCCGCCTGTTCGATCCTTGGCCGGAGGATCTCCAGGGCCTGAGCCAGTTCCTTTCCGGCATCCACGGGATCGAACCGGTCGGGGTCGGTTTTCACGTTGGCGAACGTCAACAGATCCTCAATCAGCATGCTCATGCGGCGGGACCCACTGATGGCAAAATCAATGTATTCCTTTGCCTCGCCGTCCAGCCGGTTCTCGCACTTGCGCTCAAGCAGTTGCAAGTAGCTGGTCACCATCCGCAGCGGCTCTTTCAGATCGTGGGAGGACACATGGGCAAATTGCTTGAGTTCCTGGTTCGATCGTTCGAGCTCGGCGTTTTTCAGATGCAGGAGTTGATCGGCGGCGTGGCTCGCGGCGACGCGGCGCGCCCCGAACACCCATCCCAGACCAAGGATGAAAGTGCCCAGGCTCCAAATAGTGCCATGGACCATGGCCAGGTTCCGCGCTTCCATATCGTAGAGTTTTTTGTAAGGCATCATGGAGACCGATACGCCGACACCGCCCCGGATATCGCCGATTTGATACCCTTGATGGGCATGGCATTTCAGGCAGCCCTCCTCGGTCACCATGGGACGCATCAAACGCAATACGGGGGCGCCGTTTGTCTTGGTGAATTCGAACGCCTCCTCGGAGCCTTTCTCGAAGGCCAGCAGCGCCTTGGTCTCCCACTCATCC
The DNA here is from genome assembly GCF_000968135.1 of Magnetospira sp. QH-2. Lineage (NCBI taxonomy): Bacteria > Pseudomonadati > Pseudomonadota > Alphaproteobacteria > Rhodospirillales > Thalassospiraceae > Magnetospira > Magnetospira sp. QH-2. The sequence goes on along the minus strand of NZ_FO538765.1, from coordinate 82,775 downwards.
GCCGCATTATCCGGGTTGAGCGGCAGGAGGCTGGTGATGCGCCCTCGGACTCCATAGAGATCGGCAAATCCCTCCATCATCTGGCGCACCATATAGGCAGGATTCATCAAGGTCAGGTGGCGTCCCGCCGGCGTCGTGATGTCCCGCTCGGGAATATGGGATAGATAGGGACTGGGCTGGGTCTGCTCGGAAATCGGCACATAAACGCCGCCATGCTCCGTGGCCCAAAGGCGGAACCCCAGGTCCTTGTTGAAATTGGCCCGGGCTTCGGTTTTGGCCAGTTCCCGGGCATTGTCCCATTCCTGGCTCAAGATCCAAAATAGCGATGCCAGAACGATTCCCGTCCAGCCGACGAGCAGAACCCCCATGACGGTATGGAAAGAAGAGGTTTCGATCAGCTTCATGGCTTAATCACCGGTCATGGTTGCCGAAGAGGTATGAGCCTGTCATAAATTCGACGCCTCATTTAGAGTACCATAACAGCCTAAACCGATACATGGACCTGACGCCCCGCAACCGTCCGGCCCCTCTCACAGGGTGACCCTTGCATGGCCGATATCAAGAACTACGCCGCCGTGACCGCCGCCTATTGGGCCTTTACGCTGACCGACGGCGCGTTGCGCATGTTGGTGTTGCTGCATTTCCATAAACTCGGCTACACGCCATTGGACCTGGCATTCTTGTTTTTGCTCTATGAAGCCATGGGCATTGTCACCAACTTCTTCGGCGGCTGGATCGGCGCCCGGTTTGGTCTGCGGGTCACCCTTTTCGCCGGACTGGCCATTCAAATCATTGCCCTGTTGCTGCTGTCTGCGGTCTCGCCGGATTGGGCCTTAGCCTTTTCGGTGGCCTGGGTGATGGGCGCCCAAGCGCTATCGGGCGTCGCCAAGGACCTGACCAAGATGAGCTCCAAGAGCGCGGTCAAACTGGTGGTCAAGGAACAGGAAAACACGCAAGGCCTGTTGTTCAAATGGGTGGCGCTGCTGACGGGATCAAAAAACGCCTTGAAGGGTCTGGGATTCCTGTTGGGCGGCGTGCTGCTGACTTGGCTTGGATTTCAATTATCGCTTTATGCCATGGCCGGGATGCTGGCGGTGGTGCTGTTGTTGGCTGTCACTTCCATCCGGGGGGCGTTGGGCAAGGCCAAACAGATTAAGAAAAAGGACCTTTTCTCCAAGACCCGGGAGATCAATTTTCTCTCCGCCGCGCGGATCTTTTTGTTTGCCTCGCGGGATGTATGGTTCGTGGTTGGGGTGCCGGTGTTCCTTACCAGTACCCTGGGCTGGTCCTTTGACCAGGTGGGCGGATTCATGGCCGCCTGGGTGATCGGTTATGGCATCGTTCAAGCCATGGTGCCGCGCCTCTTGAAGAACACCACCGGCGCGGAGGAAGGCGCGCGCGCGGCGAAGATCTGGGGCGGGCTGCTGGCGGTGCTGCCCGCGGTCATCGCCTTGGGCCTGAGCCCGGACCTGCTGGCCCGGGTGGGTGTGGTGATTCCCGACGCCTGGGGCGCCTATGTTCTGATCGGCGGGCTGCTGATCTTCGGATTGGTATTCGCGGTCAATTCAGCGGTCCATTCCTATCTGATCGTCGCCTATTCGGACCATGACAAGGTCGCACTCAATGTCGGCTTTTACTATATGGCCAACGCCGTGGGGCGGCTCGGCGGTACTTTGCTTTCGGGTTTGGTCTTCCAGTACTGGGGCCTGACCGCTTGCCTTTGGACCTCGGCTGGGCTGGTGGGGCTGGCGGTAGGGCTGACCCTCCCCTTGCGTCACCGGGCATAGAAAAAACGGCCGCCCCGAAGAACCGCCGTTTCTAAATCATGCGCGAGATCGTTTGTATTGATGTCAGGCAGCCTGCCGGGCGCGACGCCGCGCGACGCCAAGGCCGACCAGCCCGATACCCAAGAGAGCCAAGGAAGCCGGTTCGGGAACCGAAGCGCTGGTCTCGATTTCCTGGCGAATCACCACCTGATAGGTATGTCCGGTGACCAGTTCAGTGGTCGATGTGGCGGCAATTTCCGTCGTCGGCAGAACATAGAGGTCTTCCGGGTCGGAATCGTCGGCAAGCACGATCTCTTGATCTTCGACCGGAGTCGTATCCTCATCACCGCCCACATTCAACTCGTCGGGCGCCACGCTGAGAATGGTTTCGCCGGTGGTCGTATCGATCAGCGACATGGTGAATGCAGAGCGGGCCGAGGCTATTTCGCCGGACGCGCCCGAGGTACCCGCCGAAAGATTCATGGCCGCATTGAAGGCGAAGGTCACGGTGCCGGTTGATTCGGCGGTGAACAGGAAGTCGGAGATGGTTTCCAACCAAGCCACGGACGAGCCGGTATTGGGTTCATCGGAGCTCAATACGGTCTCGGCCACCAAATTGCTCGAGAATGTTTCGGAAGAACGGAAGAGCGGAACGATGGATCCGCTCGACCGGGTATCTGACCGGCTGTAGTTGGGCAGTTCGGCGGCCATGGAGAAATCGTCTTCGCCAAGCGTGGCGCATGTATCGAGAAAAACCGGAATGCCGGCGCAGCTGCGCGAACCATTGCTGGTTTCGTCCTGCTCCCCGGATACACGGCTCGAAGATTGCGACGAAGACCGCTCTTCTTGGCCTTCACCCGATATGGGTTCATCGCCGATCACGGTATTCAAAATCAGTCGGGCATCGGTGATCGCCATCGCGCCATAGGAAAGCGCATCAGCCTTGGCTTCGGACCAGCCACTGCTCAGCGCCAGGAAGCCCGTCATCGTTGCCGCGAATAGAGTATGGCTTAATCTCGTCATTTTTCTCGCCTCCGCATCTCGTCATTCCTCAGTTTGGTGGGAAGACAAGACATCAATTACTCAAATTTACACTTGCACAATTCGTGCCAAACTAATAGAAATCCTTTATATCAACAAGTTATCGGCATCTGCTTTGATATATTGTCTCATGACATTGAGATTCTGTAAAGTTTGGTGACTCCTACAGCCCCCGGAATCTAAGGATTCTTACACTCTCGTAATGGTTAACCTACCCCTCTGGACCCCGACGATGCTTTCTTGTATCACGGGGCCTCCAACAAAGAAGTGAGGGACATCACACCATGACCGCCAACAAAACCCTTCTATTCCTGCCCGGTGACGGCATCGGCCCCGAAGTGATGAACCAAGTGCGTCGGGTGATCGACTGGATGGACAAGCGCCGCAGTGTCACATTCAATGTGCGCGAGGGATTGGTCGGCGGCGCAGCCTATGATGCCCATGGGGTGGCGGTCTCCGATGAGGACATGCAACAGGCCATGGACGCCGATGCGGTGCTGCTGGGCGCCGTCGGCGGCCCCAAGTGGGACAACGTGGCACGTGAGCACCGCCCGGAAGCCGGACTGCTGCGGCTGCGCAAGGAGATGGACCTGTTCGCCAATCTCCGTCCGGCCATGGTCTTTCCGCCGCTGGTCGGCGCCTCGACCCTGAAGCCGGAGATCGTTTCCGGGCTGGATATCATGATCGTGCGCGAATTGACCGCCGGGGTCTATTTCGGCAAGCCGCGCGGTGAGGAAACCCTGCCCGACGGAACCCAACGGGGCTTCGACACCCAGGTCTATACCGACGGGGAAATCACCCGCGTCGCCGACGTGGCCTTCGACCTGGCGCGCAAGCGGAACAACAAGGTGCATTCGGTGGAAAAGGCCAATGTCATGGAGAGCGGCATTTTCTGGCGCCGTATCGTCACCGACCATGCCACCGCCCATTACAGCGATGTGGAACTGCATCATATGTATGCCGACAACTGCGCCATGCAGCTGGTGCGCTGGCCCAAGCAGTTTGACGTGATCCTGACCGACAACCTGTTCGGTGACCTGCTTTCCGACTGTGCCGCCATGCTGACCGGATCCCTGGGCATGCTGCCCTCGGCCAGTTTGGGCGCCGCCGACGAATCGGGCCGTCGCCGGGCCATGTACGAACCGGTGCATGGCTCCGCCCCGGACATCGCCGGTCAGGACCAGGCCAACCCATTGGCCACCATCCTCAGCTTTTCCATGATGCTGCGCTATTCCTTCGACATGGCCGAAGACGCCGACCTGATCGACCAGGCGGTCTCCAACGTGCTCGACAGCGGCATGCGCACCGCCGATATCATGCAAGATGGCATGGCCAAGGTCTCTTGCAGTGTCATGGGCGAGGCTTTGGTGCGGCAACTGGAAAAGTTGGCGGCTTAGTTCAAGGCGTCCATGCGGTGCCTGAGGGCTGGCACCACCTCTGCCTCGAACCAGGGGTTCTTCTTCATCCAGCCGGTGTTGCGCCAGCTCGGATGCGGCAAGGGCAGGAAGTCCGGAGCGTGGTCGCGCCATTGCCGCACCGTCTCAGTCATGGTCTTGCCGCGCCGGGGGCCCAGGTAATACTTCTGGGCATATTGGCCGATGAGCAGGGTCAGGGCGATATTGGGCAGCAACGCCATCACCGGTCCGTGCCACAAAGGCGCGCAGTCGGGCCGGGGCGGATTGTCGCCGCCTTTCGGGTTCACCCCCGGATAGCACAGCCCCATGGGCAGAATGGCAATCTGACGCTCGTCATAGAAGGTTTCCCGGTCCAGCCCCATCCAGTCCCGCAGCCGGTCCCCTGAGCGGTCGTTCCAGGGAATACCGGTCTCGTGCACCCGGGTGCCCGGCGCCTGACCGATGATCAAAAGCCGCGCCGTCGTCGCCGCCCGCAGCACCGGACGCGGGCCCAGGGGCAGGTCGGTGCAATGGGTGCAGGCGCGCGCCTGGGCGAGAACGGTATCGAGATCGGCCATCGGGGGTCCTTGAGTGTCCGAGTCAGGCTGCTATAAGGATACAGGAATTCGCTGGAGAAACATCCGTCATGACCAAGGTTCTGTTCGTCTGCCTGGGGAATATCTGCCGCTCACCCACCGCCGAGGGGGTGTTCCGCAAGATGGTGGCCGATGCCGGGCTCAGCCATGTGATTCAGACCGATTCGGCGGGCACCGGGTCGTGGCATGTGGGCAGCCCCCCCGACCGCCGAGCCGCCGCCGAGGCCAAGCGCCGCGGCATCGATATTTCCGATCTGCGCGGGCGACAGGCCCGCCGCGCCGACTTCGAACGCTTCGACTATATCCTGGCCATGGACCGTACCAATTACGAGGATCTGAGGGACATCTGCCCGCCTGGCAAGGAAGACCGCCTGCACATGTTCCTGGACTTTGCCCCCGGTCACAAAGAACGCGACGTGCCCGACCCTTACTATGGCGGCGGCGACGGCTTTCGGCGTGTCTACGATCTGGTGGAGGCGGCGGCGGCGGGCCTGTTGGCGGAAATTCGGCCCCGCGAGGTATGACCCCCATGGATCCGCGCATCACGGAAACCATCACCCGGGTCACCGGACGCAAACCCATCGAATTCCGCCCGTTGAGCGGCGGCTGTATCGGTGATGTCTATCGGGTCACCTTGGAAGGCTCGGGCTCATTGGTCGCCAAGGTGGGCGACGGGTCCAGCGGCCTGGATATCGAAGGATACATGCTGGAGATTCTCGGCCCCCATCTGCCGGTGCCAGACGTGCTGCATGCGGAACCGGGCCTGTTGCTGATGAGCTATCTGCTCAACGATGGGGGATTGACCGCCGATTCCCAGGCCCACGCGGCGGAACTGCTGGCAAGTTTGCATGACGTGCCCGGCAAGGCCTTCGGCCTGGACCAAGATACCCTGATCGGCGGACTGCATCAGCCCAATCCCTGGACCGAACGCTGGATCGATTTTTTCCGCGACCAGCGGCTTTTGTTCATGGCTCGCGACGCACAACAGGCCGGGCGATTGCCCGGGCGCCTCATGGACCGCATCGAGAAAATGGCGGCGCGACTGGACCGCTGGATCAGCGAGCCGACGCAATCCTCCTTGCTGCATGGGGACATGTGGACCGGCAACGTGCTCTGCCGAGGTCGCCGGATCGCCGGGTTCGTCGACCCGGCCTGCTATTACGGCGATCCGGAAATCGAACTGGCCTTCTCGACCCTGTTCGGCACCTTTGGCAAGGCGTTCTTCCAGCGCTATGAGAAGCTGCGGCCCATCGCCCCGGGTTTTTTCGAGGAACGCCGGGACCTGTACAATCTCTATCCGCTTTTGGTCCATGTGCGACTGTTCGGCGGGTCCTATGTGGGATCCGTCGACAGGACTCTCAGCCGGTTTGGATTTTGATGTGATCGATGCCCATAGGGTCGCGCGTGTCTAGCAGGCTGCAAAAAAATATTGTCCTACGGCCCGCCTCGCCCTTCGTCCCTCGACAAGCTCGGGATGAGGAAGCTCAGAGTGAGGCTAACACGTTGAAAGTTCAAAGGCCCTCATGCTGAGCTTGTCGAAGCATCTGTCGCCACAGGCTCGAAATCGGACTTTTTCAGCAGCCTGTTAATGGCTTATTCGGTCATCGGCTCCTCTTCCACCAACGTCAACAAATCGTCCACCACCCGACAGAGCCGGTCGATGTCTTGCGGTTCCGACATGCGGTGGTCACCATCCTTGACCAGCAGCACTTCCACGTCGGTGGTCTTGAGCCGTTCGGCGATGCGTAGCGACGTGGCCCAAGGCACATCCTCGTCCCGCTTGCCGTGAATCAGCCGCACCGGGCAATGCAGCTCGATATCGTCGCGCAATAACAGCATGTCGCGGCCGTCCTCCACCAGCTTGCGGGTGATGGGGGTTGGTTCCTCGTCATAGGGGCTGGGCAAATCCACCTGCCCGTCGCGCATCATCTTGGCCCATTGGTTATCGGACAGCTCGTCGGGTAACAGGTCCTCGGTGAAATCCGGGGCGGCGGCGATGCCCACCAGCCCCGCCACCCGATCCGGGCGCGCCAGGGCGGCAAGCAGCATGATCCAGCCGCCCATGCTGGAGCCGACCAGAATCTGCGGCCCCTCGGTCAGCGAATCGAGGGCCTCGACCGCGTCCCAGGCCCAATCGCCGATGCAGCCGTCGGTGAATTGGCCCGACGACTGTCCGTGTCCGGTATAATCGAAACGCAAAAAGGCCTGCTCCCGCTGCCGGCAAAAAGCCTCCAAAGCCAGAGCCTTGCTGCCTTCCATGTCGGATTTGAACCCGGTCATGAAAATCACGCCGGGGCCATTGCCCGGGGTGGCGTGGTAGGCGATGGACGATCCGTTGTCCCGTGGTAGTATCTGCGGCGCGTCCCCGGGCCCGGGGGTGTCGTCGTTCATGGTATTCCTCATATCCGGCCGAAGCATGTCTGAGCAGACCGACCATAGCATTCCCGATCACGAGGGGGAACCGGTGGACCTGTCCACCGCCCACGCCGGTCGTCGCGCCACAGTTTTGCAGGTGCTGCCGTCCATGGGATTGCAGGGCGGGGTGGAGCGCGGCACCGTCGATATGGCGGCGGCCATCGTTGCCGCCGGGGGGCGGGCCATCGTTGCCGCCGAGGAAGGATTGCTGGCGCCGGAACTGAAACGCCACGGCGCCGAATTCGTGCCGCTGCCCTTGGCCAGCAAGAATCCGCTGGTCATGCACAAAAACGTCAATCGGCTGGTGGAATTGATCGAAACAGAGCAGGTGGACCTGGTCCATGCCCGTTCCCGGGCTCCGGCCTGGAGCGCCTATCGGGCCTGCAAGCGCACCGGCACGCCCTTTGTCACCACCTTCCACGGCACCTATGGCCACGGTAACTTTTTCAAGCGCTGGTACAATTCGGTGATGACCCGGGGACAGCCGATCATCGCCATCTCAAAGTTCATAGCCGCCCATATGCATCGGATCTACGGCATTCCCATGCAGAAGGTGCGAATCATCCATCGCGGCATCGATACCAAGCACTTCGATCCCGACAATGTCAGTGCCGAGCGGGTCATCCAGTTGGCCAGCAAGTGGCGGATGACCGACGGCGCCCCGGTCATTGCCTTGCCCGGGCGGCTGACCCGTTGGAAGGGCCAGATGTTCCTGGTCGATGCCATCGCTGAACTGGGACGGACCGACATCTGTTGCCTGCTCATCGGGTCGGACCAGGGCCGCGCCGGGTATCGCGAAGAGCTGGAAGCCCATATCGTCAACCGTGGCGTTGCCAGTGTGGTACAGATCATCGACGATTGCCGCGACATGCCCGCTGCCTACAAGCTGTCCGACGTGGTGGTTTCGGCCTCCATCGAACCGGAAGCCTTTGGGCGTATCGCCGCCGAGGCCCAATCCATGGGCCGCCCGGTGGTTGCCACCAACCATGGCGGCGCCCGGGAGACCGTTGTCGAGGGGGTCACCGGCTGGCTGGCCCCGCCCGACGATGCGGCGGCTCTGGCTCGTTGCCTGGAGCGGGCCCTGGCCTTGACACCCGAAGACCGGCAGACGATGGCCAAGCGGGCCCGGGCCCATGTGATCCAGCATTTTTCCAAGGAATCCATGACCAGCGCCACTTTGGAAGTTTATGACGAAGTGCTGCATCCGGAGCGGCATCCGACGTCATGAAGGATATCGAGCGGATTCTTGTTATCAAGCTCGGTGCCTTGGGAGACTTCGTCCAGGCCCTTGGTCCCATGAAAGCCATCCGGGATCATCACCCCGATGCCTGTATCACTTTGCTGACCACAAAGCCTTACGCGGATCTCGGCGTGGCGTCCGGCCTGGTCGATCGGGTCTGGATCGACAGCAAGCCGAAGATCTCGCAGCCGTCCAAGATCTTTGACCTGTGGCGCACCCTGCACGGGGGCCGCTTCGATCAGGTTTACGATCTTCAGACCTCCGACCGCAGCAGCTTCTATTTTCGGCTCATGGGCCGACGTGCGGCCTGGTCGGGAATCGCCACGGGCTGTTCCCAGCCCCATGACAATCCCCGCCGCAATGACATGCATACCATTGAGCGGCAGGCCGAACAGCTGCACAAAGCGGGGATCGAAAACGTGCCCTTCCCCGACCTATCCTGGGCCGCCACCGACCTGGACCCGACGGCATTCGGCCTGAAAGGCGACTATGCCCTGTTGGTGCCCGGTGGCGCCGCCCATCGTCCGGCCAAGCGCTGGTCGATCAAGAACTATGGCATTCTGGCCCGCGCCCTGGCCGAACGGGGCCTGACCCCGGCCATCCTGGGTACTGAAATAGAGCGGGAAACCGCCTGGAAGATTACCGGCGCCTGTCCGCAGGCGGTCTCGCTCATCGGCAAGACCGATTTTCTCCAGATCGCCGGACTGGCCCGCCGGGCCAAGCTGGCGGTGGGCAACGACTCCGGCCCCATGCATCTGATCACCATTGCCGGAACACCCTCGCTGGTGCTCTATTCCCATGCATCGGACCCCGCTCTTTGTGCCCAGCGTGGCCCGAAGGTGGAGATTCTGCGCCGCCCATCGCTCGCCGATTTGACATTGGAAGAGGTATTGGAAGCCCTGCCATGACCTGCGAAATCTATATCTGCAAGCCCGGCCAGCCGCTCAAGGAAGGCCGCATGGAGATGAACCACGACGTGACCTGTAAGGAAGAGGCCATCTCCGATGCCGAACGGCGGATCAAGATGAGCCCCAGCATCGGCAAGATCGCCTATTACCTGTTGTCGGACTCCGGCTCCTTTCGCTGCATCTATACCCATAACAACGAGGCCGCCGCCAAGGCAGCGCCGCCCAAACGGCGCAGCGGCGGCGGCCCCAGCGGCCCGGTGAGAGTGAAGAAAAAGAAGAAAAAGCCCAAAGGGCTGCTCGCCAAGTTGAAGGCTTGGGCGGGGGAGTAACCGGGGAACCCCAGACTCCTTGACAGCCAAGGGATTCGTCGTAGAGTGCCGCCCCTTACATTCGTGCACGCAAGGACCTTGAAAAATGGTGGCCATCAGCCTGCCCGACGGCAGCGTCCGTTCCTTCGATCATCCCGTGTCCGGCGCCGACATCGCCGCCGACATCGGCCCCGGCCTGGCCAAGGCGGCCCTGGCCATGACCGTCGATGGCGAGATCAAGGACCTGACCACCCCCATCGAGGCCGATGCCAAGGTCTCTTTGATCACCGGACGGGATGAAGCGGCGCTTGACCTGCTGCGCCATGACGCCGCCCATGTCATGGCCCAGGCGGTGCAGGAACTGTGGCCCGGTACCCAGGTGACCATCGGCCCGGCCATCGAGAACGGCTTCTATTACGATTTCGCCAAGGCCGAGCCCTTCGTGCCCGAGGATCTGCCCAAGATCGAGCAGCGCATGAAGGAGATCGTCAAGCGCGACCTGCCCATCGTCCGCGAGGTCTGGGACCGGGACCAGGCCATGAAGACCTTCGACGGCATCGGCGAAAAGTACAAAGTCGAGATCATCCGCGACATCATCCCCGAGGGCGAGGAAATCAGCATCTATCGGCAGGGCGACTGGTTCGACGTCTGTCGCGGACCGCACCTGCCATCGACCGGAAAACTGGGCAAGCATTTCAAGCTGATGAAGATCGCCGGGGCCTATTGGCGGGGCGATTCCAATAACGAAATGCTGCAACGGATCTATGGCACCGCCTGGGCCACCAAGGAACAGCTCCGGGACTACCTCCACATGCTGGAGGAAGCCGAGAAGCGCGACCATCGCCGCCTGGGCCGCGAGATGGACCTGTTCCATTTCCAGGAAGAAGCCCCCGGCGCCGTGTTCTGGCACCCCAAGGGTTGGACCCTGTTCCGCGCGCTCATTGATTACATGCGCGCGCGCCAGGAACGGGCTGACTATGTGGAGATCAGCACGCCGTCTGTCATGGAGCGGACCCTGTGGGAGAAATCCGGCCACTGGGAGAAATTCGGCGAGAACATGTTCCTCACCAAGACCGAGGACGACCGCCTGTTCGCGCTCAAGCCCATGAACTGCCCCGGTGGCATTCAGGTCTACAAGCAGGGCATCACCAGCTATCGCGATCTGCCCCGACGCATCGCCGAGTTCGGCAAGGTCAACCGCTACGAACCCTCCGGCGCCCTGCACGGGCTGATGCGGGTACGCGAGTTCACCCAGGACGACGCGCATATCTTCTGTACGCCCGAACAGATGGAGGAAGAGTGCAAGATCGTCGTGCGACTGATCATGGAGATCTATGCCGACTTCGGATTCGAAAACGTGCGGATCAAATTCTCCGACCGCCCCGAGAAGCGTATCGGCAGCGACGAGACCTGGGACTTCCTCGAAGCCTCGCTGAAAAATGCCTTGGAGCACATGGGCTATGACGACTACAGCCATAACCCCGGCGAGGGCGCCTTTTACGGCCCGAAGCTGGAGTTCGTGCTGCGCGACGCCATCGGCCGCGACTGGCAGTGCGGCACCTTGCAGGTGGACATGACCCTGCCCGAACGGCTCGACGTGCATTACATCGACGAGGCGGGTGAGAAACAACGCCCGGTGATGCTGCATCGGGCGTTGTTTGGCTCCCTCGAACGCTTTGCGGGTATCCTGATCGAGAATTATGCCGGCAACCTGCCCTTGTGGCTGGCGCCGACGCAGGTGGTGGTGGCGCCGATCACCAATGAGCTGGACGGCTATACCAAGGAAGTCGCCGCGGTGATGCGAGCCGCTGGTCTGCGGGTCGAGACCGATCTGCGCAACGAGAAGATCAATTACAAGATCCGCGAACATAGCCATGCCAAGGTCCCGGTGATCGCCGTGGTCGGCGGTCGTGAGGCCGAGAACCGGCAGGTGGCCCTGCGCCGTCTTGGCGGTGCCGAGCAAGAAGTACTTGCGTTGGAGGAGGCAGTCGCTAGACTTAAGGATGAGGCTGCCAGCCCGCTGAAGGATTAGACGCGGCGGCGGTCGCTTTATATGAATAGGAACGCGAGGGACGGGACGGCGCCACGGGGGGTGGTCCGGAGACCTTTCCTTCCATAAACGATGGAGACTGTTACATAGCCAGGATGCCCAACCAGACGCCGCCGTCCAAGGACGGTCCGCGCACCAACGAAGACATCACCGTTCCCTCCGTCCGGCTGGTAGGCGCCGACGGCGAAATGCTGGGGGTGGTGTCCGTCCGGGAGGCCCTGGAAGTGGCCGCCGATTCCGGCCTCGACCTGGTCGAGGTCTCGCCCAATGCCGACCCGCCGGTCTGCAAGATCCTCGACTATGGCAAGTTCAAGTACGAGGCGCAGAAGAAAAAGGCCGAGGCACGCAAGAAGCAAAAGGTGATCGAAGTCAAAGAGATCAAGATGCGTCCCGGCATCGATCAGCATGACTACGACGTCAAAATGAAAAAAGTCCGCCAGTTTCTCGACAATGGCGACAAGGTCAAGATGACCATGCGCTTCAGAGGCCGCGAAATGGCCCACCAGGAACTGGGCATGAACGTGCTCCGCAAGGCCCGCCAGGAAGTGGACGAGCAGGCCAAGGTGGAACTGGAGCCGCGCATGGAAGGCCGCCAGATGACCATGGTTCTGGCGCCCCGGTAAGGCTGACGTCTTTGCCGGACGCTTGGTGACAACCTCGCTTGGAGCTTGTCGAAGGAGGTGACTCCGCGAAGACCGATGTTTTCAGCGGCCCGCCGATTTCTGTTTCAAGAACAGATGAACCCGCCTCTCAAGCGATTGGGGAGCGGGTTTATTGATTCTCTTCCCCGTCGTTCGCGTCGTGGTCGCTCCTGGCGCCCCGGGCCTCCAACCCTTTCAAGGCAAACCAGGCGAGCACCGAGACCACGCCGCTGATGGCGACCGCTTCCAGGTAGCGGCCCTGAACAATGGGGTAGGCGATCAGTCCCAGCGATAGAATCGCACCGACCATCACGACGGTCTTTTTCATCGGTTCCTCGATCTCGAAATTTCGGGGCGCTGCTGGGATTGGGCATAGGCCGATGTCAAGGATCGGTCAAGCTGGCCTTGATGTCCGCCGATTGCGGCCCATCCTGCTGGAACCCATGGCGCCGGTTGGCGCAGTTGGCCCATGGACGATCTATTGCGGCGGGCCGACCAGGCGCTCTATGACGCCAAGAAGGGCGGCCGCAATCGGGTCATCCGGGCGGCCTGATCACCCCTGCATGGCGCTCTTTGCGGTAATCCCTTATAATGTATAGGGATACTCACCCGCCTTCTACAATCGATGGATCCTCCCCCCATGGCCAAGCAAGCAATCAAAAAGAAACCTTGGAGCGTCATCCTCAACGAACAGAAAAGCCGCAAGTACGAATCCGAGCGCGAAGTGGTGTCACAGCTCGTCGATGCTTTGCGAATACGGGTGGAGGAACTGGATCGCGATTGCAACGATTTGCGCGCCAAGGGCGCCGACGTGTTCTTTGCCAACTTCCTCGAATTCCAGAATCATGCCTCCGAAAGCCTGACCTTCCTGATCATCATCGAGCGTAAGCTCAAGTCCCTGATCCGACAGGACAGAGAAGAACTCAAACGGAGCTTCGATGACCTTTCCTTCGCCGTCTGGTCCATCGTGCTCAAGGGCTCGCTGTTCTATATCGGCACCATCGCCGAGGAGGTATCCCTGCCCGTGGGCTCGCGGGAGATCTTTATCCGCGAGCTTCGCACCTTGCACGAGGCGCACCAGCAGATGTCCCGCAAGCGGTACCGGGAACGCAACACGGAGCAGACCAAGACCGAAATCAAGAAGGCCGAGAAAATCCTCGAAGTGATCATCGAGAAGGCGCCCAGCCTGCTGGCTTTTTAGAGGCGGCGGGCGAAATCCGCCCCCTCGCCCCTGAAAGAGTCATAGGTCACGGCGCCGCTTCCCCTGGAAGCCTGCGGACCCGGAATTCCCGCAGGTCGACCAGGTAGCGGTCCCACCGGCCCCAGAACAGGCAGTCGCCGCAGAACTCGGCGGTCAGTTCGTCGCCATTCAGCGCTAGGTAGTCGGCATAGAACAGGAAATGCTTCGAACAGCCCGGCGGCAGCCGGTAGAAGGCAAACCAGCGATCCGATTTCTTGTCTAGCAGCAGGTCGATGCCCCGGCTTTCGCAATGGTGCAGAGCCTCCAGCCGATGGATGGCATAGCGCTCTGTTTCCAGCACCAGGGACAACTTGCTGCCAGCCTTGACGCACTCGGTCAGAAAATCGTCTTCGGTGACCCCGGCGCAGGCGGGGGGATAATAGAAGCCCCGGAATGTTTCGAAATGACGCGCGATGGCCGGTCGCGGATCGCCCGCGAGAGCATGAACGGGCAGGTGACCATCCTCGGTCAGGGATTCGATATCCATGTTTTCCCGTTGCGGAAACAACCCCTCGAACAGGGCCTCTTCCGCCGTCAGGGCCTGTTGGGCCAGGCCCCGGGCCGCCCGGGCCTCGTCCAAGCAACCATCGCCGGTCCAATATCGACGGCTGACCGTATCCCGTCCCGGGTCACCGGTGGCTTCGTCCACATAAAGGAAGATGATATCCGGCGGGCGTGCCGCGTTGGCGGTGCCCGCCAAGTTGCCGGCGAACATCAAGGCCAAGCGACCGTCGGTGCGCCGGGTACAAAAGCCATGAAACGCCATGTAGTCATAGGTCATGGTGTCGTGCAGCCACGCCCTGGGATCCCCGTCCTCAGGGATCTCGGCGGGATGGGCGAAGACGACCCGGTCCCGCCACCGGACCTCGAACCAGTCCAGGAATAGGGTTTCCCAGTCCCCGGGATCCAGGCGGCGCGGTTCGTCCAGGTCGAGGCTGGCGGCATGGATGACCCAGCGGTCTCCCTGGGCGCCCTCGACGACCAGATTGCCATCCGCGACCGTGACCGAGACGGCCTCCGCCGCCGCTCCGGCGGCAGCGGGAAGACTCCCGGCCACCAGGGCCAGACCGATCAGGAAAAGCAACGTGGCATGAAAACGGCCCATAATTCTTCTCCTACCTTGGAACCCTGCACCTCCATGGGCAGGCCAGCTTCCGCGCTGCGATCACAAGGACTTCGCGGCATCCCTGATGCTCACGACCCTGGTCCGCTTTTGGCCGGGCGCAACACATGGTGATGGTCGGCGGCATAGAGGCGGCTGTCCTCGAAGGCCCGGGGATCCAGCACCGGGCCGACCAGGATCAGCGCCGTGCGGGTGATGCCTGCCGCCTTGACCTTGTCGCGCAGGGTCGACAGGGTGGCCTCGATGACCAATTCGTCGGGCCAGGAAGCGCGATAGATCATCGCCGCCGGACAGTCCGGGCCGTAGTGGGGTTCCAGGTCCCGGACCACATGGGCCAGATTGGTCACCGACAGGTGAATGGCCAGCGTCGCCCCGCTTTTTCCCAGATCGGCCAGTTCCTCCCCCTCGGGCATGGCCGAGGAGCGGGTGGCGGTGCGGGTGAGAATCAGGGTCTGACCGATCCCCGGCAGGGTCAGTTCCTTTTTCAGGGTCGCCGCCGCCGCCGCATAGGCCGGAACGCCGGGACAGATTTCATAGGGAATGCCCAGGCTATCCAACCGCCGCATCTGTTCGGCAATGGCGCCATAGAGCGATGGGTCGCCGGAATGCACCCGCGCCACGTCCTGGCCCGCTTGGTGCGCCGTTTCCATCTCGGTGATGATCTCATCCAGATGCATCGAAGCCGTATCGATGACCCGCGCGCCCTTGGGCGTTGCCGCCACAACGTCTTCGGGCACCAGCGATCCGGCATAGAGGCAGACCGGGCAGGCCTCGATCAGCCGCAGGCCTCGAACAGTGATCAGGTCCGGGGCACCGGGCCCGGCGCCGATGAAGTAAACGGTCATGGGCTCCCTTTTCCCTTGGTCACCACGTCATAGAGCACGTCGAGCACCGTACCCGTGGCTTTTTCGATCAGCACCACGTCATTGTCCACCACCTGGCGCTCGGTGCCCACCGGCGGCGGCGGCAATTGGTCGCTCAGATCGTTCGGCAGGTCGCTTTTGGACAGGCCCGGGGGCAACTTGCCATGCTTCTCCACATGTTTGGCCAGACCGGGTGGCAGGCTGTCGCGCTTGGCCAGCCCAGGCGGCAGTCCCTTGCCTTTACCCTTGCCATGCCCTTTGTTTTTCTTGGCCTTGTTTTTTTTGCTTTTGTTTTTTCCCTTGCCTTTGCCCTCATCCTCGTCGTCGTCGTCCGGCGCCTCCATGGCCTCCCGGTCGCTCTCGGCGGTCGGGGCCGGAACCCCGGCGGCGGCCTTGGCGGCCTCGATGGCCTGCTTGGCGGTCTTGGCCTTGGCACCGAAGAAATGCTCGATGGCGCGACGCTCGGCTTCTTGGAACAGCAGGTCCTGGGTTATCGCTTGGGCTTGGGCCTGATCCTGGGCGACCGACGTCCCCAGCAGCAGGGCAATCACGGCAATGAATAACGGCATGTCAGTTTCTCCCTGTTTCTTGCATAGGGTCCATCTTGCGGGCATAGCCGCGCGGTGTATAGACCCGACCGTTCCAATGTCGGCTGTTGGAGGATCCCACTAGCACCATGGTCAGCATGTCGGCATGATCCGGGGTCAGCTCGCCCAGGGGTATGACCCGCACCTCTTCGCCCGCGCGGCCCAGGTTGCGGGCCAGGACCACCGGGGTCTCGGCGGGGCGTCCGGTGAGCAGGATCTCCCGTGCCGCGGCCAGTTGGGTGCGGCGGCGCTTGGACACTGGGTTATAGAAGGCCACCACGAAATCCCCCTCGGCGGCGGCTTTCAGGCGCCGTTCGATATCTTCCCAGGGGGTCAGCAGGTCGGACAGGGAAATGGTGCAGAAATCGTGATTGATCGGCGCGCCGATGCGGGCGGCGGCGGCCTGTAGAGCCGAAATCCCCGGTTCCACGGCCAGGTCGAGCCGATTCCAGTCGTCCCGGTCCTCGCGCTCCATGAGTTCATGCACCAACGTGGCCAGGGCATAGATCCCCGCATCGCCGGAACAGATCAGCGCCACCGATTTGCCTTCGGCGGCCAGGTCCAGGGAAAGGCGCGCCCGTTGTTCCTCGGTGGTCAGGGGAGATTCATGGCGGCTCTTACCGCTCATCAGGTCCCCCAGCAGGTCCAGATAGAGCCCGTAACCCACCACGTCCGTCGCCTCGGCCACGGCGCGGGTGGCCGCCGGGGTGCGCCAGGCCGCCGCCCCGGGCCCGATCCCGACAATGCGCAGCCGTCCCCGGGCCCGACCCACGGCCCGGGCATCGATACCCGTTCCCAGGCGGGCGATGGCGCAGGTGGCATTGGCGGTCTTGGTTTTTTCAACAACCAATGTGCCCTGTTCACCCACCGTCGCCAGGGCCGCGCCTTCGGACACGCCGTGGCAGCCCACCTCCTTGAATACCACCTCGGAGGGGGTGGCCAATCGCGGGGTCTGTTCTTCGAGCGCCGCGCCGGTGAAGAAACGCGCCGGGACATCCAGGCGGTCCGCCAAGGCCAGCACCGCCGGTTCGTCCATTTTCAGGTCCAGCGAGGCAACCAGGGCGATGGATTTTTCCGACAGGCCGTTGCGGGCCAGGGTCTCGGAGACCAGCTCGGCCAGTTCCTCGGGCGGGCAATCCCGCGCGCAGCCGACCCCCAGCGCCAAGGTCGGGGGATGCAGGACCAGATCGGTCAATGTGCCCGCCGCCGCCCGGTCGGTGGATAGAACCATATGTGTTCCGGTCTCGGCAAAGGGGGCTTCCGATAGCCAAGAGCATTCACCGGCTTCTTGTAACAGACCCACCGGCTGGCCGGCCAGAAGCGCCGCCATCACCGGCTTGGCGGCCTCCGGATTACCCACTTTCCAGCCCTGAGGGGGCTCGTCCAGGGAGATGCCATAGGCCGCGTCCCCGGCCGTGGTCAGCGCCGCATGGCCATCCAGGACAGCCGCCACCTGGCGCGCCAGGACATTGGCCCCATGATGACCGCCCAGCAAGGGCACCACCGATTGCCCATCCCGCGATACGGCCAGCACCGGCGGCTCGGCGCGCTTGTCGCCCAGGACCGGTGCCAGGGACCGGATGACGATGCCCGCGGCGCAAAAGGCGATGATGACGGTATCCTCGCGAAACAGGCCGCGCAGATGGTCGGCGGTTTGGCTGAAGGGCACGTCGGCCTGGGCCACCCGGCCCGCCAGTCCATGCAGGACCGCTCCGGGTAATGCCGCGCGCAGCTTTTGCGCCGATGGGAACGCCCCTGGATCGAGAACAATGATGGCGGTGGGGGTCATCGGCCTGCGCCTCCCTTGCGATGAATGAGAACCATGGAAAAGTACGGCGCTTCCGGCGTGTCTAGATCGGCCAGAGGGCAGATCCGTTGATCGGCCATGCCCGCCCGCTCCACATAGACTGCCTGGGCCGTCAGACCCAGTCGATCGAGCACCCGGCGCAGCTTGTCCAAATGGCGCCCCACCTTCATCACCGCCGCCGCATCACAGACCGCCAGTCGATCCGCCAGGGTCTCTTCATCGAGGGTTGCCGGAACAACGGTGAGGGTTTCGTCGTAGGAGGTCAGGGGCAATCGAGCGGCAGCAGCACAGGCCGAGACCGAGGTCACGCCGGGCACCGCCTCAATGGGGTACCTCCCAGCAAGACGTTGATAAACATAAAGGAATGACCCATAGAACAACGGATCGCCAACGCAGAGCAGGGCCACATCCCGACCGGCGCTCAGATGGTCGGCGAGGGTCTCGGCATGGCGATCATAGTGGGGTGCCGCGTCGGCATCGGGGCGCAGAGGCAGGCGTAAGGGGAGCTCCTTGCTCCCGGCTGGAAAATGCCTCGCCGCAATGGACCGGGCCAGACTGTCACCCTCTTCGGGCGCCGGATAGGCGATCACCGGCACCCGCTGGAGGATCGTCAGAGCCTTCAGGGTAATGAGATCCGGGTCCCCCGGTCCGATGCCCAGGCCGTACAGGATGCCCCTCATGCCTTGATCGCCCGCAATTGGATCACCGGCGCCTTGGATTCCCAGATCATCTGCGCGCCCACGGCCTTGGGATGGCTGATCTCCAATCGGACCAAATCGCCGCCGTGGCATGCCTGGAAATCCAGCAATCGGCGCTCGGCCTCCAAGGTGACACCGTTGGCCACCATGCGCCCACCGCTGGCCAACTGAGCCCAAGCTTGTTGCAACAACCTTTCGCGCCCTACGCCGCCGCCGACGAAAATAACATCCGGGCGCTGTTCGATGCGGCCCAGGATATCGGGCACCTCGCCATGCATGATCTGAAGTTCCGGCACACCCAGGGCCAAAGCATTGCGTGCCATGCGCGCCGCCCGCTCGGCGCTGCGTTCCACCGCCACGGCCCTCAGGGCCGGTTGCGCCCGCAGGCATTCAATAGCCACCGACCCGGACCCGGCGCCCAGATCCCATAGACAGTCACCCGGTTGAGGCGCCAAAGCGGAAACGGTGACCGCGCGCACCTCGCGCTTGGTCAATTGACCGTCATGTTCGAAGCAGTCATCGGGCAGACCGGGGGTGAGAGGCAGGGGCCGGGCGGTGGGGCCGGGTCGGCAGGTTACGGCGATGACATTGAGATCGGCACAGACAGACTCGCTCCATTGTTCCGCCTTGGCCTCGACGATCCGCTCCGCCGCGCCAACCAGATGCTCCAAAACCGTCATGTCACTGGGACCCCAGCCATCGCCGGTGAGCAAGGTCGCCAGGGCCGCCGGGCTCGCGCCATCCTGGCTGAGGATCAATAGCCGCGCGCCGGGGGCCAGATGCCGCCGGATGGCCTCGATGGGCCGCCCGTGGATGGTTGTGGTCACAACATCGGCCAAAGGCCAGCAAAGCCGCGCGGCGGCCAGGCTGAACGCCCCGGGCACCGGCAGCACCCTCATTTCCTCGGCCGGAACATGGCGGGCCAGGGTGGCGCCGACGCCGTACCATTGCGGATCGCCGCTGGCCAGCACCACCACGCACCGGCCCCGAGCCGTCAGGACTCTGTCCAGGGTCTCCTGGAACCCGTCGGCCCAGCTAAGGGTTTCCTTGCCCGCCCTCTCGATCATGGCCAGATGGCGCGCGCCGCCGACCAGCAGATCCGCGCCCTCGATCAAGGACCGGGCGGCGGGGGACAGGGAGTCCGGCCCATCGTCCCCCAGGCCGAGGACATGCAACCAACATGTTGAAATATTACTCATATTTCCATATTTAAAACAAAGTTACTCAACATTTCCTGGCCTTCCTTCATTAATGTATATACAATAAATGATCGAGTTTGATCCGGCCAAGAGGCTTTGGACCCTGGAAAACCGGGGATTGGATTTTGCCAGGGTGGACCAATTGTTTGCCGGACGGCATCTCACCCGTCTTGATGACCGGGGGGACTATGGTGAAGAGCGGTTCATCAATGCTGGGTATATGGATGGACGGTTGGTTCTGGTGGCCTGGACCTCGAGAGGTGCCAATCGACGCATTATTTCCATGAAGAAAGCCAATGACAGAGAGAAAAATGCCTTTGCCAATCACTGCCGGTAAGCCTCTCCCTTCCCACAATTCCGGGGCTGGAGCAGAGTCCGACCCGGACGAGATTCCCGAACTGACCGAGGACTGGTTTGCCGAAGCACACGTGATGGAGGGCAAAAAGCGGATTCGTCGCGGGCGCCCGCCTGCCGAACGAACCAAACAGGCCATCAGCATCCGTGTATCCCCGGAAGTCCTCGATTTTTTCAAAACCGAGGGCCCCGGATGGCAAACCCGCATTGATGACGTTCTGCGCGCATACGTGAAATCGCACTGAACCCTCACTGCCCCACCCCCCCGGCCAACGCATTGACCGCCGCCGCCGCCAGGGCGGACCCCCCGGCGCGGCCCTTCAGGGTGACAAAGGGAATGTCGCCCGCATGATCGATCAAGGCCTGCTTGGATTCGGCGGCCCCGACAAAGCCCACCGGGAAGCCCAGGATCACCGCCGGAAGGGGTGCCCCCTGATTGAGTTGCTCCAACAACCGGAACAGGGCCGTGGGCGCATTGCCGATGGCCACCACGGCGCCCGCCAGATCCTCGCCCCATAGATCCAGGGCCGCCGCCGAGCGGGTGGTGCCCCGTTGTTTCGCCAACGCCGGGACTTGCGGATCATTGAGGCGGCAGAGGACGTTGTTGTCCCGGGGCAGCCGGGTGCGGGTGATCCCGTGGGCCACCATTTCCACATCCACCAGGATCGGCGCGCCTGCTTCCAAGGCCCGGTGCCCGGCTCCCGCGGGATCGCCGCCCCAGGCCAGATCGGCGATCAACTCCGGTCGCCCACAGGCATGCACCAGCCGCAAGGCCAGGGCATGCAAGCTTTGTGGCAGCGCGCTTAGATCACACTCGGCCCGCGCCGTCTCGAAGGATTGGGCGTAGATGGCCGCCGGATCGCGCAGATAGTCGAACTTAGTGCTCATGATCATGATGATGGTGATGCCCGTGATCGTGCCCATGATCGTGATCATCGGTACCGATGCCACGCACATGATGATGGTGCCCGGCCTGCGGCTTGCCCACCTCGGCTTCGCGCCCGATGATCTGTTCACGGTACTTGCACAGCTGGCAGTTCATCTCGTTGCCGCCCTCTTCCATCTCCGTCAACCGCGAGACGAAGGTATCGATGACCTTGTCATGGTCGTTGAGATAGGGCGCCTTGACGAATTCGATAGAGGGATTCGCAGCGGCGGCCTCGTCCACCCAGGCATGGATGCGTTTGACCAGCCGACCGGTGAACAGAAAATAGGGAAACACCACGATGCGTCGATAGCCGAGCTTGATCGCCCGAGCCAGGCCCGCATCGACCAAGGGAAAGGCAACCCCGGAATAGGAGACCTCGCACCAGCCGAAACCCATGCCCTCCCAGAGCATGCGGGCGACCTTGCAGACATTGGAATTGGCGTCGGGATCATTGGTGCCGCGCCCGACCACCATCAACAGGGTTTCCGCGCGCGGGATCCGCTCGTCACAGGCCGAGGCGATGCGCTCGGCGGCGGCATCAAGCATGCGGGAATCGATGGCCAAGTCGCGCCCGAACCGCACGTCCAGATCCGGATACATCGCGGCGAATTCATTGACTTCGCTGGGCAGGTCATTCTTCACATGACCGGCAGCGAACAACATGCCGGGTAGGCAGAAGATCTTTTTGGCCCCCCGTTCACGCAGTTTTTCCAGCCCCTCGCGGATTACCGGTTGGGCGAACTCAAGAAAGCCGCTTTCAATATCAACATTCGGCAGCCGTTGGCGCAGATGCACCGCCAGGCTCTCGAACTCGCTGATCGCCTCGGTGTCGCGGCTGCCATGGCCACAGATCATCACGGCGGTATCGGGGGGGAAGTTGGTCATGCCTGGTCCTTGCCTCCGGGCTGGATGATTTTTTGTCCGGCTGGTCTTGGGGGATCCGCCTCGCCAGGAAGATGCCCTCTGCCTCCGACCGGGAACGGGCGCGCACTATAGAACCTGTTGGCGGCCTTGTCAGCAGGATCCGCACGCGCAATAACCGCTCGACAAATGGGGTTAATCCTATACAATAGTAGAGTTCATTAGGGTGGGCTAATTTATGCAAATGGACTCACACAAACGCTATAAAGAGACCGCCGACAATATTTTGGCTGCGGTGAGATCCTACTGCCTTCGTTGCCCAAAACGTCCGACCGACTCCCCTCAACCGAACGATCTTCCCAGTTGCGCCCCGCAATGCGGCGAGGTCTCCAACCTGGTGACCTGCGCCCACGATATCCGGGCCGATCTTCGCATCGGTTGACGCCTCGGGTCCCCCCGGTCATCTTGGCCCCATGAGCGTGCCCGATCCCCTCTTTCTGTTGCTTTGCGCCATCGCCGTGGATGCCTATGTGGGCGGCATGGATTTCCTGTTCCGCCGTATTTCCCATCCGGTGGTGATCATCGGGCGAGCCATCGATTGGATGGACGACAAGCTTAACCGGCCCCATCGGGGCGTCAACGACCGGCGCCTGCGCGGCCTGCTCACGGTGATGGTGCTATGCGGCGGGGCCTGGGCGGTGGGTTGGGGCATATCCTGGCTATCGACGCATTACCCCCATGGCTGGATTGTCGAGTTGTTGTTGTTGATCGTGCTGCTGGCGCAACGGGAACTGTTTGACCGGGTCCGGGCCGTCGGTGTTGCGCTGAAGACCGAAAGCCTGGAGGCCGGGCGGCGGGAAGTGGCTCATATCGTCGGTCGCGACCCGTCGCTGCTGGATGGTCACGGCGTATCGCGGGCGGCCATCGAATCCTGTGCCGAGAATTTTTCAGACGGGGTGGTGGCGCCGGTGTTTTGGTACCTGATCTTCGGCTTTCCGGGACTGCTGGTCTACAAGACCGCCAATACCATGGACAGCATGATCGGCCACCGCACGCCGCGTCACGAGGCCTTTGGCATGGCCGCCGCCCGCCTGGACGATTTGCTCAATGTCCCACCCGCCCGGTTGGCCGGGCTGCTGATCACCATCGCCGCCTTGTTCACGCCCAAGGCCCGCCCCTGGGCGGCATTCAAGACCATGCTGCGCGATGCGGGAAAGCATCGGTCGATCAACGCCGGCTGGCCGGAAGCGGCCATGGCTGGAGCCCTGAACCTGGCCCTGGCGGGACCACGCCGCTATCGCGAGATGACGGTGGAGGATCCCTGGATCAATGAGGCCGGCACCGCCAAGGCAACGCCGGAGCATGTGGGCCAGGCGGTTTATCTCTATGCGGTGGCCTGCCTGCTGAACGCGCTCATTGTGTTGGCGGCATTGTTGTTTATTTGGGCATGAGGGCGGGAAGCTGGCTCATATGGTCGAAGACCCGCTGCGCCCCGGTATTGCGCAACTTCCGTCCATAGTCGGCATCGCAATGGCCGCCTCCACAGAATCCAAAGACCCGCATACCCGCCGCCCTTCCGGCGCGAATGCCCGACAGACTATCTTCGATGACCAGGCAGCGCGTCGGATCCACGTTCATCCGCCGGGCTGCGTACAGAAACAAATCCGGTGCCGGCTTGCCGTTTTCCACCATGGCCGCCGAATAGAGATAGGGCGTGAATAAGTCGGTCAATCCGGTGAGAGACAAGGACCGTGCAATCTTTTCCGGAGACCCCGACGAGGCCACCCCATGGCGCAGCGGCAAGGCCGCCACGGTCTCGGCCACACCTTCGATCGCCTTCAGTTCATGGCGGAAGACCTGGTCGTCGCGGGCGCGGATCCGGGCCTCGAAATCCTCGGGCAGGATGATCCCGCAGTCGGCGTTGACCTTTGCCATCACCGAAGTCATGGAGATGCCGGTATAGCGGGCATAGCAGTCTTCGGGAGTATGGGGCGCGCCTCGTTCGGTGAGCATCTCCGCCAGTACCCTCGCGGCCAGAGGTTCGGAATCCACCAATACTCCGTCGCAGTCCCAGAGAATCACCTCGATGGGTTCAGCCATGGTCTTTCTCCGTCTCATGGATGGCCTGCAAGCCTTGCTCATAGGTGGGATAGGCCAGGGTCACCCCCAGCTCTTCATGCAGCCGGGCATTGGATATAAGGCGATCATCCCGCCAGAAGGTCCGCTGCATGGGGCTCATGGTCTGAAAGGCCTGGTCGAACGGCACCAGCGGCGGCGGCGCCACCCCCAACAGGGCGCAGGCCCGCTCGGTCACCCGGCGCGGTTCCACCGGCAGATTGTCGCTGACATTGTAGACCCGCCCCGGATTCGGTCGCGCCATGGAGGCTTCCAGCACCGTCGCGATGTCCTCTGCGTGGATGCGTCCGAACCGGCGCCCGGGCAGATCGATGCGCTTGGCCCGTCCGGCCCGCACCCGGTCCAGTTCGCTCCGCCCGGGGCCATAGATTCCGGCCAGCCGGAAGATCTGCAACGGCAAATCATGGGCTCGGGCCAGCTCCAGCCAAGCCTGTTCCGCCGCTACCCGGTAGCGGGATCGCTCGGTGGTGGGAGCCAGCGGCGCCTGTTCATCCACCCATGCCCCGCCTGTATCGCCATAGACCCCGGTGGTCGACAGGTATCCGATCCAGCGCAAACGCGCGCAGGCGGCGATGACCGCGCCGTGCAGATCCCGCACCGGATCGCCCGCGCCATCGGGCGGCACCGACAGCAAAAGGTGATCGGCCTCTTTCAACGCCGCCAAGGCGGCCTCATCTAGGGGATGATCGCGGTCGAACCGCAGCCCCTCGCCATCGCCCCGATGGGTCCCGGTCACCTGCCAACCTTGCCCGCCCAGGCGCTCGGCCAGGACCCCCGCACTATAGCCGAGGCCAAATACAAACAGCTTGGACAAGCACGAACTCCCTTAAAAGGGTTGATATTCCGACCCGAAGACCCGACTTTTAGCGCAACAAGCATCAAGGGGAAACAAATGATGAGCACCGCACCGATACAACGCCGCGCCGCCGAGGTGACTCCCGGGACTTTGGTTCAACGGGAAGCCGACGGCCCGATCTTTATGAAAGCCGAGCGCATCGGCACCGATTATATCCATCATTATCTGGTGCAGCTCCATCCGCGCCCCGCCGCCGAGGCCGACCGGCGAATTCACTACCTGGACCCCGACGACCTGCTGCTGGATCTGGACCAAAAACCGGTGCTGGATCCCGGCCCCGAGGGTGCCGAGAAGACCGTGCAATGCGGCGACCTGTTCACCACCGCCAAGGGCACCTTCTTCAAGCTCATCGAAGACCCCAAATCACAAAAGATGTTCGCCTACGTGGAAGCCGCCAGCGGTGGTTTCGCCCGCCGACAGGAGCGCGACGTGCAGGCCGTGCATGCGGACTGGGCGTTGGATTTGGGATAGGACGACTCTCATTCCAGCGTCAATCCGACTTGATAGAATGGCCGGTTATCAACCTGTTCGCCGATCCTCAGAAATCCAGATCCGCGTAGTGCTTGGGTGGCGAGACGCCGGGGATATGGTCCGATAACAGGGCGCGGAAGCTGGGGCGGGACTTGATGCGCGCGTACCAATCCTTGGCCGCCTCGTGCTCCGACCAAGGCACGTCCCCCAGGTAATCAATGCAGGACAGATGCGCCGCGGCGGCGATATCGGCCAGGGAGAACTGATCCCCGCCCAGCCATTTACGCCGGTCGGTGAGATAGCCGATATAGTCCAGGTGATAATTGATGTTGCTCTTGCCGGCGCGGATGGCGCTGCTGTCCGGGGTGCCCAGGCGCAAGAACCGCTTCATGATCTTTTCGCCGATCAGGTTGTCGGTGACTTCGGGGCCGAACTTGGTCTCGAACCAATCCACCAGCCGCCGCACTTCCGCCCGCGCCAGGGGCGCGGTGCCGAACAGCGGTGGTTGCGGTTTGATTTCGTCCAGGTATTCACAGATCACCCGGGCTCCAGCCAGGGAGGTTTCCCCGTCGGTCTCGATCATCACCGGCACCTCTCCCGCCGGGTTTAGTGCCAGGAAATCCGGGCGGCGCAACCAGGTTTCCTCGATCTTCAGATGAAAATCGAGCTGCTTTTCCGCCAAGGCCACGCGGACCATGCGGCTGGGCGCCGAGAGCCAAAGGTGCAAGAGCTTTCGCATGGACATGGTTTTACACGCGTTTTCCGCGATGCTCACGCCTTTTTGACATCACCGTGTCTTTGCACCGGGCCTCGGGTAGTCCACATTGGGGACAAAGGGAGATTCATCATGCTGATCCGCGTCAAAAAAGCCTCCGACCTGAGCGAGGCCCACGTTACCCCCAAGGACCTTTATATGCGCCGCCGTGAGTTCATGGTGGGGGCCGGGGCCGCTGCCCTCTCCGCCACCCTGCCGTTTGGCGAGGCCGAGGCCGCCGCGTCCCTGAAGCACGTCAAAACCGATCACGGCAAGGGCCTGACCCTCACCGACAAGGAATACGCCACTAAATACAACAACTTCTATGAATTCGCCCTGGACAAGGATAACCCGGCCAAGGTCGCCAAGGATTTCAAGCCGCTGCCCTGGACCGTCACGGTCTCCGGCGCCTGCCACAAGCCCGGTGACTATTCATACGAAGATCTGGTCCAGCCTCACGAACTCCAAGAGCGCATCTACCGGTTCCGCTGTGTGGAGGCCTGGTCCATGGTGGTGCCCTGGATCGGCGTTTCATTGGGTGACATGCTCAACCGATTCGAGCCCACCGGCGACGCCAAATACGTGGAATTCCGCACCCTGCATGATCCCGAGCGCATGCCCATGCAGAAAACCAACGCCCTGGAATGGCCCTATCGCGAGGGGCTGCGCATGGACGAGGCGACCCATCCCCTGACCATGATGGTGGTCGGCATGTATGGCGAGATGCTGCCCAATCAGAACGGCGCGCCGCTGCGGCTGATCATCCCATGGAAGTACGGCTTCAAGAGCATCAAATCCATCGTCTCCATTCATTTTACCGACAAGATGCCTGCCACCACCTGGGCCATGACCAACGCGCGGGAATATGGCTTTTATGCCAACGTGAACCCCGAAGTGGATCATCCGCGCTGGAGCCAGGCCAAGGAACGCATTATCGGCGGCGGACTGTTTCGCTCCAAGGTCATCACGCCCATGCTCAACGGCTATGCCGAGGAGGTGGCACACCTCTATCAGGGCATGGATCCCAAGACCCTGTTCTGAGGACATTGGCTTGAAGATCCTCAAGGTCATTGTCTTCACCGCCGCCCTGGGGCCGCTGGCCTGGCTGATTTGGGGTCTGGCGGACGGAACCCTGGGCGCCAATCCCGCCGAGGCCGCCAACCGCTTTCTGGGCGATTGGGCGCTGCGGTTCCTGCTTGTCACCCTGGCCCTCACGCCCCTGCGCAAGATCACCGGGCGCGGCGAGTTCGGCCGCTTCCGCCGCATGATGGGGCTGTACGCCTTTTTTTATGCGGTGCTGCATGTGACCAGCTACGTGGTGCTCGATCAGTTCTTTGATTGGGCCGCCATCTGGGCCGATCTGATCAAGCGCACTTATATCACCATCGGCATGGGCGCCTTGTTGATGCTCCTGCCGCTGGCCGCCACCTCCACCAAGGGCATGATCCAGAGGATCGGCGGGGCCCGCTGGCGCAAGCTGCACCGGCTGGTCTATCCGGCCTCCATTTTGGTGGTCATCCATTTTTACATGATGACCCGAGCGCGGGACACCGAGGTCTTGATCCACGCGGTCCTATTGGGCGCGCTGTTGGGCTATCGGGTCTGGGCGGCGCGGCGCGGACTGCTACCTATGCTTCAAAGGCCGTGACCTTGTTGCGGCCGGCCTCCTTGGACTGATAGAGCGCCTGATCGGCGGCGATGATGGCTTCCTCCGGCGCGTCGGATACCAGGTGATCGGCCACGCCCATGCTAACGGTCACTGATACCCGATCGTTTGCCGACCCTTTCTTCGAGGTCCTTTTGGGTTTTTCTTCCGGTCGATCCTCGTCGCGCAGCAAAAAACTCGACCGGGCAATGTCCTCGCGCAGGGCCTCCAGATGGACCAGCACGTCTTCGGATTCCTTGCCTGGAAACAGCACGGTGAATTCCTCGCCGCCGTAGCGGAAGGCCTTGCCGCCACCACTGACCCGCATCATCCGGGCGGCGACCATGCGCAGCACCTGATCCCCCACGTCATGGCCATAGGTATCGTTGAATTTCTTGAAATGATCCACGTCCAGCATGGCCACCGCGTAGCGCCGTCCCAGTTTGGTGAATTCGGCGTTCAAAGCCCGTCGCCCCGGCAAGCCGGTCAAATCGTCCAGGAAGGCCATGCGGTAGGATTCCTGCAACACCCCGACGATGGCGACAATGGCGGCGGCGGTGAACCACAGGGCCGACCCGGCCCCTTGACCCACCCCATGCAACCCGGCCCAGAGCGCGCCCAGGGCGCCCGCCGTGGCCAGATCCACCGGGCGGTCCTTGACCAGACCGTGGCCCAGAACGATCAGCGTCGAGACCGCAAAAGCGATCATCGCCGGTTGCGGCAGGGCCGTCCAACGGTCCATTTCCGGGGGGAAAATACGGGTACGCAACAAGGACCAGATGCCCTGCTGGAATTCCTGAATGGCCGCCGCCTCGATCCCGGCCGGTGCGGCGAAAACGATCGCCGCGACTCCCGCGGTCTGAGCCGCCAATACCCCGACCCGCGCCAACCCGCCGCCGGTGGCCAGGCCGCGCTCCGGGGTGAGCACGAAATAGAGCATGTTCAAGGGCACCAACAGGGCGAAGGCGGTATAGACCACGCCCACCCCGGGCCCGGTGAAGGGTCCCGCCGCCAGGGGTCCTTGCAACAACCCATGACCCAGGACCAGCATGATCATGAGAAACACCGTGCGCGATGAGTTGAATCGCCAGGCCACCAGCGCTCCGGCGGCGGCCAGGCCATAGGGCATGATCACCAGCAATTGAGCCATGGAGGGCGCCATCCCGCTCAGGCTGCCCTGTATCCAGGCAGCCCCCATCAATAGCGCCAGGGGCAGGGCCAAGGTGGACAGGATATGTTGGGCGCGACCCCAATTAAAGGGTGTGGTGGGCAAGGGACTCTCCATCGTCTTCGATGCGAGTCCGAATCAATCACTTTCGCCTCAATAAACGGTTAATTCCGGAGCCACCCTTGGCGAACTCCACCGAGACGGCTATATAAGGACCAACGCATATGGCACAGCCGGAAAAAGGGAAACCCGGACAATGATGGTCTACAATCTGAAATGCTCCCACGGGCATCAGTTCGAGCAGTGGTTCAAGAGCAGCAACGAATACGAAGAACTCAAGGCCGAAAGCAAGCTGAGCTGCAAGGAATGCGGCGATTCGGACGTGACCAAGGCGATCATGGCCCCCAATGTGGCCGGATCCAAAAACAGTGAGCCCGCACCGGCACCGGCACCCGCTGGTCCCATGTGCGGCATGGGCGGCTGCGGCACCGGCATGTGCGGCCTTTGATTTCATGCGCCTATGGCTGACCCTGGCGGCGCTCAACGCCCTGATCGCTTTGACCGCCGGTGCCTATGGCTGGCACATGATGCAAGGCGAGGACGGGGCCGATTCCTATCTGCCCATCTTCCAGATCGGCGAGCGCTATCAGATGGCACATGCCTTGGCCTTGCTCGGCGTTGCCTGGATGGCGCACCAATGGCCGGGCTCCAGGCTGGTGATGGCCGCCGGTTGGGGGTTCCAGGGCGGCATCATCCTGTTTTGCGGCACCCTCTATGCCATGTCCCTGACCGGGGAATTGCCCGTGGCCGGGGCGGCGCCGGTGGGCGGCTTCCTGCTCATGGGCGGCTGGATCGCCTTGGCGGCGGCAGGATTTGTCAACGCGCGGCCTCGATCACGCGCTTGATATCCAGCACCGGCGTATCCGGAAAGGCGTCGATGCTATCGAGTTCGATCACGTTGTCCATCACCGATAATACCTTACAGCGGGTCAAGGCGATCAGGTTGGGCCGCACCGGCGCGCGGGTGGAAAACACACCGGTCAGGGGATTGTCCGGGTTGGCTCTGGGGTGCACCTGAAGAATGGAGCGCATCTCGGGCGTATCGTTCCGGTCGAACCACCAGATCACCCAGATATCATGCTGCTTTTCCATACCCAGAAGGGCCGGTTGGTATTTTTTGTCCAGGACAATGGTCGTCTTACCCTCCGCCTTTCTCACATAGCCGATAGGATGGACCTTGAACTCAACCGCGTTGACGCCGTCGTCGGCTCGGGAAGGTGTTCCAATGGCCAGGAATAGCGCAAACACGGCGGTGGCGACGGTCATCGCGGAAGAAGATCGCATTCCGGGGTCTCCATTTGGTCATCGACAAACAAATGACGAAGCACGCTCCATGCGATGATACCTGCTCCAAAGAGAGAGCGGCAATATCCGTATATCATTGGTTGGTAGGATCGCCGATCCAATCATGACCACAGGCAGGGCAACTGCGCGGTGGTACAACTGCCTCACCTAAGGCATCGTCGGTGATTTCTCGCGCCTCAAGATCGCTCAGCCCGAGATCCTCGCGGATCGTCGCCAATAGATTCATCGCCCCCTGGTCGAGGGCTCCGTTGCGCATGGCCTGCTCCACCAAGCGGCGATACCGAGCACGCCGACCGCCAATTTCCGTCGCGAATCCTGATGCCAACAAACCCGCGGGCAGGGCCACCATCCCCACGCCAAGCACCGCCACCAGCCCGGCAAAGACCTTGCCCATGCCGGATACAGGAGTCACATCTCCGAAGCCTACCGTGGTCATGGTGATGATCGACCAATACATGGCCTCCGGGATGGAACTGAACTTGTCTGGCTGAGCATGCTGTTCAAAGAGATAGATGAAGCTCGATGCCACCACGATGAGAATTCCCATGATGTAGATACTCGATAGCATCGCCGGAGCCTCGTGCTTCAAGACTTTTAGCATCAAGGCCATGGCCGGATTGTAGCGGGTCAGCCTGAGGATACGGAACAAACGCATCGCCCGCATGAAACGAAGGTCAATGGGCACGATGAACTGCAGGAAAAACGGCAAAAAGGCCATGAGGTCGATCAAAAGTAATGGCGTCATGGCGTAGCGAAGGCGTCCCTTTAAGGCGCCCATTTCCTTGAAGCGGGAATCTTCGGTCCCAGCCCAGATACGCAGAAGGTACTCGATAACGAAGACCCCGACAGAGAATATCTCAAAGACTCGAAACGCCCCCTCGAACCTATGGCCGATTGAGTTGACGGATTCGAGAACCACAGCCAGCACGTTCAGGCTGATCAAGGTAAACATGAAAATGTCGAACCAACGGCTCATTTGGTCGTTGGGCTTGGCAATATCTAGGATTTCATGAATGCGTTGGCGGTTTATCGAGAACATGGGCGCACTCCTTAGCCGCTATACTCTATCGGTAAGATGTTAATGACCCCTTGCCCCCATCCGGTCGAATCACGGCGCGACGGGCAGCGTGAAAGAAAACCGGCTGCCCTTGCCCACATCGCTTTGCACCCAGATCCGACCGCCATGGCGTTCGACGATCCGTTTACAGATGGCCAGGCCGATGCCCGTGCCTTCGTAGGAGTCATCCGTGTGCAGACGTTGGAAGATGATGAAAACCCGGTCAAAGAATTCGGGGTCCATGCCGATCCCGTTATCCTGAACCGTGAAACAGACCTTGTTGTTCCTGACCGAGGCGGTAATCCGCACCTGGGGCCGACGATCGGGGTGCCGGTACTTCAAGGCATTGCCGACGAGATTTTGGAACAGCAACACGAGCTGTGTTGCATCGGCCTTGACCTTGGGCGGCAGGTCGGCCTCCACTGTTCCATCGGTTTCGGCCAACACGGGTTGTAGATGGTTCAGGGCCTCGTCCAGGGCATTGCCGGGATTGGTTTCGGCGAAGGGCTCCCCCTGGCTCTGCAGCCGTGAGTATTGCAACAGGGCATTGATGAGGTCATCCATGCGCTTGGCCCCGTTAACGGCAAAATCCATATATTCCCTTGCCTCTTCGTCCAGGGAATCCGCATAGCGCCGTTCCAACAGCCCCAGGTAGGAGCCGACCATGCGCAGGGGCTCCCGAAGATCGTGCGAGGCCACATAGGCGAACCGCTGCAAGTCTTCATTGGAGCGTTGCAAGGCTTCATGAGCCAAGTGGCGGTCGGTGATGTCATGGGCGATGCCCTCCACCGCCACCACCGCGCCGTTTTCCGCGAATACCGGTGATTCGACCACTTCGAGGCGACGCACCCGTCCGTCCGCATGATGGATTTCCACTTCATAGGGAGGCTGCTGCAGGCCCTGGATACTCCGCTCGGTGAAGCGGATCACACCCTGGTTCATGGGGTTGTCGGTCAGGTACTTGTCGAAGTTCGTTAAGAACGCCTCGGGCGGGTACCCGAGCACATCGGTGATGGACGGGCTCACATATTGAAAGACGCCCTCGGCGTCATGGGTATACATGAAGTGTCGGGTCAGGCCGTTGATCAGCCGTTGGTACTTCTGGCGCTCTGCTTTCAGCTCTTTCTGCGCTTGCCAGCGGCGGAACAGGACCAGGATGGCAAAAACCAAGGCCAGGAACAGGCCAAAGGTGGCGACGCTCAGAGTAATCAGATTGTCGCGGGACTTCAGGCGGATGCTTTCGGTTTGCCGGTCGACCATCTGTTCCAGACGGCTTTGATAGTGCCAGAGATCCTTTTGAAGGGCCCGTTCGTGGGAGATATCGCGGATCAACGAGTAAAGAAGCCGCCGCCCGTCGAAATCCAAGGGCACCGAGTGGACTTCTACCGTCCGCGCGCTGCCGTCGGCCAGACGGTGGCGGAAAATGAAAAAGTTGCGGCCTTCCGTTGCCACCAGCTTGCGCTCATGGGCCACCTGCTCCGCGGTGAACATGTTGATGTCCTGGATTTTCATGGCCTTCAGTTTGTCACGGTCATGGCCATAAAATTCCGCGGCGGCGGGATTGGCCTCGACGATGGCGCCGGTATCCGGATCGATCAGCAGCATCACGGCGTTCTGCCTGAGAAACCCGTCCATGAAGCTGGCCGCGGCGGCGGCCCTGGGCCCAAGGATGACCAGAATGCCCCAGAATATGATGGCAAAGATTTGGATGACCCGCATGGGATTCAGCCTACCGGAATGAACCGAAAGGATATATTCCATTTTGTCATGGGGATCTGTGACGGGCGTCACATTGGGGGCCCCATTCCGGCGAAAACCGCCTCACTCACCCTTTCCGGTTGGCCAGTCCGATCCCGCCCAGGATCAAGGCCAGACCCGCGCCGTGGTACCAGCGGAAGGTCTCTCCCAGGATCGCCACCGCCAGCAGGCTGGCGAACACCGGCAAGAGGTGGATGAACAGCCCGGCCCGGCCCGGTCCCACCAGTTCCACGCCGCGATTGAAAAACAGGTAGGACAGGATGGAAGGAAACACCGCCACATAGGCCACCGCGCCCAGCGTAACGGTCTTGTCGAACCGCATCACCAGACCGGAAAGATGCTCTTGGACATAGAACGGCGTCAGCATGCCCAGGCCGAGGGCGAAAATGACCCACAGAAAGCTCAACGGATGCACCGCCGGACGTTTGCGCACCGCCACGGAATAGACCGCGTAACAGATCACCGCCACCAGCACCAT
This sequence comes from Magnetospira sp. QH-2, assembly GCF_000968135.1. Lineage (NCBI taxonomy): Bacteria > Pseudomonadati > Pseudomonadota > Alphaproteobacteria > Rhodospirillales > Thalassospiraceae > Magnetospira > Magnetospira sp. QH-2. Next base: position 49,068 of record NZ_FO538765.1, on the reverse strand, counting down.
CAGGTCGCCTTTGTTGAGAGACAGGTTGATCAACACCCCCGGGTCGCCCTTGGTCACCACCGTCAGCACGCCGACGGTGGACAGCAGCAGCCCCATCAGTTGCACGGGCCGGAACAGATCCCCCGCCGAGACAAAAGCCAGCAGCACGATCAGCGACGGCATGGCCGACTGCAACAGGGCGGCGTTGATGGCTTGGGTATGATGCAGACCCATATACACAAGGGTATTGAAAACCGCGATGCCGGTCAGGGCACAAAGCAAGGTGACCCGCCATCCGGCGCGCAGGGCGGGCCAGTCACCGCGCAGGTGCCGCCAAGCAAAGGGGGTGAGCAGAATCAGCGCCCCGGCCCAACGCCACCAGGCCAAGCCCACCGGCGGCACATCCAAATGCACCGCCCGCCCGACGATGAAATTGATTGACCAGAAGGATACCGCCAGGGTCAAAACCAGATAGGGTTGTCCATAGATGGATTTCAGCATCTACCTGTCCTCGCCCGGCGCCAGAATTCCGGCAAGGCGGTCGGGGGTGGAGTTGCGGCGCGGGCGCCAAAGATGGCGGTCCAGGGCTTCCTGGAACCGCTCGGCCATTTCATTCAATGCCGCCGGATTATGGTCGGCGATGAACTGGCGCACCTGGTCGTCACCCAGATAGGCCTCGAACAGAGCATCGAAATGATGGTCGCGCACACAGCGCGCCGTGGCGGCAAAGGCGAATAGATAGTCCACGGTGGCGGCCATCTCGAAAGCCCCCTTGTAACCATGGCGCATGACGCCCGCGATCCATTTGGGGTTGGCCGCCCGGGCGCGAACCACCCGCGCGACCTCTTCGTCCAGCGTGCGGATTACCGGTGTTTCGGGCCGTGAGTGATCGCCGTGATAAACCGTTGGCTGTTGGCCCGACAACATCCGCACCGCCGCCGTCATGCCGCCTTCGAACTGGTAATAATCGTCTGAATCCAGAATATCGTGTTCGCGGTTATCCTGATTCTGGATCACCGCTTCCACGGCGCCCAGACGGGTTTCGAACAAATCGTGGGCCTGATCCCCCTCGGCCCCGGCGCCATAGGCCCAGCCGCCCCAGGCCACATAGGCCCGCGCCAGATCATCGGCGCTATCCCAGCCCTTCTCATCAATCAAGGCCTGCAATCCGGCCCCATAGGCTCCCGGCTTGGACCCAAAGACGCGGGTTCCGGCGCGACGGCGGGCCTGATCGGCGGAGGCGCCCTCGGCCATCAGTCCGGCGCGCTCCTCGCGCACCCGGGCGGCCAGGGGATTTTCCTCGGCGGGTTCATCCAGATCGGCCACCGCCCGTGTCGCCGAATCGAACAAATCGATGAGCCCGGGAAAGGCATCGCGGAAGAATCCGGATACCCGCAGGGTCACATCCACCCGAGGACGGCCCAAAACCGTCGCGGGCAGGATCTCAAACCCCGTCACCCGGCCGGAGATCCGGTCCCAGGTGGGCGTGACCCCCAACAGGGCCAGGGCCTGGGAGATGTCATCGCCGCCGGTGCGCATGTTGGACGTGCCCCAGGCGGTGAGCGCCAGACGTCGGGGCCAATCCCCTTGTTCCTGGGCATGGCGCTCGATGAGCAGGGTCGCCGATTTCCAGCCCAGGGACCAGGCCGCCTGGGTCGGGACGGCGCGCACGTCCACGGAATAGAAATTGCGTCCGGTGGGCAGCACGTCGGGGCGTCCCCGGGTCGGGGCGCCGGAGGGGCCGGGGTCGACGAACTTTCCGTCCAGCCCGCGCAGCAAGGCATTCATTTCCGCCTCGCCGCAGGCGGCCACGGCCGGGCCGATCTGATTGGTGATGGCCTCGAGGACCGCCTCCGCGCGGGGCCAAGACGCCTCGGCCTGCCTCTTCCCGCCGACCAGATCCGCGGCCAGGATTTCCAGCCGTTCCACCGTATCGCCGATGGTGCGCCAAGGATCGTCACCCGCCAGGATTTGCGGGCGCGGTCCCAGCCAGGGGTCGCCCAGTTGGCAGTCCAAAGGATCGAACCCCAGGCTCAAGTCATCGGCCAGGGCGCGCAGCAACGAGGCCCGTCCACCCTTGCCGTCGCCACGCGGCACCCGGGCCAGGGCCACCAGAAGATGGGTCCGCAGATCCCCCGACGGGCTTTCACCGAACACATGCAGGCCGTCTCGGATCTGCAATTCCTTGAGTTCACACAGGTAGTTGTCGAGCTTGCCCAGAGCTTCGTCCTCTCCCTCTCCTTCGGCGATACCACAGTCCGTATCCAGGCCGGTGACCCGGCAAAGGGACAGAATCTCGTCGCGCAACAGCCGCAGGCGGCGCGGATCGACCCCGGCGGCCTCGTAGTATTCGTCCACCAGCCGCTCCAGATCACGCAAAGGGCCATAGCTCTCGGCGCGGGTCAGGGGTGGGGTCAGGTGGTCGATGATCACCCCCTGGGTGCGGCGTTTGGCCTGGGTGCCTTCCCCCGGATCGTTGACGATGAAAGGGTAAAGATGCGGCAACGGCCCCAGGATGGCCTGGGGATAGCATTCATCGGACAAGGCCAGGGACTTGCCCGGCAGCCATTCCAGATTGCCATGCTTGCCCAGATGAATGATCGCCTGGGCACCGAACTGCTGGCTGAGCCAGGCATAAAAGGCCAAATAGCCGTGCGGCGGGACCAGGTCCGGGTCGTGATAGCTGCTCTGGGGATCAATGTCATAGCCGCGCGCCGGTTGGATGCCGACCACCACATTCCCCAGGGGCAACACCGCCACTTGGAAGCCCCCATCGTCGGCAAAACGCGGATCGGCTTCCGGGGTGCCCCAGCGAGCCAGGATCTTCCGACGGGCCTCCAGAGGCAAGCGATGGAACCAGGCCTCGTAGTCGGCAAGAGAAAGCTTGGCACGGGTCTGTCGGTCACGATCCCGCTGGTTGGTCGGGCCCTCCAGCAATCGCCGGATCAGGGCGTCGCCGTCGGATGGGATTTCGTCACTTTCGTAGCCCTCGGCCCTCAGCGCTCTCAGGATGCCCACAGCCGCTGCCGGGGTATCCAGCCCCACCCCATTGCCCAAGCGCCCGTCCCGGGTCGGATAATTGGCCAAAATCAGAGCCACCCGCCGATTTTCCGTCGGTGTCTCGCCCAGATTGATCCAATTGGTCGCCAGATCCGCGATAAAGCGCACCCGGTCGGGTTCGGGCTCATAGGCCACCAGATCGCATTGGGTCGCCTCGTCGCGCTCCGCCGGGCCCTTGAAACTGATTACCCCCGCCAGGATGCGACCGTCCACTTCCGGCAGGGCGACATTCATGGCGATATCCCGCGCCGACAGGCCCCGGGTGCCGTCACGCCAATTTTGGACGGTCCCGCCCGAAGCCACCAGCTGCAACACCGGACAACCGGGCGCCGACAGGGGCGATGGAGGCGATTTACCCCCTGGCGCGGCGACCGCAAAGGCCGTCGCGTTGAGAATGATATTTGGTACTGCTTGTTCAAATATATCGGCCAGGACCCCTTGGGCCACGGAATCCTTTAAGCTACCGACAAAAATTGGCAAAACATTTATATGTCTTTGTTTTAATTCATTAATTATTGCATCAATGCCGGCCGTATTGCCCGACAACAGCAGCGCCCGATAGAAAACAACCGCCGCGATGGGGCCATTGGCGACCCAATTCCGCCTCAAGTCGTCCAAAGTTGCCGATTGATAGAGCCCGGCCTTCAAAAGCGGCGCCGGTTCAGCCCAGATCGTCTCGCTCCCCAGCAGCGATTCGGCATACGCAAGGAACATCTGGCTGTTTTCCAGGCCTCCGTATACTAGATATTGCCAAAGCCGATGAACCGCAGCGGCGTCCAAAGTGGATGATTCCAACAGATCAGGGTCCGGCTGATCGTCGCCGGGCAACAAAGCGAGGGGAATCTGGTGTCTGTGGCAGCATTCGATGATCTGCTCCACCCCGTAAGCCCAATAGGCCCGCCCCCCGAGCAGCCGGATGACCACCAAACGCGCCTTGGCGATGATGGTTTCCACGTAGAGATCCACGGAAAGGGGGTGACCCAGGTGCAATAAGGAGGCCAGGCGCAAGCTGGGAATTTGGACATTGTCCGCCAATCTTTGGCGGTTGGCGCGGGCCAGGCAAGCGATCTCGGTATCCGCCGCGCTCAGCACGATGATATCGCCCGGGGTCTGGCCCAGGTCGATGGCTTCCGATCCGTCGGTAATTTCGCCAGGCGTCGCGGCGAGCAGGTGCATTCAGGAACTCCCATGCGGCAGGAAGGCTGCATAGGTAGCGCCTATGGCCGAGGAATCAAGCCAATTCCGAACGGCACCCTTTACAAGCCGTGCGGATTGCCCGGAATCATCGAGAAGTCGCCAACCACCCGGCCCTCATCAATGACCATGTATCGATTGGGCGAGCCTTGGCTGATGCCCAAACAGGCTTCCAGCGGATCGCCTTCCCAGTGGACGCAATGCTTGCCCCCCTGGCTGACCCACCAACGACCGGAATAGTAGCCTTCGTTGTTGCGCGCCCGAACCGTGCCGTCGGGATCGTAGAAAGCGATGATTCCCTTGCCCACCGCCGTATTGCCGTTAACCAGTTTCTGCGTGGCATCGCTGTCCATGGTCATTTCTTCGGCAAAAGCCGAAGGGATAGCGGGTAACGACAGAACGGCGCCCAGGGCTATGGCCCCGATCAGTATTCTCCCCATAACAAATCTCCCAGCATGCTTTGTTTTTTATGCCCACAGGGTACGTCTATTTTGGCTTTTTTTCAATCTTGCGGACTCTCTATGAGAGTTCCGGCCTCCATCAACCCGCAAGAAGGGTCGCGATACCGGGCCGGTCGAGGCCATGATGACCAATCACCACAAGGCGGCTGGCCCGCGCTTCGTCGGCTTTCCAGGGACGATCGAAATAGCGCTCGATGCGCGGCCCGACGGCCTGCAACACATGGCGCAGGGGCTTGCCCGGCACGTCCAGGAAGCCCTTCACCCGCAGGATGTCGTGGGCTTCGGCAGCGGCCCGCACCCGGCCCTCCAAGGCTTCGGGATCGGCAATGGGCCCCAGATCGACGATGAAGCTTTCGAAATCGTCGTGATCGTGATCATCGTGGGGACCGTCATGATGGGATGGCCGGGCCGCCAGATCATCCTCGGCCGCCGCTTCCAATCCCAACACCACCTGACCATCCACCCGGCCATGGTCGGCGCGGATCAGCGACACCCCTTGGCGGATGCCGCCTTGCACGGTTGCCAGCGCCTGCCCCAGGGTTTCGTCATCGGTCAGGTCGGTCTTGTTGAGAATCACCAGATCGGCACAGGCCAATTGGTCTTCGAACAGTTCCTCCAAGGCGTCATCATGGGCCAGCGCCCCGTCCGCCTCGGCTTCATCGGCAACAGCGTCAGGATCGAAAGCGAAACGACCTTCGGCCACCGCCGGGGTATCGACCACCGCAACGACCCCATCCACCGTCACACGAGACCGAACCTCCGGCCAATCGAACGCTTTTACAAGGGGCCTCGGCAAAGCGAGACCTGATGTTTCGATTACGATATGATCTGGCGGACTGGGCTGATCGAGCAGTTTCTGGATCGTCGGCAGGAATTCATCGGCGACGGTGCAGCACAAACAGCCATTGGACAATTCGATCAGATTGTCCTCGTTGCAGCCGTCGATGCCGCAGCCGCTGAGCAGTTCCTTGTCCACTCCCAGGTCGCCGAATTCGTTGATGATCAGCGCCAATCGCCGCCCGTTGGCGGTTTCGATCAAGTGGCGGATCAAGGTGGTCTTGCCGGCACCGAGGAAACCGGTGATGACGGTGGCGGGGATGCGGGGCTTCATGCTTGGCTCATATCCTTCAAGGTCATGGGCAGGCCAGCGGCGACAAACACCACCCGGCGGGCCACTTCGGCAAAAATTTGATTGGATGCGCCTTGTAAATCAGCAAAGGCGCGGGCGGCGGCGTTGTCGGAGATCCCGCCCAAACCCACTTCGTTGGTGACCAGGACCACCGGCACCGGCGGCTGCAAGAGTTCGGCGCCCAGCTTCTTCACCTGCACCGCCACGTCGGCCTGGGCCTCGACCAAATTGTTCAGCCATATGGTCACACAGTCTATGAGAACCGGACGCTTGGCCTTGTGGATCACCGTGACCAGGTCCAGAGGCTCCTCGACGGTTTCCCACAAGGGTCCCCGGCGTTCGCGATGACGTTGAATGCGGGCTTTCATTTCGTCGTCGCGGGCCTCGGCGGTGGCCAGATAGAGACCGCCGCCCGCCGATTCGATGAGCTTTTCCGCATAAGCGCTCTTGCCCGAACGGATGCCGCCGAGCACCAGGGTCATGGGCGGCAGGGTCAACAGGTCTGACATGGCTATTGGGCTCCCTCGTCGGCGATGGGCGGGCGGTTGACCGTCGCCACCCGCCAGGCTCCACCGTACCCCCCCAGATGGCCGGAGGGAATATGGTCGATGCGGGTGATGGACAGATTATCGATCTTGAACATCAGCGCCTGGGCCGGCGCCAGCCCCAGGGCATGACCCAACGCGGCGCGAATGGACCCGCCATGGGCGACCAGGATGATATCCCGTCCGGCATGGCTTTCGGACAGCCGCTCCATGGCCGGGGCGACGCGAATCATCACATCGGCAAAGCACTCGCCCCCGGGAGGACGGCTGAGCGACGGCACTTTCCAAAACGCCGCCATTTCGGCCTGGTTGGCAGCGCGCAGATCATCCCAGGTGGTGCCATGCCAGCGACCGAAATCCTGCTCTCCCAGATCCGCATCCTGGAGGGGATCAGGCCCTTCCAGTCCGGCATCGCGAATCGCCTGGGCGGTCTCATGGGTACGTTTGAGGTGGCTGGTGACCAAAACAGCCTGCTTGGGAAGCTGTCTGGCGAGGCCTTCGAACGCCGCCCGGTCGGAACAGTCACACGACAGGTCCAGATTGCCATAGATGGTGCCGCCGTGCAGGTGCCTGGGCACCGGCGCATGGCGGATCCACCAAAAACGGGTTGTCTCGCCCATTACCAGCCCCCCCAGTTTCCGGCCCCAAGACCCCCGACCAAAGCCGCCAATAACGCGGCTTGCTGCACCGCGCCCAGCACATCGCCGGTCTGCCCGCCGAGCTTGGCCTTGGCCAGGGATGCCACCGCCCAGGCCGCCACCAGCCCCCCGGCCAAAGCGCCGCCGCCAGCTTGAAATCCCAGCAATAGAATCACCAGTCCCCCAGCCATCAATAAGGCCAGATTGCTGGCCCCTTCCTGCGGTCGCCCGGCCCCTTGGGCAAGACCATCGGCGCGGGCCGGCGAGAGCCGTAGCATGACCTGCGGGATGACTCCGCGAGACAGGGTTTCCGAGGCCAGGATCAAGGGCACCGCCTGTCCGGCATGGTCCACGGACGCCAGCACCGCCACCCGCAAGGCAACGGAGAAAATCAGCCCCAGCACGCCAAATACACCGACCCGGGAATCGCGCATGACCTCCAGCCGCCGCTCCCGGTCCCAGCCGCCGCCGAGACCATCGACCAGATCGGCCAGGCCGTCTTCGTGCAGCGCGCCGGTGAGGATCACCACCGTCATCACCGCCAGCATGGCCGAGACCGTGCCCGGCAGTTGCGACAAATCGGCCATAACCCAAACCACCGAGGCGGCCCCGCCCACCAACAGACCGACCAACGGAAAGGCCCAGACCGACCGGGCCAGGGCATCGGGCGCCAGGACCGCCGGGTGGGGGACCGGCAGCCGGGTCAGAAATCCGACGGCAATCAGCAGATCGTTGCCGCTTGGCGCATGGGGTTGCGGGGTGCTCATGGGCGTTGGCTCGGGGTTTCCGTTCGGGGTTTCTATGCAGGACTTGTGGGATGGGTTATAGGTCAGATGGGCATGGGATCACCAGGGGGAAGAAAATTATGTCTATGTTGCCGCGAATCGACAGCCTGGACCAGCTGCGCGACATGCTGCGCGACCTGCCGGGTCCTGACGACGAAGCCGCCAAGCGCGCTGTCTCCCTGGAACCACAACTGACCAAGCCGGCCGGATCCCTGGGCCGGCTGGAAGACCTGAGCAAATGGCTGTCGGCCTGGCAGGGGCGCCACCCGCCGCGTCTGGACAATGTCTGCGCCCATGTGTTCGCCGGCAATCACGGGGTGACGGCGCAAGGGGTCTCGGCCTTTCCCGCCGAGGTTACCGGGCAAATGGTCGCCAACTTCCTGGCTGGCGGCGCCGCCATCAATCAGCTCTGCCGGGTGTTCGACGTGGCCCTGGTGGTCGACGAAATGGCCCTGGACCGCCCCACCGCCGACTTCAGCCAAAAACCAGCCATGAGCGAGGAGGAACTGCTCCATGCCCTGACCTTTGGCATGCAGGCCATCGACCGCAAGGCCGACCTTCTGTGCCTGGGCGAGATGGGCATCGGTAATACTTCATCCGCCGCCGCGGTCTGTCAGGCCCTTTTCGGGGGTCATGCGAACCATTGGGTCGGGCCGGGCACCGGCGTCGAGGGCGATGCCTTGACCCACAAGGCGCAGGTCATCGAACAGTCCGTCGCCTTGCACGCCGAGACCATGACCGATGCCTTGGAAGTCCTGCGCTGTCTCGGCGGGCGCGAATTGGCGGCCATTGTCGGGGCGGTCATCAGCGCCCGGCTGCTGCGCATTCCGGTGCTATTGGACGGCTATGTCTGTACCGCCGCCGCCGCCGTGCTGCAGGTCTTCCAGCCCGGCGCCCTGGACCATTGCCAAGTGGCCCACGTCTCCGCCGAACCGGGGCACCGGCACCTGGCCGATCATATCGACAAGGCTCCGTTGCTGGATCTGAACATGCGGTTGGGCGAAGCCTCGGGCGCGGTTTTGGCCGTCGGTCTGGCCCGCGCCGCGGTGGAATGTCACACCGGCATGGCCACGTTCCACGAAGCGGCGGTCAGCAACCGGTCTGATTTCTGAGATCGTCCTTGACCCGCTCGACGACGGTTTGCCAGTCCCCGACCGTCGGTTGCCGATAGAGCGTCAATGACGGATACCAAGGACTGTCGGTGCGATCCAACATCCAGCGCCAGTCTGGCGCATGGGGCAGCAGAACCCAACAGGGCCGATTCAGGGCGCCGGCCAAATGTACCGGCCCGGTATCCACCGAAATCAGCAGATCCAGGCCCATGAGGAAGCGGGCGGTTTGTGAAAAATCGGTCAACGCGGGGGCAATATCCTCGACCAGACCCAGGGCGCCCTTTTCCACAAGCTGTTGCCTCGGTTCGCCCACTTGCAGGGATAAAAACCGAATGCCGGGCAGCGCCAACAACGGCATCAGCGGTTCCAGACCGCAACTGCGATTCACATCATTGTCGTGGCGCGGATCCCCGGCCCAGATCAACCCCACATAGAGCCGCTCATCGCCAGCGGGTCGCGCGGGGGTTTCCAAATCTTCGGGCACGGACAGATAAGGCATCGCCGCCGGGACGGTCTCGGGATCAATGGCCAGACATCGCAGCAGGTCCAGCATGGGTGCCTGAATATCATGGGCCGGAACCGGATCGCTCAGGGAGACAACATCGTCCACTCCCTCCACCCGGGCCGCCAATCCCATCAGCGTCGGCGGTACCTGGATCACCACCCGGCCCACGCGGGCCCGCGCGGCGGCCACAAATCGCAGGCCCATGAGGGTATCGCCCAGCCCTTGTTCCGCGTGCAGCAAGAGAGTCTGGTCGGGGGCTTCCTCCCCGGTCCAGGCGGGCGTGGACAAAGGGCCGGTCAGAAACGATACCCGACGGAAGCGGGCTCTGTAGGCTGGGAATCCATCGGCCCAACGACCGCCCAGCAACAGGGCCCGGGCGCGCCCCAATTGAGCGGTCAGATTGTCCGGCTCCAAGGCCAGCGCCTGATTCAGCGCGGATAAAGCCTCATCCAGCCGTCCTTGCGAGGTCAAGGCCTGACCCAACAGGGCATGGGCGGCAGGCCGATCCGGTTGCAGGCTCAAGGCCGCGCGGGCCGCCGCCGCCGAGGACTCGATTTGTGACAGGGTGAAATGGGCCGAGGCCAAATTCAGATGAATGGCCGGATCGTCGGGGCGATGCGCCACGGCCCGGTAAAAGCAGGCTACCGCCGCCTCATGGTGCTTCATGTTGGACAGCGCCACACCCAAATTCATCCACAAAGAGCCGTTGTCCGGCCTGTGCAGCAACCCCAACCGGGCGGCCTGTGCCGCTGCTTCGTGCCGACCCAGATGGCCCAGGATCAAAGACAGGTTCACATGGGGTCCGGGCAGGGTCGGGCGTAGCGCGATGGCCCGGCGAAAACAGGTCACCGCGTCCTCGAGACGCCCGGCATCGCGCAGGGCATTGCCGAAATTGTACTGGGTTTCCGGATCCCCGGGCGCAAAGGTGGCGGCTTTTTCCAGCACCAACAGGGCCTTTTCTTGGTGTCCCAAGCCGCGCAGGGCGACGCCCAGATTCCCGAGAACCGTGCCATTGCGGGGGTCGAGAGCTTGAGCCTGGAGATAGATCTCGGCGGCCCCGAGGATATCCCCGGCCCGATGGCGCTCGGCGCCTTGGATCAGCAAGTCCCGGATGTCCTCTTGCTCGGCCAAGGTCATTCTCCTTGTTGCAACAGCAGTCCTTTGATCCGCGCCACGCGCAGGGTGAACAGGAACCATCCTCCGGCGAGGCTCAGGTAGATTCCATTGAGTCCCAAGGACCACAGAAAGTGGTCCATGCGGAAACCTTCGCCCTGCAACACCGCGCGCATGCCTTCGAACACATGGCTTGACGGCAAGGCGTAGGAAACCGGCCGCAGCCACTCGGGCAGGGTCTCCACCGGATAGTAAATCCCCGACAGGGGCGCCACGGCGAAAATGGCCACCCAGGCCAGGCTTTCCGCCCCCATGCCGAATCGCAGCACCAACGCCGAGACCAGCAAGCCGATGGACCAACCAAAGATCATCAAAGCGACGAAAAAGGCGATCAACGGCGGCCCCAAGGCAAAGACCCAAACATCATACAAGGGCAGAGACAGCAAAGCCGCCGGGGTGACACTGATAGCCGTGCGGATCAGGCTCATGCTCATCAAGGCCGCCACATGTTCCATGGGCCGCAAGGGGCTGACGTAAAGCTGGCCCAGATTGCGCGACCACATTTCCTCCATGAACGAGAGGGAAATACCCAGATTGGCGCGGAACAGGATATCCCACAGCAATACCGCCGAGATCAACACTCCCGCCGCCTGCGCCACATAGGAAGAATGCTCGAGGAAAAAGGAGGTGACAAAGCCCCAGGTTATCATCTGCACGAACGGCCAATAGGCCAGTTCCAGCAATCGCGGCCAGGAGGAACGCAACACATAAAGGTGGCGCAACATGATGCCGCCAACCCGGCGCCAGGAAAACCAAAGGGCGGCATGGGAAAGGCTCATGAGGCGACCTCCAACGGGCCGCCGCGCCGGTCGCGGGCAATATCCAGGAATACTTCTTCCAGGTTTTCCTGGCCATAGCGGGTCAGCAACTGATCCGGCGAGCCTTGATCGACGATCTTCCCGGCGCGCATCATCAGCACATGATCACAAAGCCGTTCCACCTCGGCCATATTGTGCGACGCCAGCAAGATGGTCGCCCCGGTGCGCTCACGATAGCGCTCCAGATAGGTGCGGATCCAATCGCCGGTGTCCGGGTCCAAGGATGCCGTGGGCTCATCCAGCAGCAACAGGTCCGGTTCGTTGAGCAAGGACTTGGCCAAGGCGACCCGGGTCCGCTGCCCGGCTGATAACTCGCCCGTATGACGCTTCATCAGTCCGGCGATATCCAGATCCCCGGCCAGCTCCGCCATGCGGGTTCGATAGTCATGCAGACCATAGAGGTGGGCATAGATGGTCAGGTTCTCGCGCACGGTCAGGCGGCGGGGCAGGTCCACGTAGGGGCTGGAAAAATTCATGCGCGGCAATACCTTATGCCGGTCGCGCAACATATCCTCGCCGAATATGGTGATGCCTCCGGACGTCGGCAGCAACAAGCCCAGCAACATGGACAAGGTGGTTGTTTTGCCCGCCCCATTGCCGCCCAGCAAGGCGGTGGTGGATCCGGCGGGCACGGAAAACGAGATACCGTCCACGGCGGTGATCGCCTCGAAAGTCTTCACCAGGTGGGTAATCTCGGCAACGGGAGGGGGTTCGGCCATTCAGGAGCGCCGCCGCTTGCGTTGCAAAAGCTCTTGCTTGCGATGCTCCTCGGCAATCAGGTTTTCCACGTGGCGGCCTTGGAACACGGCGATTCCCAGGGCCTGACCGAAGTCCACCGACTGGCGGGTATCGCAGCGGCAAAGCACCACCCGGTCACCGCCCACATTGTCGATCATGGCCTTCATCTCGGCCATTTCGTCCGGGTCCTCCGTGGCCATGTCCGGGGTCCAGATCAACTTGACCATATCGGCGCCCAGGCCCTCGCGGTCGATCAGGCCGATGGTGTTGCGCCGTAGCCCGTCGATGCACAAGCGATAGCCTCGCTCTTTGATGAATTCTCGGGCAAACATGAAGGCGCCCAGGTCCTGAAAGATATCGATCTGTTGAAGTTCCACCACCATGGTGCCCCGGCGGCTGGCGATCACCGCATCATCAAAGGCCAGGAACTCCGGCGACAGCAAGGTCGCGATATTCAGATTGAAGCTGATATCCCCCGACAGGGTCATATGGTCGGCTTTATTGAGCAATGACAGGACGCGTCGGTCGAGAATGCCGGTCAAATGCTGGAACAGCCAGCGGTTCGAGGTCAGATCCACCCCCGGCATCATGGCCTCGCGCAAATCGCGGATGGAAATGAACATCTCGCTGAACACCGGCTGCGGCGCCGCCGTCCCGACAATGGCCGAGGCATATTGCCGCCGCACCATGTTGGACAAATCGGCGCGCATGAGGCCTTCCTCAAGGCTGGCCAACAGCTTCGGCGTGATCGGTTCGCCGCGTTCCTGTTTGGCGCGCAGGGCGGCCTTGGCCTCTTCCTCGGCCACCACTTCGTCGTCTCGATGGCGTTCCTCGTCGATCATGCCCTTGGCCAGATCGAGGATCTCCTGATACTGGCTGTCGGCGTCATACCAGGAGCAGAATTTGTCCACGTCGTCGGCGTCCTTCACCAGCAACGGATCATCGCCGAACATGAAACGCAGCTTGACCACCGAGGTCTCCACCTCGTGCAGGGCGTCCTTGCGGAAGATCAGCAACATGTCGGAATTACTGAGGGTAAAAAGCTGACCCTGGAGGCTTTTGACCAGACTTTCAAAGCTGTTGGCGGCGATGCGCAGATGGTGGTCGCGGCGGTTATAGGGGCGCAAGTCGGACATATGGATATGAATCATCATCCGCCCGTCCTTGTGGTCGTCCAGACGCTGGACGTAATCCAGGAATAGGCTTTCCTGACTGGGCAGACGTTTTTGACTATCCATGGCCATTGCTTCAGTCTCCGCCCTTGCCGCTCATGGCGGCGACCAGTTTGTCGATAAAGCGGCCCTGGAACCGTTGCACGCCCAATTGCAGGCCCACGCGCACGGCGTCTTCGTTATCAATGCGAGCCAGGATCACCCGCTCGCGGATGTCATGCATCAATTCGCGCACCCGGTCCATGCGACCGGCCTCGGCACTGGGCCGAAGATCCGCCGACCAGTTTATCTTGATGTAGTCCGGATCCAGGCCGGTGGGATTGAAATATCGCAAACTCAAAGGGTTGACCCCATCAATGAGCACGCGATAGCCCTGGTCCCGCAACCGGTCCCGGGCCTCGAAATAGGCCTGAATATCGGCGAACACATCCACGTGCTGAAGCTCCAACACAACCTTGTCCGTATGCTCTCCGACCCGGTCGGTGAAGACCTTGAACTCGGGCGAGCGCACGGTGGAGATGTTCATGTTCATGCTCACCGGCCATTTCAGCGTGCTGAAATCCCGTCGTCCCAGCACCGCCAGCATACGTTTGTCCAAGGTTTCGGTCAGGTACTGGAACAGCCAGAAATCGGAAACGATATGAACCCCCGGCGCCACTCGTTTCTTGAGGTCCGCAATGGACATGAAGTGTTCCTGAAACAGCATACCGCCGCCATTGCCAGCGGTCACATGCAGCGCTCCCTGGCGACTGATCAGATCGGCGATGCGGGTCTTTTGCAGGCGCTCGGTGAGTGCTGACAATGTCAAGGCGTTCATGGGCTTGCCCAGCAACGCCTCGGGGGTCTGATCACGGCCCTTTTCGGTGACCTGCTTGCCTTCATCCACCAGGTCTTCCAGCAGCATCCAGAAATTCTGGAAATCGTTGTCCAAATCGTACCAGCTGGAAAACCGATCATGGCCGATATCCTCGTCGGCGAAGATCACCGGGTCTTCGGAAAACAGGGTGCGCAGCTTGAGAACCACCGTATCGATGTCGGACACCTTCACGTCCCGGGTGATCAGCACCAGGTCGCAATTGGCCATCACATAGACCGATGCGTCATGGTTATTGCAAAGATTGTCAAAGGAGCGCGAGGCTATGCGGATATGGGTCGATTCGCGATGATAGGGACGCAGCCGGGACAGATGCACATGCACCGCCACGGATCCCTCGCGGTTATGGCGGATGCGGCGGATATGGTCCACCAATCGAGGTTCGTCTCCGGACGTGCCCAGAGTGGGGTTAAAAGTGGTGATGACCGTATCGTCCATGCCGCTCGCTTTCGCCGGGGCCTTCCGGGGTTGGCCCATCATAGTTCGAGCGCCCCGCCAGACACAATAGGACACAATAGATGGTAGACCTTGTCCGAGTGAATTCACGACTCCTTGATTCGGGGCACGAAAGCGGGCAAGTTGGCGGCCTTTCCACGGGAACGCATCGGATACGGACATATGCATCTGCGCACAAGGGTACTGGTCACCGGCGGAGCGGGCTTTCTCGGCTCCCATCTTTGCGAACGACTGCTCGAAATGGGCCAAGACGTGCTCTGCGTCGACAACTTTTTTACCGGTACCAAGGACAACATTTCTCACCTGCTCGACCACCCCAATTTCGAGCTGATGCGCCACGATGTCACCTTTCCGCTCTATGTGGAAGTGGACCGAATCTACAATCTGGCCTGTCCAGCTTCGCCGATCCATTACCAGCACGATCCGGTGCAGACCACCAAGACCAGCGTCCATGGTGCCATCAACATGTTGGGCCTGGCCAAGCGAACCGGGGCACGGATCTTTCATGCCTCGACCAGCGAGGTCTATGGGGATCCCATCGTCCATCCGCAGAACGAGCGCTATTGGGGTAACGTCAACCCCATCGGCCCCCGCGCCTGTTACGATGAGGGCAAGCGCTGTGCCGAGACCCTGTGCTTTGATTATTACCGCCAGTACGGCACCGAAATTCGGGTCGGGCGGATTTTCAATACCTATGGCCCGCGCATGCATCCCAACGACGGCCGCGTGGTTTCCAACTTCATCATGCAGGCGCTGCGCAACGAACCCATCACCATTTACGGCGACGGCAAGCAGACCCGCTCATTCTGTTATGTCAGCGATCTGGTCGATCTGATGATTCGCTTCACCGAACTGGAAGAGGCGTTCACCGGACCCATGAACATGGGCAACCCGGGCGAGTTCACCATCTTGGAACTGGCCCAGTTGGCCATCGAGATGACCGGGTCTTCCTCGCAGCTGGTGCATAATCCATTGCCGACGGATGACCCCTTGCAGCGCAAGCCGGACATCGGCTTGGCCCAGGAGAAGATCGGCTGGGAACCCTCGGTCACTCTGCGCGAGGGATTGGAACCGACCATCGCCTATTTCCGTGATTTCGTCTGATTCGGACTCCCTGCCCCGCGGCTTATTTTAGAATTCCTGGATATTACGGGCGTAACCCTTTAAGGTCGCCCGCTAACCATTGACTGGTGAGTGGTGCCCCGGGTGCCTGCTTACCCGAACCGGACCCACGAAGGAGCTTTCCATGGCCACCCAGGAACTGACCGCCGAAAATCTCGAATCGACCATCGAGGGCAACGATATCGTCATCATCGATTTCTGGGCCGATTGGTGCGGCCCCTGCAAGAGCTTCGCGCCGACCTATGAAGCCATGTCCGAAAAGCACCCCGACCTCGCCTTCATGAAGTGCGATACCGAAAAGGAACAGATGGTTGCCGCCCAGTTCGGCATCCGCTCCATCCCGACCATCGGTATCTTCCGCGAGCAGATCCTCATTTTCCTGCAAGCGGGCGCCCTGCCCGAGACCGCTTTGGAAGAGATCATCGGCAAAGTCCGCGAGCTGGACATGGACGACGTGCGCAAGCAGGCCGCCGAACAGGAAGCCGCGGCTGCCAACACACAGTAATTTGTCGGATCGCAAGTTTGTGCGACGGGGCGGGTGGT
This sequence comes from Magnetospira sp. QH-2, assembly GCF_000968135.1. Lineage (NCBI taxonomy): Bacteria > Pseudomonadati > Pseudomonadota > Alphaproteobacteria > Rhodospirillales > Thalassospiraceae > Magnetospira > Magnetospira sp. QH-2. The sequence continues at coordinate 32,764 of NZ_FO538765.1, read as the reverse complement.
GATTAACGGCCATTCGCCCCGTTGTTCGTTCTACCCGGTGAATCGGTCGTAGACTTCCCGGGCCCAGCCCCTCAGGCCCCGGTCATCGGCGTTTCCAGCCTCTGATTGCCCACTCAGCCAATCCCGCACCGGCACCTGGAACCCGGTCTTGGGCCGTTCGCGCACGGCCTGGGGCAGCGCGGGCTCGGGCGTTGCCGCCATGTCCTGTTTGCCGAATCCGTGACGGACGGCGGCCTCGAACAGCGGCCGGTCGACAAAGGGCACACGGATTTCCAGGGAATGGGCCATGCCGGCCCAGTCGGCATCACGCAGCAGCTGATTGCGCATGTACCAGGTCATCTCCAGAGCGGTGACCCGACCTGTCCAATCGGTCATGCCCGAGGTGGTATGATGCAAACGGGTCAGCGGCGCCAATTCGTCGAGACCCTGGCGGGCGAAGTCACTGTCCAAATTGCGCGCCAATTCCCAAGGCATGAAAAGCCCCCGTCTCAGCAGGTAGGCATCCCCTGATCGGGTCCCCAACTCCAACAATCCAGCCGCCTTCGGGGAGGCATATTGGCCGATCCAGGGGCTTGTGGCGAAGCGACCGATCGTTCCAATATGGCGGGCGAACGGAACCGCGCTCAGGGGCTTGACCAATTTAGGCAATTGCCGGAAGGTATTGTAACCACGGAATAATTCGTCCCCGCCCAGACCGGAAATAGCCACCTTCAAGCCCACTTCGGCGGCTGCCTTGGCGACAAAATAGACATTAACACCGTCAATGGACGGCTGATCCATGGCCTCGAACAGGGCATCGGCATGGTTGGCGAAGTCCGACCCGGCCACCCGCCGTGTCTGGTGCTCGGTGCCATAAAGATCGGCGACCAATTCGGCCAGGGGCGCCTCGTCATTTTCGGTTTGAGCATATTCCTCGAAGCCCAGGGTGACGGTTTTCAGATCCGTGCTTTGCTCGGCGGCCAGGCCGCACAGGGTGGCCGAATCCAGTCCCGCCGACAGGAACAAACCCACCGGCACATCGGACACCAGATGATGCGCCACCGAATCCAGCAGGGATTTACGCAGCGGGCGTCGGACCGGCGGGCGGGTCTGATAGGCGGCCTGAACACCCCAGAATCGTTTTTCCCAGCTATTGCCCCGTTTGTCCCGCCACAACATGGTTCCGGCGCCCAGGGAGCGGATGCCGCGATACAGGGTATGGGGCTCGGGCACATAGCCGAACAGGAAGAATCCCACATGCCCGGCGGGGTTGGGGGATTTGTCGATACCGCCGCCGACCATCAGCGCCTTGACCTGCGACGCCACCCGCAGGCAGCGCCCGTTGTCGGACAGATACAAAGGCTTCACCCCAAAGCCATCGCGCGCCAGCAGCAGGCCCTGTTTTTCTTCGTCCCACAGGGCGAAGGCAAACATGCCACGCAGGTGATGCACCATTTCCGGTCCGTACTTGTCGTAAAGATGCAGCAGCACTTCCGTGTCAGAGGTGGTGCGAAACAGCCGTCCTTCCGCCTGCATGCGTTCGCGGATGGCCTGGTAGTTGTATATTTCTCCATTGAAAACAATGCGATACTTACCACCATACAGTCCCATGGGCTGGTCGCCGTCGGACGTGATATCGATGATCGACAGCCGCCGATGACCCAAGCCGACCCGTTTGTCCGGCGACACCCAGTCGCCGGAGCCATCCGGCCCGCGTCGCGCCATACGATCGCGCACGGTGCGCAGCTCCCGGCGGTTGACCGGGGGTGCTTCGTCGCGGTAGGCGAATATGGCGTTGATTCCGCACATGATCGGAGTATTAGTAGCGCGTCCTGGGATTTGGCGGAACATCAAATGAAGCAAGTTATTCAAAGCGCCCGCAGCGGCGAGCTTTCCTTGAAGGATGTCCCGGAGCCCCGAGCCAGCGCGGGCAGCCTTTTGGTGCGCACCCATGCCTCGTTGATTTCGGCCGGCACGGAAAAGCTGATCATCGATTTTGCCAAGAAAAACCTCGCCTCCAAGGCCAAGGCGCGGCCCGATCTGGTGCGCAAGGTGGTGGACAAGGCCAAACGCGACGGCATTGCCTCGACCTTCAAGGCGGTCATGGCCCGCTTGGACGCGCCGCTGCCCCTGGGCTATTCCGCCGCCGGATCGGTGGTCGAGGTGGGCCAGGGTCTGGAAGGCCGCTTCCATGTGGGTCAACGCATCGCCATCGCCGGGGCCGGTCTCGCCAACCATGCGGAACTGAACGTGGTACCGGAAAACCTGGTGGCGCCGATTCCCGACGACGTGCCCGACGCGGAGGCCTGTTACGGCACCCTGGGCGCCATCGCCCTGCATGGGGTGCGCAATCTGGATGTGCGGCTGGGCGAATGCGTGGCCGTGGTCGGCACCGGCCTGTTGGGTCAGATCGCCGTCCAACTGTTGAGCCTGTCGGGGATTCGGGTGGTCGCCCTGGACTATAACCCGGACCGCCTCAATCTGGCCCGCGACCTGGGGGCGGAATTGGCTCTGAGCCTGGAATCCGACAGCCTGGAGGCCTCGGTGCGGACCATGACCCGGGGCATGGGCTGCGACGCCGTGTTGATCGCCGCCGCCACCGAGTCCTCTGAGCCCTTCGCCACCGCCGCTGCCGTGGCCCGCGACCGGGCGCGGGTGGTGCTGCTGGGCATGACCGGCACCGAGTTCCCCTATCGCGAATTCATGCAAAAGGAACTCAATGTCACCGTCTCGCGCTCCTATGGCCCGGGTCGCTATGACGAGGACTACGAAGGCCGCGGCCTGAAGTACCCTGTGGGCTTCGTGCGCTGGACCGAGACCGAGAACCTGCGCGAGGTGCTGCGGCTGATGTCCCCCAGCGCGCCACGCCGCCTGGACGTGGCCGCCCTGACCACCCATGAGTTTCCCCTGGAGACGGCGGAGAATGCCTATACCATGGTCACGTCGGGCAGCCAGCCACATCTGGGCGTGATCCTGACCTATCCGGAACCGACACGCGCCAAGCCGCGACCCCGGTTCCCCGAGCCCAAGGCGGAACCCAAGGACCATTGTGTCCTCGGCGTCCTCGGCGCCGGGAATTTCGCCCGCACCGTCCTGCTGCCCGAACTCAAGGGCATGGGCCATGTGGATCTGCGGACCATCGTCACCACCCGGGGGGCCACCGCCGAGCATGCCCAGAGCACCTTTGGTTTCGACCATGCGGGCACCGACGCGGACCTGGTGCTCAACGATCCCAATATCAATGCGGTGCTGGTGGCCACCCGCCACGGCTCCCACGCGGATTATACCGCCCGGGCCCTGGCGGCGGGCAAATCGGTGCTGGTGGAAAAGCCCCTGGCGCTGGACCGGGACCAGTTGACCCGGGTTATCGAGGCACGCAGCGAATCCAAAGGCTTTTTCCAGGTCGGATTCAATCGCCGTTTCTCCCCCCTGGCGGTGCGCATGCGCAAGACCCTGGGAGCCACACAAGGCCCCAAGGTGCTGACTATCCGCATCAATGCCGGCGCCCTGCCGCCGGAAAGCTGGATCAACGCCAAAGAGGAAGGCGGCGGCCGGATCCTGGGCGAGGTTTGCCACTTCATTGATTTGGCACGCTTTTTCGTGCGCTCACCGATCCGCACCGTGCAGGCCGACGCGGCCCAGGTGACCGACGGGGTCTGCGATGACCTGGCTATTTCCCTGCGCTTCGGCGATGGCAGCCTGGCCAATATCACCTATACCGCCCAGGGCGACACGGCCTTTAGCAAGGAACTCTACGAGGGCTTTGCCGGGGGCCGGGTGGTGGTGCTGGACAACTTCCGCAAGCTGACCACCGTGGCCGACGGCAAGGCCACCAACCAGACCTGCAACCAAGACAAAGGCTTCCGGCAATCCATGGAGGCCTTCGTGCAGGCCGTGGCGGGCGGCGGCGGGGCACCGATCAACGAGGGGGAGCTGATCGACTCCAGCCTGGCGACCATTGCGATAACGGAATCACTTCGTTCCGGTTCCAGAATAGAGCTTTAAGGAGCAGGGCTCATGAACGATCCTTTGCATCTGACAGCCCTGGTGGAGGCTCTGCCCGGCGCCCGGGTCATGGTGGTCGGCGATGTGATGCTGGACCGCTATATCCAAGGCGAAGTCAGCCGCATTTCCCCCGAGGCACCCATCCCGGTGCTGCGAATCGAGGACGAAAACGCCATGCTCGGCGGCGCGGGCAACGTGGTGCGCAATCTGGTCGCCCTGGGGGTCCCCTGTCGGTTCCTGTCGGCGCTTGGCGAGGACCCCGTGGCGCGGGAGATCCAGGATTTGCTTGCCGGCCTGCCGGGGGTCGAGGCGACCATGATCGCCGCGCCGGGGCGGATTAGCAGCGTCAAGACCCGTTTCATGGGCCATGGGCAACAAATGCTACGGGCCGATCGCGAAACCACCGAGCCCCTTTCCGCCACCGCCCGCGCCCAGTTGCTGGCCGAAGTGGCGTCCGGGCTGACCGATTGCGCCGCCCTGGTGCTGTCGGACTATGGCAAGGGCACCCTGGCCGACGGTTTGGCGGCGGAGATCATCGCCCTGGCCAACCGCGCCGGAAAATCGATTCTGGTGGACCCCAAGGGGCTGGACTACGGCCTGTATCGCGGCGCCCATTGGTTGACCCCCAACCGCAAGGAACTGGCCGAGGCCAGCGCCATGGAAACCGGCAGCGATACGGCCATCGTTGCCGCCGCCCGGCATCTGACCGAGACCTGCGGCCTGGGCGGTCTGTTGGCCACCCGCAGCCAGGATGGCATGAGCCTGATTCCCGCATCGGGCGAGGTGATCCACCTGTCCGCCGAGGCGCGGGAGGTCTATGACGTCTCCGGCGCCGGAGACACGGTGATCGCCACCATGGCCGCCGGTCTGGCCGCCGGCGCCACGCCCGAGCAGGCCGCCGCCCTGGCCAACGCCGCCGCCGGGATTGTCGTCGGCAAGGTGGGCACGGCGGTAACCTATGCCTCTGAATTGAGCGCTGCTTTGCATCATCAGGATTTGGCCGATGCGGAGGCTAGGGTACTGGCCTTGAACCCGGCCCTGGACCGGATGGAACGCTGGCGGCGCAACGGGCTCAGCGTCGGCTTCACCAATGGCTGTTTCGATTTGCTGCATCCGGGCCATGTGTCTTTGCTCAAACAGGCCCGGGCGACCTGCGACCGCCTGGTGGTCGGACTCAATTCCGACGACTCCGTGCAGCGTCTCAAGGGCCCCACCCGCCCGGTGCAGAGCGAGATGGCCCGAGCCACGGTGCTCGCCTCGTTGGCCTCGGTGGATATGGTGGTGCTGTTTTCCGAGGATACCCCGGAAGGCCTGATCGAGGCCCTGCGCCCCGATGTGCTGGTCAAGGGCGCCGACTATACGGAGGACACGGTGGTTGGCGCGCCGTTCGTCAAATCCTACGGCGGTCGGGTGGTGCTGGCCAAACTGGAAGACGGCCATTCGACCACCGGCACCATCTCCCGCATCAACGGCTGACCGGTCATGTCCCTGACCGAGGCTCTGCTCTGGTACGGCCTGGCCTGGATCGGCTTTGGCGCCGGGCATAGTCTGCTATCGGGGGAAACGCTCAAAAAACCCTTCGGGGCCTGGTATCGGGTGGCGTTCAACACAATCGCAATTCTGCACATCCTGGCGGTCTATGCCCTGGGGCGCTGGTTGTTCGAAGCGGCACCGGCCCTGGACTGGCCGCGCGGGTCTGGCATGCTGCTTTGGGCCTTGCACATGACCGGCTGGGGGCTGATGGTCTATGCCCTCACGGGCTATGACCTGGGACGTCTGGGCGGGCTGAGCCAAGTGGCCGCGGCGCGCCGGGGTGAGAACGCGCCGGACGACGAACCTCTTCGGCGGGACAGTCTGCATCGCTATGTGCGCCATCCCCTTTATGCCGCCGGGTTCCTGATCCTGTGGGGCGGGGTTCATGATTGGATGCATCTGGCCACCGCCTTTTGGGGGTCGGCCTATTTGATCATCGGCAGTGGGTTTGAGGAACGGCGCCTGCTGCGCCTGTATGGCGAACCCTACGCCGCCTATCGCCGCCGGGTCCCGGCTTTCCTGCCCTGGAAAGGACGCGCCTGGTCAACGGAGTAGACCACCCTTGCCCCTGTCGCCCCGCTCATTCGGTCTGACCTTGCTGCTGACCTGTCTGGTGGCCTTCGGGCCCCTGTCGACGGACATGTATCTGCCGTCGCTGCCGGACATGGCCCGCGACCTGCTGTCCGACGCCGCCGGGGTGCAACTGACTCTGAGCGTGTTCATTGCCGGGTTGGCGGTGGGACAATTGTTATACGGGCCCCTGGCCGATCGCTTCGGGCGCCGCCCCTTGATGCTCATCGGCGTGGCCTTGTTCACCGGCGCCAGCCTGATCTGTGTCTGGGCGCCGACCATCGAGATTCTGATTGCCGGACGATTGATGCAGGCCATTGGCGCTTGTGCCGGACCGGTCCTGGGCCGGGCCGTGGTGCGCGATGTCTATGGCGCCGAAGGGGCCGCCCGCATGCTTGCCTACATGGCGACTGCCATGGCCGTGGCGCCTCTGGTGGCGCCCACCCTCGGCGGCCTGATGGTCGAGGTCTGGGGCTGGCGTTCGGTGTTCTGGGTATTGCTGGGATTCGGGATCTTGCTCTTGGGGGCCACGGCCTGGGGATTACCGGAAACCGTGCCGGGCAAGAACATGGAGGCCATCCACCCGGGACGCATGCTGCGCAATTACGGCGCCCTGCTGCGTTCACGGCGCTATGTGGGCTATATGTTGGCCAGCGCCGCGGCCTTTTGCATTATTTTTTCGCTGATCTCCGGGTCGTCCTTCGTGTTCATTGAGATCCTCGAGATGGCGCCCTGGCTTTATGGCCTGTGTTTCGGGCTTTGTGTCGGCGGGTTCATGATCGGCTCCACCTTCACCGGGCGGTTCAACAAGCGCTTCGGCAATGATCGCCTGATCCTTTGGGGCGGCTTGGTCTCCAGCACCTTTGGCATTGCCGGCCTGGCTCTGGTGCTGGCCGGACAGATCAGCGTTGCCGGGCTGGTTGTCCCCGCCATGGGCATGACTCTGGGGGTCGGCCTGATCATGCCCAATGCCATGGCCGGCGCCATCGGGCCCTATCCGGCCATGGCGGGCACGGCCTCGGCCTTGGTGGGATTCGTGCAGATGGCCATCGCCGCCACCGTCGGGGTGATCATCGGTCAGACCTATGATGGCACTGCCCTGCCGATGATGCTGGCCATGGCCGGATCAGGGGGTGCCTGTTTGCTGATCTATCCGGTTTTCATCCGCCAAACAGGGACTTGATCGCGTCGAACAGGTCCGGCTCCCGGGTCTGGGGATCGGGTGCCGACGGGGTCCTCTCCCGGGATATGGGAGCGCGGGACGCGGGCGCGGGGAGGCCCACAAGGGGCAGGCCTTTGTGCCCGGCCCGCATGATATCCTTCCAGATGCGCGCCGGGAGGCCACCGCCGGTAACGCCTTTCATGGGCCTGCCGTCGTCATTGCCGACCCAGACCCCGGCAACCAGTTCGCCGGTGAAGCCGACGAACCAGGCATCGCGGTAGTCCTGGCTGGTGCCGGTCTTGCCCGCCGCCAACCAGTTGCCGAAAGAGGCGTTTTTGCCGGTTCCGGTTTTCATCACCTGGATCATCATCTTGCGCAGGGCTTGCAGGTGCCGCCCCTGTACCACCGCGCCGATGCCACCGCCGGAGCGCCGGTACAGGGGCTGGCCGGCGCGGTCGCGGATTTCGGTGATGCCGTGGGGAAAGACCCCGAATCCACCATTGGCCAGGGGCACATAGGCGGTGACCAGATCCATCAAGGTGACTTCCGCACTCCCCAAGGCGAGACCCAGGTCATCGGGCAGCGGCGTGGTAATGCCCAACCGCTCCGCCACTTCGGTCACATGGGCGGGACCGGCGCGCCGGGCCACCCGCACCGCCACCGTGTTGACGGAATCCGCTAGGGCTTCGGTGAGGGTAATGGCTCCGCGGAACTTGTCATCCCAGTTGCCCGGCTCCCAGTCACCGATCTTGATCGGTTTGTCGTCCATCACGGTTTCCGGAGTCAGGCCCGTTTCCAGCCCAGCCAGATAGACAAAAGGCTTGAAGGCCGAACCCGGCTGCCTTTTGGCCAGGGTCGCCCGGTTGAATTGGCTTTGGGCATAGTCCTTGCCGCCGATCAGAGCCCGCAAGGCGCCTTCGTGGTTGAGCACCACCACCGCCACCTGTGACGCCCCCCGGCGCCGACCCTCGTTGTTCATATGCCGGGCAACGATGTTTTCCACCGCCTTTTGGAGCCGGTTGTTCAAGGTGGTGATGATCGTCAGGTCTCCGGCATCGTGGCCCGTATAGCCGCCCAGCTGCCCGACCACCCAATCACCGAACCACAGGGCCGTGGCCGCCGGGGCCTTGCGCCCGACCACGGCGCTCATGCGTTTGGCCGCCCGGTCGGCGGCGGCCTTGTCGAGGGTTCCGGCGGCGACCATGTTGAGCAGCACCTGCCGCGCCCGTCCGGCAGCCCGTTCGGGGCTGGAGCGGGGGTTGTAGCGGCTCGGGGCTTTCAGCAATCCAGCCAGCAGCGCCGCCTCGGGCAGGGTCACATGGCGCGCCGACTTGCCGAAATAGGTCCGCGCGGCAGCCTCCACCCCATAGGTTCCGGCCCCCAGATAAACCCGGTTGAGATAGATGGTGAGGATCTGGTCCTTGGTGAATTCATGCTCCAGCCACAGGGCCAGCATTAGTTCCTGGATCTTGCGCTTGAGGCTGCGTTCGGGACTGAGGAACAGATTCTTGGCCACCTGCTGGGTCAGGGTCGACCCCCCCTGCACCACCCGACCGGCCCATAGATTGGACCACATGGCCCGGGCCAGACCGATGGGATCCAGGCCGAAATGGCTGTAGAACCGCCGGTCTTCGGTGGAAAGGATGGCGTCGGGCAAGGCGGGGGGCAGATCCTCCACCCGCACCGCCCCGGCGAACTTGTCGCCCCGGGTGGTGACCACGGTCCCGTTGGCGGCGGCGATGGTGATGGTCGGGCGACGGTCGGCGATCAGGGCTTGATCGACGCTGGGCAGGTCATAGGCATACCAGCCCAGCAACCCGGCCAGCGCCACCACGCCCCAGATCCCCACCACCGCGCTCCATTTCAGCCCGCGCAGAACCTGGGCTCGCGAGGGTTTGCGGGGGCGGATGCGATTCCATAGAGCCGACAAGCGCGCGCGCGGCGCCTTTGAAGGAGACGCGGCGGCAGGTTTGGGAGTCGCTTTTTTCGATGCTTTGACCATGACCGCAGTATGGGCCGAGGGCGGTTAGGAAAGGTTTAAGTGGGGGAGGATCGCCCAAGCCTGTCAGGGTGTGGAAAAGCCGCGTCATCTTGAAGAATCTCGAGTCTGCGCATCTCAACCCAATGATTGATTCATCAACTACCGGCCGATACCATCAATTTAAAGGTGTATTTCAAGGTGTGGGTGATGGTTGTTGGCTTGGAGAATCATGCGCTTCTTGTCCAAACTATTGGTAAGGCCACGAACCTATCAGGATTGGTCGATCCGAATCGCGCAATTGTTTTTGGCCACCAATTTTATGGCCGCCGGATATACGGCGCTGATCGATTTCGGAATAATAGCTCCAGACAACCAGTTGCCGGCACGTATCGTCGCCACCCTGCCAGACACAGAGATCGAGAATCTTTACGATAAGGGCATGGCGTTGTTTAAGAGGCAAGACTATGAGAAAGCCTTTCCCTTCCTACATAGCGCGGCTTGGAATGGACACTTGGATGCGCAGTATCGAACCTCTTTCCTATACTCGGCAGGCTTTGGCGTCGAGCATGACGACTGCCTATCGGTCGAGTGGTCTGATCAGGCTGCCAGAATGGGCTACGCCCGTGCTCAAGTGAGCCTGGCAAACGAACTCGGGGGCCCTGGAGGTGCGAACAGCGGCTTGGCCTGGTCTGCAAAGCAGCGATTGCACTGGATCCTGGAAGCTGCCCAAAGGGGTGATCAGACAGCACAAGAATCACTCGCCAACGGAAAGGCTTTCGATGATTGGTTCCTCACTGAAAGTGATGTCCTTAAGGTACAAGAGCAACATCACACCTGGAAACCGCAAAAACAAGAGCCCGTTCGCGTTGTAAGACTGCCATTCATACCGTTCGTCACTCGCGAGGGGATGGTGCTTCTTGGACACTTTGGGGGGTGCTCAGCGTTATTTTAGCTGCAAATCCTTCACCTTGATTCCGCGTTGGTCCAATTCTTTCTCGAGAGCTCCTTCTTCGTGAGCTTTGTAAAGGCCAAACGCGTCTGCAAACAATGTTGCGGCCTCGATAGCCAGTTTGGCTTGTGGAGGCAGGGGTGCCTGCCTGGAGGACAAATAGGTACCGGTTAACGCTGCGGGAATAGCTGTGTTTGCTGGGTTCGCAGAAGCTTTATATCTCTCGATCAGCTCCTCGCCGACATCAACGACATGTCCCATGTGGGATTGGTGAGATTGTCGTAGCCCATAGTCTCGCGTCTAAGCCAAGCTTGAAACGCTCGCAACCCCAATATAATTTAAGAAAGCGAGAAACAGGTAAAGAGCCACGCTAAGAAAATCTAATCCGACAATCTTAAATAATGCCACAACAATGTTCACGCATAAAAATAAAATGCATGGAATAATGAAATATAATGAGATATCGATAAAATATATACTCACGTAAGACGTGAAATTAACCACAGCGAATATAACAGAAATATTATATAAAGAGATAACAATATTTATGGATACATATATCGTTTTTAGCATATTAGAACCCGATACGAACGGCTTGGAACCAATTGATTTGTTCCCGAATTGAAAATCGCGACACCTGTCTACCTGTCATTTCCCAAAGCCCACCAGGGAGCGACATCTTTGAGACCATGTTCCCACTCATCAAAGTAAAGTTTCATCTGGTCCCACCAGTCAGGATCAACAGGGCCGACGGTCGGTGAGGCGTAATTATAAGTCCCCCGTAATTTGGGATCATCAACGACCTGCCCAGTATCACCGTCAAAGATCACTTCTCGTCCGTCAGAGTGGCCAAATTTGATTTCGGATTTTCCTATTTCATTGTCATGGGCCTTGTTTTGCCAGGAAGGATATTGATTGAATCCCATCTGTTCCGCTTCCTCCATGGTGCTCGGCAGGGGCTGGTTGCGAGCATCCCTTTCCTCGAAATGCCAGGCCGTGCCATCATACCAGGCTTGACCCAGGGTTTGGTCCCAAGTGGCGACTCCCGGCTCATTGCCAACGAATTTTGCGGCCTCATCCAACCAGTCGGCCCCGGCGGGCACACCGAGCTCCGCTTGGCTTTTGCGCGCCGTTCGTGGCTTGGCGGCATTGGCGGCCCGCGCCTTGGCCAGGGCGGCCTCCTCTTCCTTCTGCCACGTCTTGTAGGCCGCCTCTTGCTGCTTTTTGGCCGCCGCCTGGCGTTCCGCCTCTTCGCGTTGCTTCTGTTTTGTCTCTTCCTCCTCCTGCCAGGCGGCCAGGGCCTGCCGGTGGCGGCGCTCGGCATCGGCGAATTCAGCGGCGGGGTCTTTTTTCGGGGCTCCCGTCACGGGCGCTGATACCTTGGGATTGGTTTGATCGGTCAAAACAGCGGGACGGCCCCCACCATCTTGAGCAGGTTTGCCGCCTTCGCTCTTCTCCTGCCCCCCATTATCGCTCTCGACGGCGGAGCCATTGTAGTCTCCGTCATTCTGGCCACCGGGGTTGGTGTCATCATGCCAGCTTCCAACACCGGTGTTGTTCCAGATTGGTGGGAAATGAATATCAGGGCTGGGTTATGCACTACCGTCCCTACGATGCAGCAATCCATCACCAGGCCTTTCAATGATTGTATTTCATGATATATTTTATCTAAGAGTAACTATTGGCTTGGAACATCATGCATTTCTTGTCCAGATTGATGGTGAGACCGCCCTCCTATCAGGATTGGTCGATCCGAATCGCGCAATTGTTTTTAGCCACCAATTTTATGGCCGCCGGATATACGGCTCTGATCGATTTCGGAATAATAGCTCCAGACAACCAGTTGCCGGCAGGTATCGTCGCCACGTTGCCCGAGGATGAAATCCTGGATTTCTATACCCGAGGCACATCCCATTTCAAGGCTGGGGACTATGCCACAGCCTATCCGCTGTTACATCAAGCGGCCATGAATGGGTATCCCGAGGCACAATTCCAAATTTCAGAGATATATGCAGAGGGTCTAGGTATGGAGGAGGATCATTGCCTGGCGACTGAATGGACCGACGCCGCTGCCCGCAACGGTCATCCCGAGGCCCAGTATGTCATGGGTAGAGCCTTGCGGGGTGCGGCAAGAGACCGTACTGGGGCCGCTTCGGATTCCGAACAGCGTCTCCACTGGATCTTGGAGGCGGCAAAAAACGGCGACTCGAGAGCATTGGAAGCGCTGGATGATGGCTCCGCCTACGATGATTGGTTCTTGTCTGCGGCGGACGCCCATCGCATCAAAAAAAGTCACCCGCGATGGAAAGTCGAGTGGCAACATCCCGAACGAATCTCCCGGGCACCGGCATGGCGCTGGATTACCGATCTCGGACTGTTCCTCTCCGGGAGATACTATTCCTGCTAAAGTCGTCCGGGGTTTTTTACTTGGTCCGATGCCCCCTGCGTTCGAGTTCGGCATCCATGGTGGGCGTCTCAATATTTTTCTTGTATTGGTTGGTCAACTCCAAGACCAATCCCAACGGAGCCAGCGCATTGGTCAAAGCGCTTCGGCGGGCTAGTGCGGCTGACAACTCCATGAGTTTTGCCGACCATTCCACAGCTTCGGCTTTGTGTCCCTTGTTCAAGGCCGATCGCTTTTGCAGCTCCTCATCCGACATCAACGACATAAGTTGACGTGGAGGCTCAGTATTGCAACCTGAAAAGGTTCGGCACATACTCGCCCCATGATTGATTTCATGCAGATCACCCGGCGTTCAGTGTTTTGGGCCTTTTTGCTTTTGGGGAGCGTCGCATCCTTCGCCGCTGCCAGGGCTCAACCACCCGAGAAAAACCAAGACCCGTCTCCCGTCACCGTCGGTCTTGAACCCGAAACGCCGCCCTGTCAGGACCGGGCGGGCTCGACCTCCGGGGCTCCCGATTTGATAACCTTTATTCGCGAGGTATACGACGAAGCCGTGACCTTGATTCGGGGAAATGCCTGCCGGGCGCCCGACCCCCTTCAGGCCGCTCGCTGGGCCATGATCCTGGACCTCAAGCTGCACCATAGGAATGGCGCGCTGATGCTCGGATACCTCTATCGCAAAGGATTGGGCGTCGAGCGGGACGACACGGAAGCGGACTACTGGTTCCGGCGCTATGCGTTGGTCTGGCTCCGGGAACCCGATCGGTCCTTGGAATATATCCGCACCATGGCGCGCATCACCCTGCTTGGCTTCGGCGAGTTGGAAAGCGAGCATATCGAGGCCCTGGACAAACATCTTGTCTGGGTCGCGGGCTTGAAGGATCTGGACGGAAAGGCACTGTTCGACCTCTCCCACGAACTCAGAACGGGAGAAGGCGAAATCCTTGATCCGGAGTCCGCGGATCGGGTTTTGACCCTCGCATCGTTCAAATCCTTTCTCCCCGCAACGATAGAAAAGGCAAAACGGATTTTGGAGCGCCGCCAGAACCTGTCCTTCGATTTGAGAAATGAACAATATGATGATTTATCGCATTATCTCTTCATGATTTCTGCGGAAACCAAATCAACTTGGGCACTTGCAAACTGGGCTGGATTCAAATTTCAAGTGCAACACCGATTGATTTGGCGAATGCCTCGATTGGCGTGAGGAAACCGAGGCATTTTCGGGGCGTTGTGTTGTAGGTCCATGTGATGTCCTCGATGTCTTGATCGGAGAATTTATTGAGGCGAATGTGCCTGGGCAGGCTGCGGCGCAGGACGCCGTTGGCGTTCTCGATGGAGCCGCGCTGCCAGGGGGAATGGGGATCGCAAAAGAAGGCGCGCACAGGCAGGCTCTTGTGGTCGTAGAACTCGCCGCCGTTGTCCAGGGTGACGGTTTTCCGGGCCCGTTTGGGCGCACGGTTGAGCAGCCTGGCCAGCGCCTCGGCGGTGGTGCGGGCGGTTTTGTCTGGAAGGGTCGCGGTGAGCAGCAGCCGAGACCGCCGCTCGATACAGGTGAGCAAACAGGCCCGTTGCTTGCGGAAGTGCACCAAGTCGGCCTCCCAATGGCCCGGCTCGGCGCGCAGATGGGCCTTGGTCGGACGCATATGGATCGGCATCCGGTCGGGGATCGGCGGATCGCGCCGCCCTTTTCGGGCCCGTCGTCCGCGACGGGATTTGGCCTGCGGCAACAGGCGGTGGAGCTTCCGCCGCCGCCCGTGGGGCCCGTAGATCCAGGCATAGATTGTCTCGGCGCTGATGGTATGCTCTGATCCTTCGAGCTTGAGCCTTCCGGCGATCTGCTCCGGGCTCTGTTCCATAGCAAGTGCATCCAGGATGTGGGTTTTCAGAGGGCTCAAGCGCTCGATTTTCGGCAGGCGGCGTTTGCGCGCCCAGGCCATGCGCTCGGCCATGGCCGGCTTGTATCCGGCCCGGGGCAGCGCGTTGCGCTTCAATTCCCGGCCAATGGTCGAGGCCGAGCGGCCCATCAGCCGCCCAATGGCCCGTTGAGATTTACCGTCTGCATGCAGACGGTAAATCTCGCATCGTTCGTCCAAGCTGACGTGTGCATATTTCTGTCCCATAGCGTTCCCAGCATAGCTGGGTGGTGCACTTGGGGTCTGAATCTAGGTGGGGCCTCCTTTGGGCGAAACAGTCCGGCGAAAAAAATCAAGCCGTCGCCTACGCACTTCTGACTAGAGGTCGTGACAGCAGTGTTCTCGGAGTCGAAGAAGCCTTAGCCCAACTGGAGGCGAACTTGACAACAGCCCAACGCAATTTTGCTGGGTACTTGGTCAAGGAAGAAACCATATTTCCCCTCTATTTCGAGCCAGACGATGCCATTGAATCAGTTTTCAGGAAAGATCGCTGATTAATCCAATTGCTCGAGTTGATCAAGAAGGTCATTCAGTTCTTGCTGCTCTCGAGCAATTTCTTGCCGCATGCGTGCCGCGCGTCGTGCAGCCTTATGAGCCTCCTCATAAATCCGACCCCTCTCTTCAATCACATCCGAAGCGCGTATATCCGGGATAACCGTGGGTACGTCGTGGGCATCCAGGCTTTTCAAGCTTTTCCCCAATGATCCGGTTTTGCGAGCCGTGGATACAACCTTTCCAACCAAGGGAATGGCATTCAACCCCACGTCCCTTGCGAACTCGATTGTTCTATCCACTCGCTCCGCATCGATTTGGTTCACGCGCCCCATTTTCTGACCAATGGTCTTTGACAGTTCCACGCTGGTGTTGATCAGGTTCTCGATCACCGTTCTTTTGTATGCGATTTGATCTTTCAATACGGATTTAGGGCCCGCATTCCCCGGCTGGCCGGTTGTCGTGGGTCCATCCATGGGGCGGCTCGGAGAACCACCGGGACCGAATTTACCCTGCCCCAACAGCGTATTCATGATCTCCCGACCCACTTCCTCGGCTGTCGGGTCGCGCAGGGGCGGGTCGGACATGGAAGGGGGGCTGGGCGCTGGGGTCCTGGGCGCTGGGGTCCGGTCGGTGAGCCCCTTGCCGAGCGGATCCCCAGGCCTGCTTGAGGGAAAAGTACGGGATAGGGTATAAGTGCGATGGTGCCCATGATGGCGAAGATCGAGCGCCGCTCTGGACTTGAATATAAGGGGGCGGTATGGGACCATTCAGTCATGCGTGTATACAAGATACTATCGCTTGGTTTTTTTTTGGCACTGGCGCCACCCTATACACTGGCCGCTTTCTATTCCTGGTCGGCCCATGCCGATACGGTCCGACCCGAAGATACCAGAACCGCCGTCAAGCGGGATGTGTTCCAATTTTTTGGCCTTAAGGACTGCGGCTCCTTTCCAAAATTGGTACTCGATTCGAGCAATGAAACGGATGGCCTGCCGGCCTATGCCACCGGACTTGTGTATGAATTTGGAATCTGTATGCCTGTGAACAAGGGAATGGCTCTGCAGGCTTACGATCAGGCTCGGTCTATCAGCAATCCCGCTGCCGCGCTGCGCATGGGTATCATTACCGAGGGCCTAGATGCCGATCAACGGAGAGCCTTTCGGTCGCCGCGCTCCTATTTTCGAGAAGCTGCCGTCAAACTCGTGGTTCTGGAACCAAGCGACCGTGAAACGACGATCCTTGCCTTGATGCTTCCCGGGGAAACCATTCCTCGCCTTTTCCAAGAGCAACTCATAGAGGCAATCGAGATCAATGATGGAACGGCGGAGCAGTTGTTTGCGGCTTCCCTGGAGGTCCTTTCGGGCCAGGATATTCCCAAAAATGAGATGATCGGTCGCCATTGGATGATGCGGAGCATGGCGAAGGGCCATGTGGAAGCCTCGTACATGATTGGTACCTGGTACCTGGACGGCATCCATGGGCCCACGAGCCCCCGGTCCGGGCTTATCTATCTTTGGGATGCGGCCTCCAAAGGATATGGAGCCGCGGCACGGGACCTCGGGCTGCGGTACTTGAATGGAAAGGCCGTCGGGAAGGACCTGAAAAAGGCTTACATCTGGTTGTCGCGCGCAGAGGTTTATGGTCAGGATATTTCTGTAAACTTGATGATACTCCGTGAAAAATTATTGGAAATGGACGATATGACCGTAGAGGACCACCACCACATTCAGTTGATGATAGAAAATCATGATACAGTAGTGCCATTTTAATAAATTTTTCTACTTATCATTACTCTAATTCCATGTTTTTTAATTTATCCTCTTCAGCTTTTACAAGACCATCGTATCTTTCTAGAATATTTTTTGTTATATTTATCTTGTCCCTGATTCCTGCAATCTCACCTGCTTTTTCCAAAGCGTTTCCAACATTACTCACGATACTCAATGCCCCAAAGCCACGACTTACAATCTTTGATAGACCGCTCGGATGGGATGAAGTGGCAACGCCATACTGGGCCTGTCCATATGCAAATTTTGCCTTATTGTATTGGTCTTCAAGTTTTCCTAGGCTCAGGACCCATAAAAGGGATTCCCAATAGTCGGTGGACATGATTCCCTTCCCTGGAATTTTAGGGAGGGGAAAGCCGATGCAGAGCCATCATTTCTGGTTGTCCGACAAACAATTCGAACGCCTTCAACCGTTGCTGCCGAACAAAACAAGAGGCGTCCCGCGCGTCGATGACCGGCGGGTGATCAGCGGCATCATCCATGTTCTTCGCCACGGCTTGATGTGGCGTGACGCGCCCGTCGCCTATGGACCGCACAAGACCCTGTACAACCGCTTCGTCCGTTGGAGCGAGGCCGGAGTGTTCGACCGGATCTTCGCCACCCTGGCCGCCGAAAGCACGGCCACCCATACGGTGATGATCGACGCCACCCATCTCAAGGCCCACAGGACGGCGGCGAGCCTGCTCAAAAAGGGGCTGTTCCCCGCCGTATCGGGCGCACCAAGGGCGGCCTGAATTCGAAACTGCATGCCGCCTGCGATGCCGATGGAAAGCCCCTGATCCTGCTGCTGACCGAAGGACAAGTCAGCGACTATCGCGGCGCCGACACCATGCTCCCTGCATTCCCTGATGCCGACGACCTGATCGCCGACAGGGGATACGACAGCGACCGTTTCCGCCAGGCCCTGCTTGATCTCGGCATCGAGCCCTGCATTCCAGGTCGCTCGAACCGCAAAGAGGAAATCCTTTACGATAAAGCCCTCTACAAGCAGCGAAACTTGATCGAGCGCATGTTCGGTCGGCTCAAGGACTGGCGGCGTATCGCCACCCGCTACGACCGTTGCGCCCATACCTTCATGAGCGCAATCTGCATCGCCGCAACCGTCATCTTCTGGTTATGAGTCCTGAGCCTAGTTCTACCTGAAGCCCTTTGACGACACTCTTATAATTATTAATATTAAACTTCTTATCATCTATTTCTCTCTCTTTGGATATTTTCTGCTTGGCTTTGGCCTGGCGTTCCGCCTCTTCGCGTTGCTTCTGTTTTGTCTCTTCCTCCGCCTGCCAGGCGGCCAGGGCCCGTTGGTGGCGGCGCTCGGCATCGGCGAACTCGGCGGCGGGGTTCTTTGGTGGAGCTTGGGTCACAAGGCCCGGCGCCTTGGGATTGGTTTCCAGAATCGAAATAGCCGGACTTCCGCCCCCACCTTGCGGGGCGCCATTGTCGTTACTGCCGCCCTCATCATCGAGACCGGGATGGCGATCCAGAGATGCAGAGGCTTGGCGAGGATGCGGACGTGCTTCGATTAATTTTGTGGACTGTTACCGTAACCCTGTTTCTGCTCGGGAACGTATTTCTATTATAAGTTCAATTTTTTCTTTGTATTTATTTATAAAATTGTTGGTAAAATCGACACCACCGCGAAGTGGGGGCTCAAGTAATATTTTTTCATATAGGTCTTCAATTTCCAGGTTTCGTTTCCCTGTTCTCTCCAGCTCGTCTTTCGCGATGCTCAGCCAAGCTCTCCCATTAATATATTCGTATTCTGAGGAATCTCGGCTACCCAGTTTTACTGCTACATCAATGATTGCTTCCAGATCTCCCATCATTGCTCTCTTATACAAGGCGATGGCTTGAGGGTCATAATCGGGATCATCCGTCCAAAAGCCTCGAAAGTATGCCAGTGAATCTGACGGCAATGAGTTAGAAAACAATGATATACTAAAATTACAATCGAATTTATTGTTAATATATAATGCAAAACCTTCTAATATTTCTTTTTTTCTTTGGCAGTCATTCATTAAAACAATATGTATTAAATTACTCCTTCCATCAGGAAATGATGTCAAATATCCAGTAGATCTTGGTTCACGGGTATTTATGAAATTATTCAATTCATCATGGAAAATAGAGTAAAATTGGACTGGGTTGCGCTCTTCCTGTTTCCATACCACTTGCAGTACCGCGCCGCATTTCTGTCGGCTGTACCGTGGTTCAAAAGTGACGGATTGGAGCAGGAGTGCTTCGGATACCTCTCCGCTCACACTTGGCTTCCAAGATTCGAATGCCTGCTTGCATTCGAAACGTTGCCAATAGCCTGCAATAACAAGGGCTAGAACCAGGATCGCCCCTGGGAGTGCGATCCTGGTTAATTGATGTCTATTGATCGCTGCCATCTACCTTTTCAACGATTGCGGGATTCTCGCCATTCCGCAGTACCAGCCGGGACTTCGGCATTAATGAATGCGGGGCTCTCGTTACCATGGTATGCGGATTGCGGTGGGGTATCAATAGTTACCTTCCATCCGTCTGGATTTTCGTATGGTGGTGCAAAATATGTTGTTGGACTGGATGCATTTAGGCCTGGCAAGGCGGGGGCTTGGTGGCCCCCGTCCAGACCCGCAACCGGCTGTCACCGTAACCTATTACCGTAACCTGCAGAAATTCCAAGGCATCGAGTCCCGGTTTGCCTGCCGCCAGGACCCGGTCCTCGGCGACTTTGTAGTCCTTGGCCAGGGAGGAGGCCTGAGCCTTGGCCAGATTGCGAAATTGGAGATCGCAATCAAATTATTGATCTGCGAGGTGGTAGCCGATACCATCAATTTAAAGGTGTATTTTAAGGTGTAGATAATGGCTGTTGGGGAACGGACTCGATCATTTCTTCGCAAATATGGTCGACCTATCACTATGGCTATACTTGCCATCAACCTAGCCTTTGCCGGTCGGTCTGTTCTGATCGAGTATGGCGTCCTTGAACCCGATAATGAATTGCCCACTGTTTTCAAGGCCCAAATTTCCGATGATCGGATCGAAACGCTCTACCGGAACGGCACACAGCTGTATGATGAGGGAAAACGGGAAGAGGCCTTTGTTCTGCTGCTACAAGCGGCAGAAAATGGACATGCCAAAGCCCAATTCAATGTGGCAGAAATGTACCAATACGGATGGGGCGTTTCGAGAGACCGCTGTCTGGCAACGGAATGGTTCGACCACTCCGCAAGAGGCGGCTTTCCACCGGCGCAATACGAAATGGGCTTGATCTACCTTGCCAACCGCTCGGTTATCAGTGATTCCATTACTCGGCTATTGTGGATCCTCGAAGCAGCTCGAAACAGATATCCACCCGCAGTCGAGGCTCTCGAAAATGGCGACGCCTATGACGATGCTTTCCTGTCGGCGAAGGATGCTTTCACTGCGCGAAAAACGCATGAAACCTGGCGAGCTGAAGAACATACCCCAGCGCAAATTATAGATATACCTTTTATACCCTATATTACGCGCCCTGCATCATTATATGGATTTGTAGGTACGTGTTGATAATTTGCAGTACGGCTTAAAGTCATTCATTCCGATTCCTTTGTTTTATTTCATTCTTCAACGCAGGTGTCTCGGCATAGTCTTTATAGAGACCGGTCAAGGCAAAGGCGGCGCCGATTACGGCCAGGACGTCGCGCACAACGGGAGTCGTTTTCGCCATACCCATCGAGAATGCTGCAAGCTCAGAAGCTGCACCGATGGTTGACGGCCTGTGATCTTGGTTGGCTTTTATTCTGGACTCTAGCTCCTCATCCGACATCACCGACATGTCCCATGTGGGATTGGTGAGATTGTCGACCACCTTTCCGTGGAGATCGCGGGCTAGGTCTGGATGGGTCCGGGAGAGGGACTGGATGGATTGCAAGGAAGCCGAGCGCGCCTTGTTGCGGTCCGTGGGAGTCCTGGCGGCGCGCAGTCCGGCCAGGGATTCCAGGGCATTGAGCCCTGGTTTACCCGCCGCCAGGACCCGGTCCTCGGCAACCTTGTAGTCCTTGGCCAGGGCCGAGGCCCTGGCCCGCGCGGCAGCGGCCTCTTCTTCTCGCTGCTGTTTGTCGTAGGCCTCCTGCCGCTGCTTGGCTTTGGCCTGGCGTTCCGCCTCTTCGCGTTGCTTCTGTTTTGTCTCTTCCTCCGCCTGCCAGGCGGCAAGGGCCCGTTGGTGGCGGCGCTCGGCATCTGCGAATTCGGCGGCGGGGTCTTTTTTCGGGGCTCCCGTCACGGGCGCAGATACCTTGGGATTGGTTTGATCGGTCAAAACAGCGGGACGGCCCCCACCATCTTGAGCAGGTTTGCCGCCTTCGCTCTTCTCCTGAACCCCATTGTCGCTCTCGACGGCGGAGCCATTGTAGTCTCCGTCATTCTGGCCACCGGGGTTGGTGTCATCATGCCAGCTTCCAACACCGGTGTTGTTCCAGATTGGTGGGAAATGAATATCAGGGCTGGGTTATGCACTACCGTCCCTACGATGCAGCAATCCATCACCAGGCCTTTCAATGATTGTATTTCATGATATATTTTATCTAAGAGTAACTATTGGCTTGGAACATCATGCATTTCTTGTCCAGATTGATGGTGAGACCGCGCACCTATCAGGATTGGTCGATCCGAATCGCGCAATTGTTTTTAGCCACCAATTTTATGGCCGCCGGATATACGGCTCTGATCGATTTCGGAATAATAGCTCCAGACAACCAGTTGCCGGCAGGTATCGTCGCCACGTTGCCAGACTCAGAGATCGAGAATCTCTACGATAAGGGCATGGCATTGTTTAAGAGGCAAGACTATGAGAAGGCCTTTCCATTCCTACATAGTGCGGCTTGGAATGGGCACCTGGATGCGCAGTATCGAACCTCTTTTCTATATTCGGCAGGCTTTGGCGTCGAGCATGACGATTGCCTATCGGTCGAGTGGTCTGATCAGGCCGCCAGAATGGGCTACGCCCGTGCTCAAGTGAGCCTGGCGAACGAACTTGGGGGCCCTGGAGGTGCGAACAGCGGCTTGGCCTGGTCTGCAAAGCAGCGATTGCACTGGATCCTGGAAGCTGCCCAAAGGGGTGATCCGACAGCACAAGAATCACTCGCCAACGGAAAGGCTTTCGATGATTGGTTCCTCACTGAAAGTGATGTCCTTAAGGTACAGGAGCAACATCACACCTGGAAACCGCAAAAACAAGAGCCCGTTCGCGTTGTAAGACTGCCATTCATACCGTTCGTCACTCGCGAGGGGATGGTGCTTCTTGGGCATTTTGGGGGGTGCTCAGCGTTATTTTAGCTGCATATCCTTCACCTTGATTCCGCGTTGGTCCAATTCTTTCTCGAGAGCTCCCGCTTCGTGTGCTTTGTAGAGGCCATACGCATCGGCAGACAATGCTGCAGCCTCAATGGCCAGTTTGGCTTGTGGGGGCAGGGGCGCCTGCCTGGAGGCCAAAAAAGTACCGGTTAACGCTGCGGGAATAGCTGTGTTTGCTGGGTTCGCAGAAGCTTTATATCTCTCGATCAGCTCCTCATCCGACATCAACGACATGTCCCATGTGGGATTAGTTAGATTGTCGACCACCTTGCCGTGGAGATCGCGGGCTAGGTCTGGATGGGTCCGGGAGAGGGACTGGATGGATTGCAAGGAAGCCGAGCGCGCCTTGTTGCGGTCCGTGGGAGTCCTGGCGGCGCGCAGTCCGGCCAGGGATTCCAGGGCATTGAGCCCTGGTTTACCCGCCGCCAGGACCCGGTCCTCGGCGACCTTGTAGTCCTTGGCCAGGGCCGAGGCCCTGGCCCGCGCGGCAGCGGCCTCTTCTTCTCGCTGCTGTTTGTCGTAGGCCTCCTGCCGCTGCTTGGCTTTGGCCTGGCGTTCCGCCTCTTCGCGTTGCTTCTGTTTTGTCTCTTCCTCCGCCTGCCAGGCGGCAAGGGCCCGTTGGTGGCGGCGCTCGGCATCAGCGAATTCGGCGGCGGGGTCTTTTTTCGGGGCTCCCGTCACGGGCGCTGATACCTTGGGATTGGTTTGATCGGTCAAAACAGCGGGACGGCCCCCACCATCTCGAGCAGGTTTGCCGCCTTCGCTCTTCTCCTGCCCCCCATTGTCGCTCTCGACGGCGGAGCCATTGTAGTCTCCGTCATTCTGGCCACCGGGGTTGGTGTCATCATGCCAGCTTCCAACACCGGTGTTGTTCCAGCCGCCGCTGTCGGACCAGCTATCGGATTGCTGCCAGAACTCCAGCAGCCCGGTCTTTGGATTGATCGACCCGCCGTCGGTAACCTCGTGCAGGAAGCGCGCTTCCTCGGGAGTCAGGTGGGCCAGGATGGTGTCGCCGTAGCGGCCCATGCCCGTTAGGGCCCGCGCCGCATGGCGGGCGGCCAGGGTGGCATCCAACTCCCGGCGGTCCTCGGCCTCCAACAGCGGATTGGCAGACCAATGAGTCTTGACCTGGTCCCGTTCCGCCGGGTCTTCGGGAAAGGCCCACTTGAACCAGTCATAGACCTTCTCGGTGGCCTGTTTGTGATTGCGGTGAAAGGATTCGTGATAGCAGTCCGCGCCCATGACCCGGGCCATGTCCGAGGTGGTCCAGGTTTCAATGGGTCGGGACAGCACCCCTTCCGCCACATCATTGGATACGGGTTTCCTCCAATCCCAATCGTAATCGGCTGGATTGGCGAAGGCGGCGAAGGCACGCGCCCGGCGGCTAAGAGGGAAAGCGGAAGGCATGGTCCTGACTCCTGAAATAGATGGATAATCACAAACAGAAAAAGAACATAAGGCGCATTCATTCTGAAATCAAGGAAAAAAAACAATGTTGTGCGTTTACAGGCCTATTTTTGTTGATCACCATTCGGCGCGGATCTGCGCAATACGCTGAATTCAAATAGAAAAAAAATCCAGGTTGCTGAAAAAGTCCGATTTCGAGCCTGTGGCGACACATGCTTCGACAGGCTCAGCATGAGGGCCTTCGAATTTTCAACTTGTTAGCCTCACCCTGAGCTTCCTCATCCCGAGCTTGTCGAGGGACGAAGGGTGACGCGGGCCGTCGGACAACACTGTGTCAGCAGTCTGAACCGCCTTTCGGAGAAGCGGTCCGAGCCGTGAATAATAGTTGGGGTGGCGGCGACCTCGACCGGAAAGTCACCCATTCAGCCGATCATCAGCCCAGACCGAATCAGGAGCCCTCGAAGGACGCCCGCTCAGATATGCTCCACATCCACGTCGCCGTGACGGTGACCATAGTGGTCGGTCAGCTCGGCGCCTTCAGGACGCTCCGCATGGGTGCGGCGTTTCTTGGCCGGGCTGAGGAACAGCCGAGTTTGTTCATCCAGGATGCGTAGCGTGGCCATAGTGGCGGTCAGACCGGCGATCACCGACAGATTGACGGCGGCGGAGCCCAGCATAAAGGCCTGGGGAACCTGGGGGGATGTCAGCATGGGACGACCCTCTCGATTGAAGGAACGAGTCGTCCATTCTACCACGAATTTAGATGTTATGGCAGGCGACAGCCGATGATCCAATGCAGCATCTCCGGATGGATGCGCGCGCCCTTGAAATTGCAGCGCCAGACCTCGATGCCGGTGAAATCCACGTTGCTCAGATC
The DNA here is from genome assembly GCF_000968135.1 of Magnetospira sp. QH-2. Lineage (NCBI taxonomy): Bacteria > Pseudomonadati > Pseudomonadota > Alphaproteobacteria > Rhodospirillales > Thalassospiraceae > Magnetospira > Magnetospira sp. QH-2. The sequence continues at coordinate 8,380 of NZ_FO538765.1, read as the reverse complement.
GGCGCCGCGCAGGTCGGCCTCGGTGAGATCGGCATAGGACAGATTGGCCTCGCGCAGATTGGCATTGCGCAGATTGCAAAAAGACAGATTGGCGCCCGAAAGATTGGCCCGGGCCAGATCCGCATTGGTCAGGTTGGAGCCGCGCAGGTCCGCATCGGACAGGTTCACCCCCCGCAGGTCGACCCCTTCCAGCTCCGCATTGACCAGGATCGCCCGATGCCCGGAGGCCACATCGGCGCCCCATTGCTGATGCTCGGCGAGAACCTGATTGAGCTTTTCGGCTTTCATGGGGGCTCCTTGGGTTGGCGTACTTCGTTAGTGTGGCACAGGGCTAGGATCCGAATCAATTGGCCACCGACGGACCATTATCTTTGACAAACTTGATTCGATAGTTTTACAATTAGACAATCATCGAAATATCGAGGAAGAAGCGGTCATGGACGCCAAGCGCTTGGCCAAGATCATGAAGGCCCTATCCAACGAGAACCGCCTGGCGCTGTATCTGGAAATCGCCAAACAGGAAGAATCGGATTTTGAGCGGCCGCCCTGCAATGTGAGCGAGATCGTCAGCATGCTCCGGCTCAGCGCGCCGACGATCTCCCATCACCTCAAGGAACTGTCCAACGCCGACCTGATTGTGACCGAGAAGCGCGGCAAATATCTCGTCGCGCGGATCAACAAGGAAACCTTGGCGGAAGTGCAAGGCCTGTTGGCTGGAATCGAGGGATCCCGATGAAGCGGAAGACCAAACTCGCGGCGGTGCTGGGCCTGGTCGGCTTGGCCGGAAGCGGATTGGCCCTGGGGCTGGGCGCCGAAGGGTCCACGAGTGACCAGGCGCAAGGGCAAGGGGCGATCACCACCTCGCCCCAGTGGCGGGACGGCAAATTCGTCAACGAACGACCGGTCATCGAGTCCAGCTTCTTGGAGATGCTCTTCAAATGGATGCGGGGAGCGGAAAATACCGTTCCCCGGGATCCCCTGCCGGTGATGGATCGTGTGGCCAGCGACTTCGCCCTGCCACCCCAAACCGGGCTGCGGATCACCTGGCTCGGTCATTCGACCCTGCTGGTGGAAATGGAAAACCGCCGCATCCTGGTCGACCCGGTATGGAGCACGCGCGCCTCCCCGCTCCGCTGGATGGGACCCAAGCGGTTTCACCGCCCCCCGCTTTCACTGGCGGACCTGCCCGAGATCGATGCCGTGGTCATTTCCCACGACCATTACGACCACTTGGACCAAGAGGCCGTTCAGGCGCTCGGAGATCGGGTCCCGCTCTACATTGTCCCCCTGGGTGTCGGCGGCCATTTGCGAACCTGGGGCGTGGCGCCGCAGCGGATCATCGAACGGGACTGGTGGGAGACATTTTCCCTGGGCGATCTTTCCTTTACCGCCACCCCGGCCCGTCACTTTTCCGGTCGCTCGCTGATCATGGCGGACAGGGACAAAACCCTGTGGTCCGGCTGGGTCATTGCGGGGCCGAAGCATCGGATCTACTACAGCGGCGATACGGGCATGTTCCCGACCTTTGGCGAGATCGGCAAGCGGCTGGGGCCATTTGATGCGGTTCTCATGGAGATCGGGGCCTACAATGCCCTATGGCCGGATGTTCATATCGGCCCGGAACAGGCCATCGAGGCCCGTCGTGCCTTGGGGAGCGGCCTGTTCATCCCGGTGCACTGGGGAACCTTTGACCTGGCGCTTCACGCCTGGACGGAACCGGTGGAGCGCCTGCTGGCGGCGGCGGATCAGGCGGGGGTGCCTGTGGCGGTTCCACGACCGGGAGAAAGCATCGAGCCCGCCCAGCCTCCCGCGGTCACCCGCTGGTGGCCCCCGGTCCCCTGGCAGACAGCGGATCAGGCACCGCTGATCTCCAGCGGCCTCAACCCGGTCACACGTCCAAATTGACCACTTTCAACGCATTGGACTGAATGAATTCCCGGCGCGGCTCGACCACGTCGCCCATGAGGGTGGAGAACACCTCCTCGGCCTCGTCGGCGTGGCTGACCCGCACCTGCAACAAGGAGCGTACATTGGGATCGAGCGTGGTTTCCCAAAGCTGTTCCGGATTCATCTCGCCCAGACCCTTGTAGCGCTGCACCGAAATGCCCTTGCGCCCGGCCTCCATGATGCCGTCGAACAGGTCTACCGGGCCATTGACCGGCAGCTCCCGCTCCTTGATCATTAGCTTGGCCGCCGCGCCATAGGTCTGACGCAGGGCATCCGCCGCCTCGTTCAGGTGCCGGGCCTCGGCACTATGCAAGATCGCCTTGTCCAGACGATGCACCTCGGTGACCCCGCGCAGGGTACGCAAAAGCTGAACAGCGGCACTATCCGCCGAGCCCTGCCAGCCTTTTTCCGCCTCGCTGGCGAAGAATTCCAGACGCGCGGCCACCGCTGTCGCGGCCGTGGCGGCACGGGATGGATCGGTGAGCAGGTCTTCGGTCAGAATACCCTCAATCGCGGCTTGCTCGACCACCGCCAGGGGCACCTTGTTGGTCAGCCCGTTGAGCAGGCTCTTCATGCCCCGGGCCGATTCCACCAGGACCTTCAGGTCGTCGCCCGCCACCTGTTGGCCATCGGCCAGGGTCAGCACAGCGCCTTCGGAAATGGCGGTATTCATCAGGTATTCCTCCATCGCCGCGTCGTCCTTGAGGTAGACCTCCGACGATCCGCGCTTGGCCCGATAAAGGGGTGGCTGAGCGATATAGAGATAGCCCTTCTCGATCACTTCGGGCATCTGACGATAAAGGAAGGTGAGCAAAAGGGTGCGGATATGCGAACCGTCCACGTCCGCATCGGTCATGATGATGATCTTGTGATAGCGGCATTTCTCGATGTTGAAATCTTCGCGTCCGATGCCGGTGCCCAGGGCGGCGATCAAGGTGCCGATTTCCGCCGAGCCGAGCATCTTGTCGAAGCGGGCCCGCTCCACGTTGAGGATCTTGCCGCGCAGGGGCAGGATGGCCTGGGCCCGTCGATCGCGACCCTGTTTGGCCGACCCGCCGGCCGAATCACCCTCGACGATGAACAGTTCGCTGAGCTTCGGGTCGCGCTCCTGACAATCGGCCAGCTTGCCGGGCAGGGTGGAGATATCCAACGCCCCCTTACGGCGGGTCAGTTCGCGGGCCTTGCGCGCCGCCTCGCGGGCGGCGGCGGCCTCGACGATCTTGCCGATGACCCGCTTGGCCTCGTTGGGGTGCTCCTCGAACCATTGTTCCAGGCGGTCCCCGGCGACGCTCTCGACGATCGGGCGCACTTCCGACGACACCAGCTTGTCCTTGGTCTGCGAAGAGAATTTCGGGTCCGGCACCTTTACCGAAAGCACACAGGTCATGCCTTCGCGGGCATCGTCGCCGGTGATGCCGACCTTTTCCTTTTTGGTGATCCCCGATTTGGTCGCGTAGCTGTTGATGGTGCGGGTCAGGGCGCCGCGGAAACCGGCCAAATGGGTGCCGCCATCACGCTGCGGAATGTTATTGGTGAAGCAGAGCATGGTCTCGTGGTAGCTGTCGTTCCATTGCAGCGCGATTTCCACGGTCACCCCGTCCTTTTCGCCCATGGACGAGACGGTCTCCGGGATCAGGGCGTTCTTGGATCGGTCCAGATAGCGGACAAACTCCACCAGCCCACCTTCGTAATGCAGATCCACCGCCTTGGGCTCCACATGACGGTCGTCGGTCAGAGACAGCCGTACGCCGGAATTGAGAAAGGCCAGTTCGCGCAATCGGTGTTCCAAAGTGGCAAAGTCGAATTCGGTCTGGGTGAAGGTTTCCTTGGAGGGCAGGAAGGTCACATGGGTGCCGGTCTGGCCATTGGCGGGGCCCAAGATCTTCAGCGGTGCTTCCGCATCGCCATGCCGGAACCGCATCCAGTATTCCTGATTGCCGCGGAATACCCGCAGTTCCAGGGTTTCGCTCAGGGCATTGACCACCGAGACGCCGACCCCGTGCAGGCCGCCGGAGACCTTGTAGGAATTGGAATCGAATTTCCCGCCCGCGTGCAGCTGGGTCATGATGACCTCGGCCGCCGAAACGCCTTCTTCCTCGTGGATATCCACCGGCACGCCGCGACCGTTGTCGGTCACCGTCACCGAGCCGTCGGCGTTGAGAGTCACGGTCACCGTGTCGCAATGACCGGCCAGGGCTTCGTCGATGGCGTTGTCCACCACCTCGTAGACCATGTGATGCAGGCCGGTGCCGTCATCGGTGTCGCCGATATACATGCCCGGACGCTTGCGCACCGCCTCCAGGCCCTTGAGGACCTTGATGGATCCGGCGCCATAGTCGTCGGCGTTTTCGGGGGTATCGGTGGTCTCGCTCATCTCTCAATCCTTTGGGGCCGCAACCCCGTCTTCCACATGAAAAAACCGCGCCCGACCGCGCAAGGGCGCGAACAGGGCCGGATCGGTGCCGGTCATCCAGGCCTGAGCCCCAAGACCGAACAGTTCTTCGAACAGCGCCTCGCGCCGCTCTTCGTCCAAATGCGCGCCCACTTCGTCCAGCAGGACCAGCGGCGCCGCATCCCTCTCGAAGGCCCGCATGCGGGCATCGGCCAGGATAATGGCGATCAGCAACGCCTTTTGCTCGCCCGTCGAACAGAGGTGGGCAGGCAGATCCTTGATCCCGTGGCGGACCTCCAAGTCCGAGCGATGGGGCCCCACCGGGGCGCCGCCGCGTTCCCCGTCGGTGGGGCGTGAACCGACCAGGGTCTGACGCAATCGCTCTTCCACGTCCAAGGCCGGCGCATTGCCCAGCCAGTCTTCCAGCGTCCCATTCAGGCTCAACCCGGCGCGGGGGAATGGTCCGCTGGCCAAGGCACAAGCATCGTTCAATCGCTCGACCATGTCCTTGCGCGCCGCCACGATGGCCACGGCCCGCGCCGCCATCGTCTCTTCCAGCCCCGCCAGCCAGGCCTCGTCCGGACGCCGCCCCGAGTCCAGGGAATCGCGCAACAGTTTGCCGCGCTCGCGCAGAGCATGGTCATAGCCGGTCAGACGCCCCGAATGGGCCGGATCGAAACCAAAGACCAAACGATCGAGAAACCGGCGCCGGGCGCCGGGGCCATCCTGGAACAGCCGATCCATCTGCGGCGTCAGCCACACGGCATTGACCACTTCGGCCAGAGCCGATTGATTGCGTGCTGGTTCGCCATCGATACGGACCAGGCGCTTCTCGCGGCCCTCGGTGCTTGTTTCCAGGCCGGTACCCACATCCACCCCGCCCACCGGGGTTTGCAGATGCGCCGCCACCGCCCAGTTGCCCTTGCCACCCACGCGGCTGGGCTCGTTCAACGGCACCCGGCGCAAGCCTCGCCCCGGCACCAGAAAGGACAGGGCCTCCAATACATTGGTCTTGCCCGCGCCATTGGGTCCGGTGAGCACAACCGGGTCGCCGCCGGTCTCGAAGCGCTGAAAGGCATAGCAGCGGAAATCCGACAAGGTCAGGCGTTCCACTGCCAACCTGTTCCGGCCCTCGCCCGGATCCGGAATCGACCGGGGTTTGGCGTCGGACATGGGGTCCCGCTCCCTGGGTTCGGCCGCCATACGAATGGTCATGGGCGCATCGGCCTCATACGCGCATCGGCATCAGCACATAAATGGCGCTGGCGTCCCCGGCATCGCGCAGAATGGTCGGCGAAGCCGCATCGGACAAAGCCATCTGAGCGGAATCGCCCTCGACCTGTTGCAAAATATCGAGCAGATACCGGGAGTTGAAGCCGATCTCCACCGAGTCACCGCCATAGGCGATTTCCACTTCCTCCGTCGCCGAACCGGCATCGGGGCTGGAGGCCGCCAGGGTCAGCGTGCTATCGACGATGCCCAGTTTGATGGCCCGCGATTTCTCCGCCGAAATGGCCGATACGCGATCCACCGCCTCGGCCAACAAACGACGATCCACGTCCACCAGCTTGTCGTTGGCCTGCGGAATCACCCGTTCATAGTCGGGGAAGGTGCCGTCGATCAGTTTCGAGGTTAGCACCGCCGAATCGAAGGCAAAGCGGATTTTGGTCTCGGACAGGGAGATCGAAACATCGTCGCCGGTCTCGTCGATCAGCTTGCGCAATTCGGTGACGGTCTTGCGCGGCACGATGACGCCCGGCATGCCCGCGGCCCCGGGCGGCAGCGGCACCTCGACCGAGGCTAGGCGATGACCGTCGGTGGCCACGGCACGCAACACATCCACGCCGTCGCGCTGGGCCGCATGCAAATAGATGCCGTTGAGGTAGTAGCGGGTTTCCTCGGTGGAGATGGCAAAGCGGGTCCGGTCGATCAGTCCGCGCAGTTCCCCCGCCGACAGGGCGAAGGTATGGGGCAGATCGCCGCTGGCCATCAATGGGAAATCCGTCGTCGGCAGGCAGGCCAGGGTAAAGCGCGAGCGACCGGCTTTCAGGGTCAGCTCGGAATCGTCGCCGGAGGTCTCCAGCGAGACTTGGGCCCCATCGGGCAGCTTGCGGACGATATCGTGCAGCGTATGGGCCGGCGCGGTGGTGGCACCGGGTGCCTCCACGTCGGTTTCCAGGCTCTCCACCATGTCCAGATCCATGTCGGTGGCGTTCAGGCCCAGGCGACCATCTCCGGCCTCTATCTTGACATTTGACAGGATGGGAATGGTGGTGCGGCGTTCCACGACGCTCTGCACATGGCTCAAGACCTTCAGCAGGTCCGCGCGTTCCAGAGTGATTTTCATGGGTATCAGAAGATCCGACTATGAACTGAAGAAATGGACGATAACCCCTCTTCACCAACAGCCTGAACGGCGCACCGGCAAAGGGGGCCCATTATAGGGGGAAAGGCTCTGAATTCCGAAGCAAAAACGTCGGCGACTCGGCGAGATTCCGGGATCAGCCACCCAGCATCCGACGCAGCAGTTCCACGTCCTCGGCGAAACCGGCATCACCGTCGCATAACTCATCCACCTTGCGCACCGCGTGCATCACCGTCGTATGGTCGCGACCGCCGAATTTACGGCCGATTTCGGGCAGTGACCGGCTGGTCAGTTGCTTGGACAAATACATGGCCACCTGCCGCGGGCGGGCCACGGCCCGGGCCCGACGGGCGGAATGCATATCGGCCATCTTGATATTGAAATGCTCGGCGACCTTTTTCTGGATCTCTTCGATGGTAATGCGGCGGTTGTTGGCCCGCAGCAGGTCGTGCAACACCTCTTGGGTGCTTTCCACCGAAATGTCGCGACCCACCAGCTGAGAGTGGGCAATGACCCGATTGAGTGCCCCTTCGAGCTCGCGGACATTGGAGGTGATCTTGTGGGCCAGAAATTCGGAGACCTTTTGCGGCACCTGAATGCCCAGGTGCTCGGCCTTGGATTCGAGGATGCCCAGACGCAGCTCGTAGGTGGTGGCATGGATATCGGCCACCAGACCGCACCCCAGGCGCGATTTCAGGCGTTCTTCCATGCCCTCCAGGTCCGACGGGGATTTGTCGGCGGAGACCACGATCTGCCGCCCTTGATCCACCAGGGCATTGAAGGTGTGGAAAAACTCTTCCTGGGTCGATTCCTTGCCGCCGATGAACTGCACGTCATCGATCATCAGCACATCGACCGAGCGGAAATGCTCCTTGAAGTCCACCGCCCGCTGTTCGCGCAGGGCGCGGATGAAGCGGTACATGAATTTTTCCGCCGACAGATAGACCACCCGGCGATTGGGATCGTTGTCGCGGATATGGGCGGCGATGGCATGCATCAGGTGAGTCTTGCCCAGCCCGACCCCGCCATAGAGAAACAGCGGGTTGAAGGCCACATTCTTGGTCTCGGCCACCCGTTGGGCAGCGGCATAGGCAAACTCATTGGGCTTGCCGATGACGAATCGGTCGAAGGTGAAACGCGGGTCCAAGGGCACGGAAATGCCGTCATCGGCCTGCATCTGATTCAACGCCCGCGCCGCGCCGGCCTCGGCCCGACCGGCGGCAGGCGATTCGGGCACGCTGGATTCCTTGAGCACCGACGGCGTACGGCTTTGCTGTACCACCACGTCAATGGTGCGAATCTCTGGATTCTCGTCGCCCCAGAAGGCCCGCAGGCGATCGGCATAGTGATCCAGCACCCAGTCGCGCATGAATCGGGTCGGGGCCGCCAGGCGCACCATGCCCGATTCGGCACCATGTACCGCCATGGGCTTCAGCCAACTGCGAAAGGCCGCCTCACCGATCTCGCCGCGCATGCGCGTACAGACCCGCGTCCATTGGCCTTCCAAATGGCTACCGTCAGCATTCATCGTCAAAATCGCCCTTCACCGCTGCGCCTTCGGTCCCCGGCGGGTCCCATTACGGGTCCCCTTGGGATCATGTCCTACCATGATAGTCCGGCCTGTATTCCGTCTCGGACCCCGGCCTGTGTATGGCACAAGCTTTCATTGATGTCCG